>DKBO01000131.1 GCA_002448975.1 Nitrospiraceae bacterium UBA6898
GTTCTGTTTCAGATATGCCTGCGCAAGCTTCTGCCGCATCTGGCTGTTATAGGGATTGATCCGCACCGCCTCTTCAAACTGTTTGACAGCCTCGTCCAAATTATCTTTTTGCTCCAGGACGATGCCGAGTTTGAAGTGGGCGGCGTCAAGGTTCGGCTGTATTTGAATAGTGCGGCGGAGATATGTCTCTGCCGTGTCATAGTCTTTTCTGTCGATATAGAGAGACCCGAGCAGGTCCATCGCCCGGTAGGCCCCCGGGTCCTTCTTGATAAGCCGTTCGAGAACCGCAATGGAACGGTCATACTCCTCACTGTAGTAATACAGCACTCCCGCCATGAAAAGCATATCGCTGTTGTCAGGATCCAGTTCCGCCATGCGGTCATAGGTCTCAGCAGCCTCCCGATACTGTTTCTTGTCCTTATAGAGTTCCGCCTTGAGCTTAAGGGCAGGGATACTATCAGGATGGTCTTTCAGGACGCTGTCAATAAGTTCCGCCACCTCGGCAGTGTTTCCGGTACGGAAGATGACATAGGCAAGCTGTACCTGCAGCTCGACGGATGAAGGATCAATTTCAAGCGCCCTGCGGTAGAACTGTTCTGCCTCATCCCACGCGTGGGACATCTCGGCCTCATACCCTCTGATGAAATAGTAGGCAGCATCAGGGGGGGGGACAACGGATTCATGCGTAGCCTTTGTCTGTTGTGCCGCACAGGAGAAAAGGAGGAAAATGAGACTCAGCGTAATGCATATTCGCTTCATCCGTTATTATTGCACACCCTTGCGCTATTGTTCAAAAATACCCTCCAGCACATCTTTTTCCAGGGGACCGAATGCCGTCACAGAGAACCTGTCACGGACGATGAGCTGGCCGGCCAGCCCCTGGACATCAGCGAGTCGCACCCTGTCGACCGATCGTATGATCTCGTCCGGTGATATGTATCTGCCGTAGTACATCTCCTGCCGGGCAATATTGTTCATCCGGCTGTTGGTTGACTCAAGGGCGAGGATCATATTCCCCTTCAGGTGACGTTTTGCCTTATCCAGTTCGTCTTCCGTCAGAGTTTTTCCGAGCGCCAGCATCTCCTTGACGATCAGTTCACAAACCTCCCTGACACGTTTCCTGCTCACCCCTGCATAGACGCCCCATAATCCCGTATCGTAATACATTGCGGTGAACGAATATACGGAATATGCGAGACCTCTGTTCTCTCGCACCTCCTGAAATAACCGGGAACTGACGCTTCCGCCGAGGATCGTGTTGAGGATGAACAGCGCATACCGGTCCTTGCTCATCTGAGACAGGCCGGGCACGCCGATGCAGACATGTGCCTCGGAAAGGTCCTTGACAAAGACTTTCCTGCTGAACCTGAAGTCAGGAACATCTCCTGTCTTGGCAGCCGAACCCTGCCGCAGGCTGCCGAACCTTTCGTTCAGCACCTTCATGACCTGTTCATGGTCAAAATTTCCTGCGCATGCAATGACCAAGTCTTTCGTGCCGTAATACCGGCGGATATGGCTCATGATTTCGTCCCGGGTGAATGAAGCTATCGACTCCCGGGTGCCGAGCACCGGCTGTCCTAACCCTTCCCGGCCCCATACCGTCTGCGTGAAAAGGTCATGAATATAATCGTCAGGGGTATCCTCAACCATCTTTATCTCTTCCTTGATGATCTTCTTCTCCTTTTCCAGTTCGTCCTCGGGAAAGGTGGAATGGACGAAGATCTCGGAAAGAAGATTGATCCCCCGCTCCAGATATTCGTCGAGCATCTTCACGTAAAAGGCNNGACCCTACCTTTACCCATACGCCTATGGCGACCGAGCGGACGTTTTTGAACGACTCCATAACCACCGGTATACCATTTTCGAGATGTGTTTTCGTGAACATGAATACCTCAGATATCTTGGATGTGCTTACCCGGATTTCCTGCAGGCATCCGGCACTGCATCAGACCACGGGAAATAAAAAGGGGGTCGAGACCCCCTCTGCTCTTCGGACGGACAGGGAAAGGCCTAGTCCTTCTTCTGGCCCTGCTCGCGGAGGGCCTCTTTCCTGCTCAGGCGTATCTTGCCCATCTTATCGATCTCTATGACCTTCACCAGTACCTCATCACCCTCTTTCACCTCGTCGGTCACCTTGGCAACGCGTTTATCGGAAAGCTGCGAAATATGGAGCAGTCCGTCAGTCCCGGGAAGGATCTCCACAAAAGCCCCGAAATCGGTGATGCGTCTTACCTTGCCGAGATAGATCTTTCCCATCTCTGCTTCTGCAACGATACCGTTGATGATGTCGATCGCCTTCTGGGCGGCCATGCCGTCGGTCGCGGCGATGTTGATCATTCCGCTGTCGTTAATGTCGATCTTCACACCCGTCTGCTCGATGATCCCGCGAATGACCTTTCCGCCGCTGCCGATCACGTCACGGATCTTCTCCTGTTTGATCTGCATCGTATAGATCCTCGGGGCATGGCTTGCAAGGTTTTCACGCGGTCCGGCAAGGGTCTCGCTGATCTTCTTCAGAATGTAAAGTCTGCCCTGGCGAGCCTGTTCAAGGGCATGCAGCATGATCTCGCGGGAAATGCCGCCGATCTTTGTATCCATCTGGAATGCGGTTATGCCGTTCTCCGTGCCGGTCACCTTGAAGTCCATGTCACCGAGATGATCCTCAAGCCCGAGGATATCGGTCAGCACAACCACCTTATCGCCTTCCTTGATAAGACCCATGGCTATGCCGGCCACCGGGGCCTTAACCGGCACACCCGCGTCCATAAGCGCGAGCGTGCCCCCGCAGACCGTCGCCATGGAAGAAGAGCCGTTCGATTCAAGAACATCGGAAACGATCCTGACCGTGTACGGAAACTCGGTCTTCGCCGGCATCACCGCCTTCAATGCCCGCTCTGCGAGATTACCGTGGCCGATTTCCCTTCTGCCCGGCGAACGGAGAGGCTTCACCTCACCAACGCTGAACGGGGGAAAGTTGTAATGCAGCATAAAGGTCTTTGACGATTCGCCCTCGAGGGAATCGATCCGTTGTTCGTCATCAGACGTGCCGAGGGTAACAACAGCAAGGCACTGTGTCTCTCCCCTGATGAAGAGGGCTGAGCCGTGCGTGCGCGGCAGTATGCCAACTTCGCAGGTGATCGGCCGGATCTTTTCCGGCGCCCTTCCGTCAGCCCTGACATTATGATCGAGGATCATGTTCCGGACCAGGTTTTTTTCTATGCTGTTAAACACCGTGGATATGCCCCGGGCAATATCGTTCTCCGGCGTATTCAGTTTCTCGATTATTTCTTTCAAAAGCTGGTCAAGGACGCTCTGTCGCTGAATCTTATCAGGGATCGTGATGGCTTCCTTGATCCTGTCGAGCGCCAAACTGCTCACTCTGTTCTTCAGTTCCTCATCGACAGCGGGCGGTGTGAAGGTCCGCTTCTCTTTGCCTGCATCTTTCCTGAAGTCACTCTGCATCCGGCAGAGCTTTCTTATCTCGGCATGAGCTATATCAATCGCCTCAAGCAGATCGCCCTCGCCCATTTCCTGAGCACCGCCTTCCACCATGGCAACAGCCTCCTCGGTCCCTGCGACAACAAGATTGCAGTCGCACACCTCGATCTCCTTGAGGTCGGGGTTGATGACAAAGGTGCCGGAAACCCTCCCGATCCGCACCGCAGCTACCGGACCGTCAAAAGGGATATCCGAAATATGGAGTGCAGCGGAAACGGCTATGATACCGAGGATATCTGCGATATTTTCATCTCCGTAAGAAAGGACATTCGCAATGCCCTGCGTCTCACTCTGGAAACCCTTGGGGAAAAGCGGCCTGATCGGCCTGTCGATGAGCCGGGACGTGAGCACCTCCTTTTCTGTCGGTCTCCCTTCCCTCTTGAAAAAGCCTCCCGGGATCTTCCCTGCTGAATAGGCCTTTTCCTGATAGTCGATGGTGAGGGGGAAAAAATCGATCCCCTCTCTCTGCGTCTTACTGCTGACCGCTGTCGCCAAAACCACCGTATCGCCATATCGTGCGACAACTGAGCCATCAGCCTGCCGCGCCATCTTTCCTGTCTCTAATATCAGTTCCTTACCGCGAAGTTCACGTACTACCGTCTTAGTCATTATTCTCCTATTTTCTGATTCCAAGTCGAGCTATTACCTTCTCGTACCGTTCCTTGTTTGTAGATTTTAGATAGTCAAGCAGCTTTCTTCTCTGACCGACGAGTTTGAGAAGGCCTCTACGCGAATGATGGTCCTTCGCGTGTGTCTTGAAATGATCGGTGAGATAGGTTATCCGCTCGCTCAGGATCGCTATCTGAACTTCGGGAGAGCCGGTATCCTTTTCATGGGTCCTGAAATCACCGATGATCGTCTCTTTCTTTACCTTGTCGAGTGCCATAACGTCACCACCTTTCCATATATACAGTTGAAGATATCAAGTTTAGCACATGGCCCATTCCTCTGTAAAGACAAGGGGTTGCCCGTTCAATGACCACGCATTCCACTTTCCATCGCTTCCCGGGAATAACGAACGAGGTCAATAATCGTAACTTCGGGAGGAGACAGAAGCCGTATGGGTGGCCCCCAGGTACCGGTCCCCCTGCTTACATAGAGATGTGAATTTTGGCCGAAAACGGAAAACCCCGCATGGACAGGATAGTAGAGTTTTGTGAGAAGGCCGAAGGGGAATATCTGTCCCTTATGCACATGCCCTGAGAGCTGAAGGTCAAAAAAACCGAGACATTCCTTATCTATGAAGGGCCGGTGCTTGAGCAGAAGGGTGAACTGATTCCGTGGCGCACCGGACAGCAGTTCCTTTTCCGTCATCCCATCCTCTTTATGAAAGTAGCCGCCTGCCGGATCATCTACGCCTGCAACGGTCATCAGCCCGTCTATCGATACACGCTTCCCCCGCAGCATCGTAAAGCCGGACCTCTCTGTAAAGTCCGCGGCCTGTCGAAAGCCGGCATAATATTCATGATTGCCGGGTATGGCATACTTTCCGAACCGGGGCTTGATCGCCTGAAGCATTTCTGCCAGACCGGGAAGGCCATTGATCTGTCCGTCCACGAGATCACCGGTCGATACCAGGATATCGGGCTGAGCACGGTTCACAACCTGGAGTATTCTCCCGAGGCGCCCTCCCCTCACAATAAGCCCGAGATGCACATCCGAGATCTGAACGATCCTTAGTCTGTCAACGGATTCGGGAAGTTTGCTGGTCTGCAGCGTTATCTTCTCGGTACGGATGCTCAGTGCTTCATAGTATCCATAGACAGCAGAGACAAGAGAAAGAACGCAGGGTATAAGGAAACGCAGACGGGGAGAAGGCCGGAAAGCCGCAAGTTCCTGACGCAGAAACATCTCCCCGGTCCTGATGACGATATGGTACAGATCCAGCGCAAGGGACCAAGAAACGAAGAGGAACAAGACCCCCATCCAGATATATCCTCCGAAGGACAGCCAGCGTGCAAACGTCTCATAGNNCCCTTCTGGTTGCCGAACCAGTTCATGAAAAATCCGTTCTGCAGATGGTTCATGTAAGCGCAGACAGCCATGGAGGCACCAATCGCAAGTGCAAATATCCTGGTGAACAGCCCCGCGATAACACAAAGCGAGCCCACAAACTCCGTTATCATGAGCAGGATCACCGCATACTCGGGAAAATGCATCTTCGTGGTAAAGATCTCCATGGTCTTTTCGTACCCGGGGCCGCCGAACAGCCCGAGCACCTTCTGTGCACCGTGGGGAAAGATCACGATGCCGAGAGCGAGCCGCAGAAATATGGTCCCCTTGCTGCCATCCGTGCTGAAAAGCGCCTTCATCATCTGTCCTCCTCATCCTGCCCTTTCGCGTAACAGGCAGGTCATCCTGTCTATTCTTTATAATACATCAGGCGTCTGGCATATGGCTGCACCGATGCCACGAGGATATCCTTCTCCCGGTGGTCCAGGGGAACAAATCCCTGGGCTAACCTTACGTTTTCCTCGACATGAGCGATGGTGTCACAACCGATAACTGCTGTTGCTATATCGTGCGAAAGGGCAAAACGGTACAACGTCTCGAGCGAGGAAAGCTGCGCGAGCTGTGCAGCAAGTCCCCTGAAGTATACCTTCATCGCGATGATGCCCATCTGCCGTTCTCTTGCAAGCGGTATGACACGGTCAATAAAGCTCTTGTAGGATGGTTCTGCGGGATTGACCGGCATCAGTACCGTATCAAAATCAAAAAGCTCTATGCACCTGGCCAGGATGCGGGGATCCTGGTGTCCGGTAACACCGATGAATCTCGCCAACCCCTTTTCCCGTGCCCGAGAAAAGGCCTCAATCGCGCCGCCCCTGCCGAATATCTCCGCGATATCATCTTCCGTCCTGACGTCGTGGACCTGCCAGAGGTCGAGATAGTCGGTTTTCATGTTCCTGAGCGTATCTGCAAGATGCGCCCCGGCGCCGTGCATGTCGCGCGCATGGGATTTGCTCGTCAGAAAAACATCCCTTCTGCGCTCCTTCAGGGCCAGTCCGTAATACGCTTCGCTTCCGGAATATGCCCGTGCTGATTCACAGTAGTTGATCCCGAGATCCAGAGCCCTGTTGATGACCGCATGCGCCTCTCTTTCATGGCCGAAGGTGCGGAGGATTCCCTCGCCCCCGAGCCCGAGGATCGTGACGTCTACACCGGTCCGTCCCAGCCTTCTCCGTGGTATGTCCATGCCGTACCAGCCCCTTTCTCAACATATCGTGATGTCTTTACCTGCCAGACCTTTTTTCAGCCGTTCCTGTATATCGTCCGTGTACCCCTTTTCAAGCCACTGCGTGATACCGCGCCTTCGGTAAACTGCCGCAGTCTTGGACGGATAGTTCATGCCGGATATCAAAACGGCATCGGCATGAGGCCTTATTTTCTCAGCCAGTTTTTCCGGATGCATCGGCAGCAGGGGGCCGATGAAAACATAGGTGCTCACGCCCTGTTCTTTCAATTTCCTGAGCGTCTCGATACGCGCACTGATCGGTGGAGCATGCGGCTCAAATACCCTCCGCATACCTTCATCATCCGTGGTTATCGTGATGCCGACATCTATTTGTTCGAACCGTTGTATCACATCAAGGTCCCTAAGAACCAGCGGAGATTTGGTCAGGATATCAACAGGAAACCGATTGGCACAAAGGATATCAAGGCACTGCCGCGTAAGACGGTATTTCGCCTCGAGGGGCTGATATGCATCAGTAACCGAACTGATCATCACATTGCCTTTGACTGCCCTCCGGATATCTCTTGTGAGGAGTTCCGGCACATTTGTCTTCACATCGATAAAACACCCCCACGGCTCTGCATGCCCGATAAATTTCTTCATGAACGTAGCGTAACAGTAACTACATGCATGGGCACATCCGACATAGGCATTGACACAGTAATCTGCACCAGGAATGCCGGATTTTCTCAGAATGGTCTTCGCATGAATTTCCCGTATCGCAATGCCCATAAGGTTACTGTACCACAGATCCGGTAACTGCATTGGATCCCCTATTGTCGTTATGATAAGCCCCATGAAGGCGCTCATACTCAGCCATGGAAGGGGTACATTGCCCAGACCTCTCACCTGTTCAGGTGCGAAGCAGCTCATTCCTGTCGCGAACCGGCCGATCCTCTTTTACTGCATTGACACTATTGTCTACGCGGGGTAAAGGATGCCGGCATGGTCATCTCCCCC
The DNA here is from genome assembly GCA_002448975.1 of Nitrospiraceae bacterium UBA6898. Lineage (GTDB taxonomy): Bacteria > Nitrospirota > Thermodesulfovibrionia > Thermodesulfovibrionales > UBA6898 > UBA6898. The sequence goes on from DKBO01000131.1 coordinate 7,694, forward strand.
GAAACGGGAGACGAGGTCAGGCAAACGATCGGAAATGGCTGGGCATGGAACGTTCAGATCACTCTATTCCGCAGGACTCTCCTGCGGGTCTTGCCCGCGCGGTAAAGATCTCAAAAAGACTCCTGAAGGGCTCGTCTTTCGTGAGTATCTGGGCGCTAAGCTCATCGGGAAGAACATGAGGAAATTCATCGCCAGCTCTGCAAAAAAACATTCCGATGCCCTCATCCTTCTGAAGGAAGTCGACAACCCCCGGCAGTTCGGCGTTGCCGAGGTGGCAAAGAACGGTGCTATCGTCCGGCTGATAGAAGACCCGGATAATTCTCCTTCCAATCTTGCGCTCGTCTGCGTGTATATCTTTTCTTCCCCTATCCATGAGCCCATCGACAGGATAGCACCATCAAAGCGCGGGGAACGAGAAATACCGATGCCATCCAGAAGCTCATTCTTATGAGCCACCACGTAATGAGCTTTGTGCTCAAAGACTGGCGGCTTGACACCGGCAAAAAGAACGACCTCCTCACCGCAAACGCTATCGTGCTGGATGACTGGGGAAAAAAGATATTCAGGGGACCACTGACAAAACAACCCGCATACTCGGCAGGGTGCCGCTCGGCGGGAACTCTTCGGTCAAAGCAAGCACGTTCCGCGACCCCGTCGTGATCGGCGACAACAGCCGCGTGATCAATTCGTCCGCCGAGTATTCGGCAATTCTGAACAGCAGTTCAGTAAACAACCATGCGGACAGCTAGAACAGGACACCATCGCAAAAAACATCTGCTGCTACCGTATCACGTGAGTGTATTGCATCGTTGCTCCACCTCGTCTTCCTGGCGAACATCAGTCATTCCGCGATGGACATATGTCCGCAAGTAAGCATTTCTGATGCAGGGGCTTCCTTGCCTGGCATACTGCCCTGCCATGGGCGATCAGCAGATGGGTAAGATCTCCCCACTCATTCTTCGGCGTAATTGCCATCAGATCACGTTCAATCTTGAGGGGATCGTCATATCGGGCAAGTCCCAGCCTGTTCGCAAGACGCTTCACATGCGTATCGACCGCTATGCCTTCAATCATGCCGAATGCGTTATACAGGATGATGTTGGCGGTTTTCCGCGCAACGCCCGGAAGGCTCACCAGTTCCTCCATGGACTTCGGCACTTTCCCTCCGAAATTTTCCTTAATCATCCGGGCCGAGGACAAGATATTCCTTGCTTTGTTATTAAAGAAATTCACGGAGCGGACATCCCGCGTGAACTCTTCCGGTGATACTTCGAGATACTCATCCAGCTTCTTATATTTTTTGAACAACCTTTCCGTAACCTTGTTTACATGCGCATCGGTTGTCTGGGCCGAGAGGATGGTTGCGACCAGGAGTTCAAAGGGGTTTCTGAAGTTCAGGGCCGACCTGAGGACAGGATATTCCCGCCGGAGCCTTGTAATAATCAGCAACATCATCTTTTTCCGGTCCATTGCGCCCCCATTACCCTGAAATCATTCCGTTTTTCATTATACCAGACCAATAAAACCTTAAATCTTTAACTTGACATTCCATACCGCTCTGCCATAATGAGGCAAAGAGGGGGATACCGCAGGGATATAGTCTTTTTTTCTACCGCATGAAAGCCCGCGTAGTTTCTTCCCGACAAAGCCAACCCCTGCGTGATGGGGGGCGGAAAGCGGCGGGTCTGAGAAGAAGATGGCCGAGCTGCCGAAGGAAGGAGCCTTTGGTATGCCCGGCTTTCTTGTTTATATAAAGGGAGAAGAAGCAACCTTATTCTTGAGCGGGGAAAAGGGCTGCAGGATCATGAATCTTAAGTGTCATAAGAAGGAGGGTATCATGAAAGCTAAATTATTGTTTCTTGTATCAGTGGTACTTTTTGTTATTGCAACATCGGTCCTGGCTGCGCCGCTTCAGCTGATCCCGTACACGAAGAAGACCACCTTGGCATATCCGAAGGACTATACCCTAAGATTTTCGCTCTGTGACGATCCCGTCGCCGGCAGTTGTGCTTACTGGTCAGAGGAAAAGATCGTTTCAATGACCAATGCAAAGATCATGACCAATCTGGGTGACACGGTAGCTCTTTCGGGTGTTGATTTCTCTCAGCAGTACTACGTGCAGGTCGAGAAGAAGAAAAAAAATGGCATTTACAAAATGGTGGGAGCGAGGGACATGATCGGGGTGGTTCCCTATGCCATGTGGAGCGCGACAGGAGGTGAAGGTTCCTTTGTAAGAGTTTCTGGCGATACGATGACTGGGCCCCTTAACTTGCCTGCTAATGGGTTAGTTGCAGGTACAAATCAATTTGTCCTTACCGGCGGAAATGTTGGTATCGGCACTTCAGCCCCGGTGCAGAAATTGGAAGTTGACGGCAATGTAATGTTTTCAAAGGCAACTGGCGGCATGGGAGCGCTGGTTCTTCGTACACCAAGCCTTAATGACCCGGGCAGATATGGTTTTAGATGGGAGAATAACACGGTTGCCCCATTCGTTGGCGATGACATGCAGGATATGTACTATGGTTTCTTTTCCGGATGGAGCAATGCGCGAACATATGACGCACATTTACATGTTCATGGCAAGGCCACAAATAATTGGGGAGCATATATCGAGTTGACCCATGACGGCTCGCATGGGATCATATCGACAGATGTGGGCAATATCAACTTAACTCCTGCCCTAACTGTGCTGATCCCGAATGGGAGAGATTTGATATTCGCTGGGACTCCTGACGATGCCGGGGATATTATCTTCCAAACTGCGAGTGGTGGTCAGAAGGCCCGGATTTGGTCGAATACAAACGCAGGTCTTACGGGTCTTTTTATGAGTAGCGGCGACAGCATAGCAGACCTCATTATTAATCCTGCTGGTGGCGTCCAGGTAATGAGTGATCTAACCGTATCGGGTAATCTAACTAAGGGTAGCGGTAGTTTCAAGATAGATCACCCTACTGAGCCTGAGAACAAATATCTCTATCATTCCTTTGTCGAGTCTCCTGATATGATGAACGTTTACAACGGCAATGTGATTCTTAATGACAAAGGGGAGGCATGTATTCAGCTTCCTGAGTGGTTTGAATCCCTGAACAGGGATTTCAGGTATCAGCTAACGGCTGTTGGAGCACCGGGACCTAACCTTTTCATAGCAGAGAAGATATCCAGCAACAAATTCAAAATAGGAGGAGGGAACCCTGGCATGGAGGTCTCCTGGCAGGTGACCGGCATTAGAAAAGACCCTTATGCAAATGCACACCGGATAACAGTTGAAGAAGAAAAACTCGCGAGTGAAAAAGGTTATTATCTCCATCCCGAGGCATATGGACAGCCAAAGGAAAAAGGAATAGATTGGGCAAGGAGAAACAGCAATAATAATATGCTCGCAGAGACAAAGAAATAAACTGCGAAATATGATTGTGCTAATCGAAAATTAGAGGAGAGGACAATGCTCATTTGAGGATTGATATCGATGGCGGGCGTTACGAAGCCCGCCTTGCTTTTCCCGCTACGACATCAGTATTTGGTGGCGTGAGAATTGTGTACTTTGTCAGGCCTATCAGCCCATGGTTAGGCTCCACATTCCACTAATCTTATTTTTTGACATATTTAAGATGCATCGTCTCGATGAACTGGCCTAGGATTTAGCGGCAACTTAACGAACATGCCAGATCGAGGACATCAGACCAACTGTGCGAAAAAGCGAAACTATCAATCATCTCTCAGCTTTCCCTGCTTCGCTCCGTAGTCCTCCACGACAGTCCGCTGTCCCTTTCCCTGCCATCCCTACGTATTATCCGGCTGTCCAATAAAACCCTACTGGCCGTTCCCTTTTCACTGTGGGCTTCCTCTGAAATATCTCCTTCGCCGTAATACTCTTGAATAGCCTTGACTACTTAGCCAGGCTTAGTCAATTTGATCTTCTTTCGTTCCGGACCGGACGGACCAAAGCATTTTATCTGCGGGAACTCATCAAGCTAGGGCTGAAAGATTTAGCAGACCCTTATCTTGTCGCCTCCAGAAGAGTGGCAGAGGGTACCGTGACCCCAGCATGAAGCGACAGCCCAAGGAGAAGCGTCTGAGAGTTACGCGATCTCACCGGCATAAGAATTTTGGTCATATCATCGCAGACACCTTTAAGCGGATAACCGATGGGGTGAAGGACTATTTCTACAATGCCATTGATGAGAAGCTGAAGTTTGCCCTGACGCTCAACTACAAGCGCCTGAACAGCAAGAACATGAAAGACTTTCATGACCGCTTCCGTGCTCTGTATCCCCTTCGGATCAAAGACTGGCAGTCGGACAATGGCTCAGAAACTCGAGGATTTTTACGGCTCTGCGAAAAGCAGATATCTCCCATCTGTTTATCTATCCCCGGTGTCCAAAGATCATCAGCATTATTGAGCGCTATAACAAAACAATCCAGGAGGAATTCATCGATAACCACCTGGATGTCATTCATGATAAAGAGCTTTTTTTCACCCTCTTGCTGAGTATATGGTCTTCTGTCGCACCAAGAGAATCCATACGTCTCTCGACACAATGACGCCGCTTGACTATCTCATCAAGAAAGGGGGTATGTCGTATTTATATGAAACTTATATAAGGCATTGACATTCTAAAGGATTTTGATAGGATTGAGTTAAGCTACCCGGATTCCGAATTCCTTTTCACGACCTTACAAGGAGGCTTTATGAAGAAAAAAAGACCCGCAGATATGACGAAGAGTCTGGTAAAGGTGCTCAAGGACTGGCAGAAGCTCGAGGATGAATCGATCAGCCACGCCGATGCGACCATAAAAAAGACCAAGAACAAACTCGTGAAGATGACGATGGAGATGATCAAGAACGACTCCCAGAAACACCGCGTCATGCAGCAGCTCCTCATTGACAGCCTCACCAGAGAGTCGCTCATTCTGGCCCCTGAAGATCTCGGCGCGCTGTCAGAAAACCTGAACAAACATCTCGCTGCCGAGGCCAAGACTCTTGAACTGGCAGACAAGGCCCTGCAGAACAGCGAACTCTTCGTCACGCGGTATATCCTTTCATATCTTATTGCTGACGAGCAGAAACATCATGCCTTGCTGACCAAGCTCAATGAGCTCAAGCGGGCAACAGTATTCGTAACATAGGAGGCATAGAAAGTCCATGAGGGTATTGCGAATTCTGCTGGTTTTCCTGTTCCTCTCTGCAATCGTTGTTGCGGAAGAACCGGAGAAAAAAGTCTTTACTGCGGTATCAGGTCCCGACGGCATCCAGAAGGTAAGCATCGTTGGAGGAGAATATTATTTCGATCCCAACTACATCATCGTCAAGGTGAATGTACCCGTTGAGCTTTCCGTAAAGAAGGAAGGGGGAATCGTGCCTCATGATATCGGCATGAAAGCACCCGAAGCAGGCATGGTCTTTCATGAGACCCTGGGGAGTGAGCCAAAAGTGATCAAGTTCACACCGACGAGAACAGGGATATACCTTTTTTCCTGCTCCAAGAAGCTGCTTTTCTTCAGGAGCCACGAAGCACGTGGCATGAAGGGAACGATCGAAGTTATCGAATAGGAATTCAGGGAGGATATATGAAGCCGCTCAGCGTTGTTATCGCAGCATGTTTAATCCTCAGTATCGCGCCATTGGCCAACGCCATCCATGAGACACAGCCGGCAGAGACACCGGTTCCGCTTCCGGGGGCGGATGCGGTAAAGCTGTACGAATACCTTACAAAACATAAACCCTATACATCATGGGAACTGTGGCCGGGCAAGGGCAAGATGTACAAGGGGACCCAGCCGCATGGAGAGTTTCTTACGACCTATGTGAATGACACCGCGATGTTCGGCATCCGGGATAGAAAAGGAATCATGCCTGAGGGAACGATCGTTGCCAAGGAGAACTACGATACAGACAAGAAATTTGCGGCACTGACAGTCATGTACAAGATCAAGGGATACAACCCTGCAGCGGCCAACTGGTTCTGGGCAAAGTACGACGGTGGCGGCAAGGTCCTTGCTTCGGGCAGGGTAGAGGCATGCATCAAATGTCACGGCGCAAAAAAGGACAATGATTTTATTTTCACGGGAGCACTGAAGAAGTAGGCTGTCCATTCGTATCGGTATGATATGCATCATGGAAGAGAATTCCTGATCGTTTCATACTTTATGGAGAAGTTATCATGAAAAGATTAAGGGAGGTACTATGTTAGACAAAGTTCAGGCAGCATTAGATCAAATACGCCCGATGCTCAAGAGGGATGGCGGGGATGCCCAGCTTATTGAGGTAACCACTGATGGCGTAGTGAAGCTGAAGCTCGTTGGTGCGTGCGGCCACTGTCCGATGTCGCAGATGACACTCAAGATGGGAATAGAAAAGAGACTGAAGGAGCAGATCCCTGAGGTAAAAGAAGTTATCTCTGTGTAGCAGGGTCTTTATACGTGTCAAGGAGGCTCAGATGATCAAGGTCAAGACCTTCGGTATGGAGTTGAAGCCGCTTCAGACCATGCATGAACTGGCAGAGCTCGATGAGATGGTGAATACCTTCATTGCGACGAACAAGATCAAGGATGTCATCTCCGTATCAGATTCTCCGACAACCGATGACAAAGGCGAGACCATCGGACTGATCCGCGTCCTCTGCTACGAGGCATAGACGTTCTCTTTATTCCCCGTGCAGGGGCTTTGGCCGTGCCTGCCCAGGAGATGAGGTCGCGCCTGCCGCATCGTGCAGAGATAGTGCTTGACAATTCTTCCTTTCACGATAGGATTTATCTAGGGAAACGGCGAAAGGAGGTGACACAGGATGAAAAAGACAGTGAGCATCAAGGCTCTTGCCAAGGAAGCGGCTTTCTGGACGACCTTCAGAAAGGCGGCCGCAGAAAATCCTGGCAAGATATGCCACAAGTGAAAGGGTTGAAAGAGCTGAAGCTGCCGGTCGGCAGCGAAATGTACGTGAAGGGTTCGGGGAATCCATGAGGAAAAGTACATGTTCCTGTGCCGGTTGCCCGGACCCTTTTCTTTTATCAGGGCAAGGACTTCTCTTGACGGATAGCATACCGACATGCCGATAAGTCAGGCACATGATTTCTTCATCCAGTGGCACCTTACCGAACGATGCAATCTCCGGTGCTCGCACTGCTACCAGACCGGGGCGACTTCCGGTGAACTTTTCCATCATGAAATACTGTCTGTCATAGACGAAGTCGATGAGATGCTCACCGCGTGGTCTGAGGGCTATGGCATGGAATTTTCTCCGAGCTTCAATGTCACCGGGGGGGAACCATTTCTGAGGAGCGATCTCTATGAAATCCTTGCAGCGATAGCCGGCAAGGGTTATCGCATCTTCCTGCTGACAAACGGCACGATGATAGACAGGGAAAAAGCCGACCGCCTTTCGGACCTCGGCATCAACGGCATCCAGATAAGCATTGAAGGACCGGAAAAGGTTCATGATGCGATTCGGGGTAAGGGCAGCTTTTCCCGCACAAAGGCTGCTGTCGGGCATCTCCTCGAGAAGGGACATACAATCACCCTTAATGCCACCCTTTCGGAACTAAATGCAGACAGTTTTCTGGATATTGTACAGATTGCATCTTTCCTGGGCGTGCAGCGCCTCGGTTTTTCACGTCTTGTCCCGTCCGGAAGAGGGAGACAGTTGGTAGACAAAGCTCTCAGCAGGGATGCGGTGAGGAGTCTCTACGAGAAGATCTTCTCAGTCCGGCCGAACGGCCTTGAGATCGTCACCGGCGACCCCATTGCGTCCCAGATGTCCCTGTCTCCTGAATTCTCAAATCCCATGCCGGACATCCCCTCGGGCGGATGCGCAGCAGGGGTCTCCGGACTCACCCTGCTGTCTGACGGAACCATAGTTCCCTGCAGGAGAATGCCCATACCTATCGGCAATGTCAGGACAGACTCGCTGCGGGAAGTATGGGCAACATCAGAAGTGCTCGAAATGCTCAGGGACCGTTCACGCTACGGGAACAAGTGCGGCTCCTGCAGCAGGTGGAGCACCTGCCGGGGATGCAGGGCGATTGCCTATGCCTGGTCCCAGGCTGAGGGTTCCGGCAATATTCTTGCCGATGACCCCCAGTGCTTTATCGAAGGATGCACGTGAACGATGCTCTCGCCGTCATCGCCATGATGTTCTGGGCATTGGTCCCCCTCTTCTGGATCCCGGTGCACGGGCTTTCGAAATTCTTCAAGCGACTCGGCATCTTTACGTACATCACACCGGTGATTACCTGGGTGCCCATTGCATTGATCATCTATGCAAACCGGGAACTCATACTCAGCCATACCATTGACCTGCCGCTACCCGTGCGGGGTGCCGGGTGGGTAGTGCTGATCTGCGGTATTCTCCTGCAGGTCTGGACGCTGAGACTTCTCGGGGGATGGGGCATTATGGGTCTTCCTGAAGTAACACAGATTGTTGAAAGCAGGATCGTTACATCAGGACCGTTCTCTGTCATCAGGCACCCGACCTATCTTTCTCATGCGATAATGTACGCCGGTGTGTTTCTCATCACCGGCGTCATTGCGGTAGGCATCATCACTCTGCTTGACGTCGTCATCATCAACACGGTAGTGATACCCCTCGAGGACAGAGAACTCGTTGAGCGGTTCGGTGAAGAGTATAGAAGATATCAGGAGCGAGTCCCGGCTTTTTTCCCGGGCACCACAAAAAAATGATTACACTGAAGGAGATACAGGTCGCGGCAAAGACAATCGCAGGCTTTGTCCATGAGACCCCTCTGATCAATTCTCACTCTTTGAGCGCAATGACCGGGGCAGAGGTATATATCAAGGCGGAGAATCTTCAGAAAACCGGATCATTTAAGGTCCGGGGCGCTTTCAATAAGCTGAGCTCATTGCATGATGGTGTGGTGATAGCGGCTTCCATGGGCAATCATGCACAGGGAGTTGCCTATGCTGCTTCACAGCTCAAGATGAAGGCTAAGATCGTAATGCCGCTCAATGCCCCGATCGTGAAGCAGGAGGCAACAAAAGGATACGGGGCCGACGTCATGCTCTACGGCGATACCTTTCTTGAAGCGCTGGAACATGCACTGTCGCAGAAGGAATATACCTTTATCCACGCCTTTGACGATGAAAAGGTCATCGCGGGACAGGGGACCATTGGTCTTGAGGTGCTGAAGGTCCTCGCCGATACGGACGTCATCCTTGTGCCTGTCGGCGGCGGTGGACTCATTTCCGGGATTGCCGTTGCAGTCAAGTCAATGTCTCCGCGCACCGAAATCGTCGGTGTGCAGACGACCTCAGCCATATCGGCCTATACATCGTTCTGCAAAGGCGCGATCGAGGAATATGTGACTTACTGCACCCTTGCTGACGGCATTGCTGTCGGCAAGGTCGGTTCCATAACGTTCGAAATCATGAAGCAGCATGTAGATGACATGCTCACGGTAAGCGAAGACTCAATCGCCATGTCCATACTTCTTTTCATGGAACGGAAAAAAATGGTCGTTGAAGGTGCCGGAGCCGTGCCTCTTGCAGCCCTGATCGAAAACACCGAGCGGTTCAAAGGAAAAAAGGTGGTCCTTATCGTTAGCGGCGGAAACATAGACTTCACCCTCATCGACAGGATTATCCATAAGGGACTGGCAAAGAGCGGACGTATCGGGGTATTCGTGGTGACCGTGGACGATATCCCGGGAAAACTCCACATCCTGACCGGGATCATAGCCGGACACCGGGGCAATATCCTTGCCATCGAACATGACCGTCTTTCTGCTGATCTTTCCGTGAGTGAGACACGCGTTATCTTTACGGTCGAGGTCCGTGGCAGAGACCATCTTGACAGGATAACGGATGAGATGAGGCAGAGAGGATTTGCGGTCAGGGAAGAGGATACGAAAAGGAAAGTCCCCTCAGGATAGAGGGGACTTATCGCGTTCTATTAGAGTTTTACGACATTTATCGCTTTGGGGCCTTTCGGGCCCTTTTCAACATCAAAGCTGACCTTGTCACCTTCAGCAAGACTCTTGAAGCCGTTGCCCTGGATTGATGTATGATGAACAAATACATCGCTGCCGTCTTCGCTGGTAATAAAGCCAAAACCTTTGCTGTCGTTAAACCACTTTACGGTTCCTTGCGCCATTTCCTTTACCTCCTTCTCTTTAAACTAAAATCTTAGAAGGACTCAAGAAAATAAGGCCTCAAGGTCAAAGCTCTTTACAGCCTCTGTAACCGCAACATCTTCTAAAATTCTGAATAACAATAGCATGTCACGCGCAGTTCGTCAAGGGTTAACCGCCCGGGATGCCAGGGCGGCGAGTGCTCACCCATGGTAGTCACTGCAGTTCCATGATATGATGAACCGTGACTGACGAAAATGTGAAGCTGGTCTACTCGACCGACAGGATGGTTCCCCGAGAGAAGAAGCAGCGGGACAAGGGGGTGTCCGGCGTCCGGTCTGGAGTCTGGCAGAACGTGGTCATTCGCCTCGAACGCAAAGGCAGGGGCGGCAAGTCGGTAACCGTAGTGGATGGCCTCGGCCTCCCCAAGAATGCGCTGGAGGTCCTCCTGAAACGTCTGAAGTCATCGCTCGGCACGGGCGGCGCACTCAGGTATCCGGCGCTGGAGATCCAGGGTGATCACCGGGACGCGCTCATGGGGATGCTCCAGGCGATGGGCTATCGTCCAAAGAAGTCGGGAGGCTGATCCTCAGGCCGGCCAGTTCACCTTCAGAAAATATTTCATATCTCCGAATGCCCTGCAGAGGCGCCCGACCGCTGCCTCGAATTCCTCGGGACCGAGATTCCTGCTCTCCTGGATAAACGAAGCGGTTTTGCCGAGGTACAGCGGCGTAAGCGTCTGCACGAGGTGTTGCTGGTTCATCATCTTCCGGTGATGTGCAAGCGCAAAGCTGCAGACGATCTCCGCCCAGACCTCATCCGGGATCTGAAACTTCTCACTCGGCTGCAAAGCCGCCTTTTGCAGGAATGCCTGGATTTCCCTCGGCAGGAATCCTGACCATATTTTCATGAACTCCCTGACGCCGAGCCTGAACCGCTCAATCATGGCATCCAGGTTCACGCTGACCGGTGCAGCGCCGGCCTCATGAAAATCCCCAAATACCTGGCTTTCTGCCGGCGTGCTTCTCTTCCAGACATCATAGTATAGGTCCATCATGGTGAAGGCAGCTCCGGCAAGCTGAACAAGGATACCACTCACGTCGACAGGGCCNNGCTTCTTCGGTGAGCGGCTGTTGCACGGCCTTTCCATACAGGGTATGCATAAGGGGAACAAGCGTTGTCTGTGAGAGCGTGCCATCGTAGCGATGGCGCTGATAGACCGGGGCAACGTACTCATATCCGTGTTGGAGCAGAGGTTCGAGCAGCCGGACAATCCACCCTGCGGAGATACTCTTGAGGTCTCCCGACAGAAGAACGCAGGCGCGAATTCCCAGCCTCTGCGATGCTTCAAGGATCGTTCTCAGAGCTATTTCCTTTCCTTCCTTTCCGTGATAGGGGACGGAATGTCTGAACGAAGGCGCTGCAGCATGGTAATGGAGCGTAACACCGGCTTCTCGTATCTGAATGTTCCGGACGACGTCTCCGGTTCCATCACTAGCTCCGGTATCCACGACAAGCAGCAGAGCTTTAGCGTCGGGTGCTGCCTGCTTCAATCCCTCCAGAGCGGCCCGGATAACCACGGTAACCGTCTCTTCGTTCTGGCAGCACGGAATGCCTACCAGAATATCGGCCGACTGGACAGCATCGATTACTCGGGCCAGATCCTCTGCATTTCTCTTCATTCCGACAACCCGGCCTTCTGCCCTGTCATAGTGTCTTCGGGGGCTGCCGGCGTGGTCCCCGGCTTGCCTTCGACCGGGTTGTTGTAGAACCGTTGCGTGGGATAGGCAAAGTCAATGTCATCGGCCTGCCTGAATGTCCGCAGGATGTCTTCCCACATCTGCTGGGTGCTCTCGCGGCGGTGATGGGGTTCGCAGAGATACCGGATAGTCAGAAGCACCCCGCTCTCCTCGACAGAGGTATAGACCACGGGGTCGAGGTTCGGTGTTATGATCATGTATTTTTCCGAAGCGGCGTCCATCTTCTTCCGTGCGGCAACTCTCAGGTGCTCGGCGCGGCTTGCCGCGATGCGGTCGAGATGCTCTTTTGTCCGTTCCCAGTTGCTTTCGAAGGTGACCAGTATGGGGATCTCGTTCCAGATATAGTCGAACCAGCCACGAGAATAGTTAAGCACCGGCATGGTGAAGACCGAGCCGTTCGGGACATGAATGATCCTCCCGGTGTTCTGGTCGGCATGCACCCACTTGCCGATTTCCATGAGGGTAAACTGGAATATTCTGAGGTCGATAACATCTCCAGCGTGTTCACCGACCTGTATCCGGTCGCCGACCTCGAAGGGCCGCCTCCAGACGATGAAGAGCCAGCCCGCAAGATTCACCAACAGATCCTTCAGCGCGATCGCCAGACCGGCAGTGAGCAGACCGAGAAACGTGGCAATGGACGCGAACTCCTCAAACCATATCCGGCCCAACAGCAGCACCGCGAGGAAGAACGCTGCATAGCTCGTGCCCTTCTTCCGCCACTGGTAGCGGATCCGGTATCCCTCGGCGCCTTTCCAGACGAGCTTGAGCACCAGCTTGCGAAGGGCCAGCAGCAGGAGCAGGACAACGATCGAGGCTGCCAGCCGATACTGAGTCTGGGACGAAAGTCCGAACGAGGCTATGATGTCGTGGATCGCCTTCATTCCTTTCTGAACGCTACGATCCCCAGAGGAGGAATTACGAGCGACAGTGAGTAATATCTGCCGTGGTACGGCACCGGCACGGCCTCAGCCCCCCCCATATTTCCCTGGCCGCTGCCGCCGTATTCCTTCGCGTCGCTGTTCAGTATCTCCTTCCAGAACCCGCCGAAGGGAACGCCGACCCGGTAGTTCTTCCGCGGTTGTGGGGTGAAGTTGCAGACGAACAGAACCGGCGGACCGGCGCTGCCTTTCCGGAGGAAGCTGACGATGCTCTGCTCCCAGTCGCTGCAGTCGATCCATTCGAAGCAGCTACTGTCAAAATCGCACTCGTACAGCGCCGGCTCGCCGCGGTACAGAATATGCAGATGTCGGACCCATGTCTGTATGCCCTGATGGGCCTCGTTTTCGAGCAGATGCCAGTCGAGGCTGCTGTCATGGACCCACTCACGCTGCTGGCCGAACTCCCCGCCCATGAAGAGGAGTTTCTTGCCAGGATGCGCGAAGAAATACCCGAGCAGCAGCCGCAGGTTCGCGAATTTCTGCCAGTCGTCGCCCGGCATCCTGTTCAGGAGTGACCCCTTGCCGTACACAACCTCGTCATGGGAGAGCGAGAGGACGAAGTTCTCCGCAAAGGCGTACAGCAGGCTGAAGGTCAGCTGATTATGATGATACTTCCGGTGAACCGGGTCTTTCGAAAAATAGCTGAGCGTATCGTGCATCCAGCCCATGTNNCATGTTCCATTTCATGCCGAAACCGAGGCCGCCGAGATAGACCGGCCGCGACACCATCGGCCAGGCTGTCGACTCTTCAGCGATCGTCTGGACGTCGGGAAAGGAACGGTAGACCTCTTCGTTCAAGCGGCGCAGGAACTGCACGGCTTCGATGTTTTCCTTGCCGCCGAACCGGTTCGGGATCCATTCGCCTTCTTTTCGTCCGTAGTCAAGGTAGAGCATCGATGCCACTGCGTCGATCCGGAGACCGTCAACATGGTACATGTCGAGCCAGAAAAGCGCGCTGCTGATCAGGAAGGCCGCCACCTCGTTCCGTCCGTAGTTGAAGATATAGCTGTTCCAGTCCGGATGAAACCCTTTGCGCGGGTCGGCATGTTCATACAGATGGGTGCCGTCAAAATAGAC
>DKBO01000147.1 GCA_002448975.1 Nitrospiraceae bacterium UBA6898
CAGCGATATCCTACATTTACCTGCAGCATGTCTATGCCGGAGGCGGTCAGGGGACCATCCTGAAGTGCCCGGATCTTTTCACTGAAGCGAACGCTGAACACGGGTACTCTCAGATGGAGATCTTTTCAGCTGCGTTATGCGCCTGGATGCCGTGAATGAGCGATGCCCCTCCCCTTACTGCAGAGGCAACATGTACGGCTTCGGTAATATGCTCCATGCCCATGCCTTCTTCCAGGCAGCTTTTCGTAAAGGCATCTATGCAGTAGGGACACTGCAGGGCATGGGCCACACCCAGACCGATGAGCACTTTTTCCCGCCTGGTAAGCGCTCCGGGCTGGAGTGACGTGTTGTACCAGTCCATGAACTTCTTAAAGAGCTCCGATTTGAACTTCCCGATCTCGCCAAAACGGCCGAGGTCCTCTTCCTTGTAATAATCACCCATGGGAAAATCTCCTTCCCGTTAATTTTATGATTTTATTATATACTGATACATCCCGTGACAAAGAACAACTTCTTTTCGCTCTCCACGTGTTTTTCTGCTACAATTTCCTTACAGGTTCAAAGGAGGCGGACATGCAGATAGGCATGATAGGTCTGGGACGCATGGGCATGAACATGGCGATACGGCTGCTTCGGGACAGACATAGGGTCGTGGCGTATAACCGATCGCCGGACAAGGTAAAGGAGATTTCCCGGAAAGGTGCACAGGGAGCCTTTTCGGTCGGAGAACTGGTCAGTTCCCTCGAACCTCCCCGTTACTTGTGGATAATGCTGCCGGCCGGAAATCCTGTTGATGATATGATACAGGACCTGAAGCCACTTCTTGGCAGGGGAGACACGATTATTGACGGCGGAAACAGCTACTACAAAGATGATGTTCGGCGCGAACAGGCGCTGAGAAAGACCGGCCTGCATTATATTGATGCCGGTGTCAGCGGAGGCATATGGGGGCTGAAGCTCGGCTACTGTATCATGGCGGGCGGTGAAAAGAAGGTCTGCAGGAAACTAGAACCGGTGTTCAGGACGCTTGCGCCGAAAGATGGCTATCTCTATTGCGGACCTGCGGGTGCAGGCCACTTCGTGAAAATGGTGCACAACGGCATTGAATACGGCATGATGTCTGCCTATGGTGAAGGCTTCGGGATACTGGACTCGTCACCCTACTCCCGACATCTGGACTTCGGCGCCGTGGCACACCTCTGGAACCAGGGCAGCGTTGTGCGGTCATGGCTCCTGGAGCTGGCAGAAGAAGCCTTCAAAAAAGATAAGAAGCTCACGCAGCTTGCCGCATATGTAGAGGACTCCGGTGAAGGACGGTGGACCGTGCAGCAAGCCATAGAGACCGCCGTCTCTGCACCGGTGATCACGGCTGCGCTCTTTCAGCGCTTCCGGTCACGTGATGCTCATGCATTTTCCGACCGTATGCTCGCAGCATTGCGCAATGAATTCGGCGGCCATGCGGTCAAAAAGAGCGCGACGAGAAAACGGACATGATTGAACCTGCCTATGCAACCTACGACAGCTGCAGCATCGAGATCCCGAAGCCCTTCCTGCTTGTGATCTTCGGTGCATCCGGGGACCTCAGCAGGAAAAAGCTTTTCCCCGCCCTGTACCGGCTGAACCGCGATGGCCTGCTTCCCCGCAATTTTTGCATCCTCGGTGCTGCCAGGACCGCCATGGACCGGAGCGCATTCCACGATCTGATGCGTAAGGCCGTTGAAGAGACCTTTGGAAAAGATTTTGACCAAAAGGCGTGGGAGTCATTTGCGGGGCGGCTGCACTATCACGCAGGAGAGTATGACCATCCTGCATCCTACCGCGACATGAAAAAAAGCATCGAAGACCTTGAGCGGACACATGATACTCTCGGCAACCGCATCTTCTACCTCGCCGTGCCGCCGACCGTGTACGAGGCTGTCGTCTCACATCTCGGTGCATCCGGCCTCTCGCAGGAAAAAACGGGATTCACGCATATTGCCATAGAGAAACCCGTAGGTTCTGATCTTGCCTCTGCACGGAAGCTGAATAATGTGCTCAGGTCATCATTTCTCGAACGGCAGGTCTACCGCATGGACCATTATCTTGCGAAGGAGACTGTTCAAAACATCCTCATGTTCCGGTTCGCGAATGCGATCTTTGAGCCGCTCTGGAACAGGCGGTACATCGACCATGTGCAGATCACGGTTTCTGAAAGCATCGGCATCGAGAACAGGGCAGGATATTATGAAAAGGCCGGGGTCATCCGCGACATGTTTCAGAACCATATCTTTCAACTCCTCGCTCTTACCGCCATGGAACCCCCGTCGGTATTCGAATCAGAACGTGTCAGGGACGAAAAGGTTAAGGTCTTCCGCTCCATCAGGCCTTTTGCCGTCGACTGCCTTGATGACACACTGGTGGTCGCTCAGTACGGAGAAGGCATGGTCAACGGGAAAAAGGCGGCTGCTTATCGGAGTGAAGCAGGCGTTTCTCCCGACTCCATGACACCCACCTATGCTTCGCTCAAAGTATATATCGACAATTGGCGGTGGAACGGTGTCCCGTTCTATCTCCGTTCAGGCAAACGGCTTGTCAAAAAGAAAGCAGAGATATCGGTTCATTACCGTGCAGTGCCGCATCTCATGTTCTCGAAGGCGATGCACGAAGAGATCGAGCCGAACGCGCTCGTCATACGCATTCAGCCGGATGAGGGAATCGATATCACTTTCCAGGCAAAAAATCCCGGCACAAAGATCTGTCTCAGTCCGGTGTTGATGGACTTCTCCTACAAAAAAGTCTTTTCCCTGAGCGATTACGAACGTATCCTCCTTGACTGCATGCAGGGAGATCAGATGCTCTTCGTCAGGGACGATGGCGTTGAGCAGACCTGGTCACTCCTTACGCCGGCACTCGAAAAGATTGAGTCACCCGACTCTGCGCGCGACGTCACCATCTATGCAGCAGGGACCGAGGGGCCGGGAGAGGCTGCTACCCTCCTGAAGAAAGACAGACGGTCATGGAGACCGCTCTGAGCAGTAACGTCCGTATTCTCCCCGATGCCGAGGCTGTTGCCCGCACTGCTGCTCGCATATTCCAGAGTGCTGCAGCTGTTGCCATTGCATCACGTGGTAGATTTTCGGTAGCCCTTTCCGGGGGTTCGTCACCGCAACTGCTCTACCGCATGCTCGGCACGGCATACCGCGAAAATATCCGGTGGGACCTGACCCACATCTTCTGGTCTGACGAACGGTGCGTCCCCGCTGATCATGAGCTGAGCAACTTCAGGTTGGCCAACGAAGCGTTGACCTCTCGGATCAGCATGCCCGCCGGGAACATTCACAGAATGAGAGGTGAACTTCAGCCTGAAGAGGCTGCCAAAGATTATGAGCGAGACCTGCAGACCCATTTCAGGGCAGACGGCTTCCCGAGGTTCGATCTCGTCCTGCTCGGCATGGGAAGCGACGGACACACTGCCTCGCTCTTCCCGGGAGCAGAGGCAGTGTCTGAAATGAAGCGTCTTGCGGTGCCGGCTTATTCTGCGTCTGCGGGGAACTGGCGTATAACGCTGACAATTCCCGTTCTGAACGGCGCTTCGTTAGTAGTCTTTCTTGTCACCGGAAAGGCGAAGGCGGGGATTGTCGTTGAAATCCTTGCGAAAGGGAAGCGAGAGCCCTATCCTGCCGGATCAATCATCCCGCAGCATGGGCGTATTGTCTGGCTGCTCGACAGCGACGCAGCATCAGGACTGCAGCAAAAGTCGTTATGATTTGCCCGTGCTTCCGGAGGTTTTTCCATGGAACATGATGCACTACAGACTGCGCTGACCGTAGCACGAGTCCGATGATATCCGTCGTCATTCCGGCCCTGGACGAAGAAGAAAACATCTCCAGGTGCATTGAAGCGATCAGGACAGAAGGACCCATATGCGAGGTCATTGTTGCAGACGGGGGCAGCAGGGACCGGACACGGGAGATCGCGCAATCATACCCCGGGGTAACCTGTATTCAGGCGGAGAAAGGCCGCGGCAATCAGATGAATGCAGGGGCGTCTCGCGCACGGGGAGAGGTGCTGCTTTTTCTTCATGCCGATACGATCCTCGCCTCGGGATGGGATAGGGGAATTGAAGAAGCGCTCAGGGACCATAGGGTCGTCGGAGGTGCCTTCACTTTTTCTCTCGATAACCCTTTGCAAAAATACCGTCTCATCGAAGCCTGGGTATCCCTGCGGTGCCGCGTGTTCAGGCTACCCTACGGTGACCAGGCAATCTTTGTCAGAACAGGTGTCTTCAACAAACTTGCAGGGTACAAGAACATACCGCTCATGGAGGATGTTGATCTCATGGGAAGGGTCAAAAAACTGGGAAAGATCACCATTCTTGAACACCGGGCCTTAACATCAGGACGACGGTGGGCCGCTAAAGGCCTGATCAGAACAGCTGCGATCAACCAGACCATGATGCTGCTGTACCGTCTCGGCGTCAGCCCGCAACGTCTCTCAAAGTTCTATTACCGATGATCAAGAATCTCTTCGGTATATTCATCAAATTCCCTGAGCCCGGCAAGGTGAAGACCCGCCTTGCAAAGGACTTAGGCAATAAAAAGGCTGCGGATATCTACCGGCAGGTCGTTGAACTGATCCTGAAAAACACCTCGCCTTTCGATCATGCATATGACCGGATTGTTTTCTACGATCCTGTCGCCCGGCAAAAAGACTTTGTTGAATGGCTGCCGGAAGAGCAGTTAATCCTTCAGCAGGGGAGCGACGTCGGCGCAAGGATGCACAACGCGATAAGGGTATTGCTCGACAAGGGAGGGGAAAAGGTTGTTTTGACCGGGGCTGACATCCCTGATCTCTCCGGCAGGATCATTGAATCGGCTTTTCAGGAGCTGACCCGTGCGGACATTGTCATCGGTCCGGCCAGAGACGGGGGTTATTATCTCATCGGTATGAAATCCCCGCACGCTGAGATATTCCGGAACATCCCCTGGAGCACGGGAAGGGTATTTGAAGAGACAATGAGGAGGATCGCAAAACTGCAGCTTAGCTGCGCAGGCGTTACCGCGCTTTCAGACCTCGACACTGCAGACGACTACCACAGGCTGTTACGCTGAACAAGGTCATTTTACGATGAGGGCAAGTCACTGCAACCAGTCGATACAGGAGGGCAAGGACTAAACCCTTCACACGTCAAACGCTTTGAGAGCACGAACATTCTCGTTCTCTGCATCATGCTGCTAATCAGCTCAGCCTCCGGCCGCTTGCTCGTAATGACAACGGTTATCCAATGCTGAAATGCGCCGTAGTTCTTATCACCGACATACAAGGACTGACCCCATCACCTTCCGCATGGAGCACCTTTCGGATGTTGACACCGGGAAAGACCTGCATCATCTTCTTAAGGTATCGCCCAAAGCACGATTTGCGCATGCCGACCTATATCAGCATAAGAAGCTGATCATCTCTCTATGATTTTCTCTTCCTGCCCCTCAAAGATATCACCCGCAATGATCGTTTCCAGATGGTTTTTCAGTCGCAATGCTTCACCTGCCGCCATTTCCTTGAATTGCACAGCCATACCGGGAGGCAGTGTAAAAAAATCGCCCAGAAGCTCTTTTATATAAATGATTGTCCCCTTCAGCTGCTGCGAGTTTCCCTGTGTCAGGGGAATGGTGAGATCAAGACTATCTCCGAGAGGAAAAGGATTTTCTTTTCTCAGGTAGATCCCGCCCTCGGAAAGCGTTTCCGAAAAAAGTTCATACCGCATCCCGTGATAGACAGCCGATACCTTTCTGTAGAATGGCACCCTGAGATGTTTCCGGTTTGTCCCCCTGTAGGAAAAAAAACACTCCTGCAACGTGGCATGGAGAAGGTCAACTTTTAACGGTTTTGTCAGGTAAGCGTAACAGCCCAACTTCCGGCACTGCTCTATAGTTTCGCTATCCGCGTCAGTGGAGAGCATGATCACCGGAAGGTGTGCGGTCATCTTATCCTCCTTGATATAACGCAGAGTCGCAAAGCCGTCCATCTGGTCCATATGCACATCAAGCATGACAACGTCAGCCCCGGCAAGTTTAATAAGCCTCAGTGCTTCACGCCCGCTATCGGCAGGCATAACCTTGAACCCGAATCTTTTCACGAGCAGACTGACGTACATGAGAGAAGTTTTGCTGTCGTCCGCATAGACTACTGTTTTCATTTCTCTCCTTCAAAAAAAGCCGCATATCGGATGACAAATACAGTACAAAGTGCAGAGGAAAACGCCGAAAATCAGCGATTACAGTTGTTTGCCGATGGCCTTTCCATATTCCTGACAGGCATGCAGTCCCTCGCTGGTCTCCACCTTGCCTTCTTTCAGCGCAAAGGGTCCCAGATTCGACATGTCCATCTTGAAGACATATTCCATGGTATCGAATATCAGCTGCGGCGCCTCACCGCTGTGGGTATGGGACCCGAAGGCACCCGCTACCTTTCCCTCAAGGTTCGCCTTCTGGGCCAGGAACAGAAAGGTCTTCATGTTCTCGGTCATATCCTTGTGATAGGTAGGGCAGCCAAAGATGTAGCCGTCAAACCCGGCAAGATCTTTTTCACTCTTTATTTCTGATATCTTTTTCTGTTCGACCTCTTTCCCGGAAAACCGGACACCCTCGGCAATATACTCCGCCATTTTCCCGGTCTTACCGGTCCTGCTGTAAAAGGCAATCAAGACTTTTTTCATGCGTTATCCTCCTCGCGTAACCTGCTTACACATAGTTCGTTTCATGCAGCCAGCATCGCGCCGGTGCAGTGCGCCCGGCTGATCAGACCCCTACTTGCCCCCTGCAACCTGCTTCAGGGTGTTCTCAATGGCTCCCGGAGCACCCGAGATCTTCATGAACGTGCCCATGGTAAGATCCGGGAAGCTCTGCGCAATACGGAACTTTCCATGCAGCATGTAAACATTCCCTTCGGATACGATCAGTTCATAGGGAAGATGGGGGGTCTGCTTCAATTCTCCGAAGTCCACCATCTTCATGACCGCTTCGTCCGCACCTTCACCTTCTTTGATCCCCACACCAAAAACGGACTCCTGTTTGCCGGAAATATCAACACGGTAGATCTTGACGGTACCGCCTTTGCCCTTAACCAGACCTGCCTCGACCGCCTTGATCGCCTCATCATACGACCCGTATGAGGCAAGCTTCACCTGGTCGGTAAAATAGGGCATAAAAACCATGTAGTGATAGTCACG
>DKBO01000162.1 GCA_002448975.1 Nitrospiraceae bacterium UBA6898
AGACACGCACGTTTGAGGGGCGTGTGGAGAAATCCATGCGGGTTCGAGTCCCGCCTTCGGCACCATATTTCTTTTCAGCAGGAAGACACTGCTGTTTTTTTCTTATCCCGGAGGCCAGTGCATGGCCCGCCCGCCGAGCAGATGCAGATGGATATGGAACACCGTCTGACCTGCATCGGCATTCGTGTTCATGACCAGCCGGAACCCTTTTCCCGCGATACCCTTGTCCCGGGCGATCTTCGCGCCGATCCGAAAAAGATGCCCGATAAGTGCCTGGTCGGTGTGCTCAATGTCCAGCGCTGTCGGGATATGCTTGCGCGGAACGATCAGGGTGTGGGCCGGTGCCTGAGGATTGATGTCCTCAAAGGCAATGGCAAGATCGTCTTCATGAATGATCTTTGCCGGTATGTTCTTCGCTGCGATCTTACAGAAGATACAATCGGTCATTTCCTCTCCCGGCGGTTGAGCCGCTGTTCAAGCTCGCTGAACACATCGTTATGGCTCAGCCCGTGTTCAGGCATGAGGACCATGCAGTGGAACCAAAGGTCTGCAAGCTCCCGGACGACCTGTTCCCTGTCTCCGTCTTTTGATGCAACGATCACTTCGATCGCTTCTTCGCCGATCTTCTTGAGTATCTCGTCTCTGCCCTTCGCAAGAAGCGACGCTACATACGAGCCTTCCCGGGGATTGTGCTTCCTGTCACGGATGACACAGCGGAGGTCGTCGAGGATCATTTCTTGCCGTAAACGTTTTCTTCCGAGAAGACCTTTTGCGTGATCTCGCTGCCGCTGATATCCGTATAAAAACATGAACGGTGGCCGGTATGACACGCTCCGGGGCCTTGCTGGATAACTTTGATCAGGACCGTGTCCTTGTCGCAGTCATACAGGATCTGCCTGACTTCCTGAACGTGGCCTGAGGTCTCCCCTTTCTTCCACAGGGTGTTGCGGGAGCGGGACCAAAAGTGGGTATACCCGGTCTCAATTGTTCGGGCGAAGGCCTCGGCGTTCATGTACGCCATCATCAGGACTTCCCGGTTATCCGCGTCCTGAATGATCGCCGGGACCAGGCCGTGCCTGTCGTATTTCAGTTCTGGAATATTCATGCGCTCTTCAACTCCTATAATTTATAGCCGATTTTCCGCAGAAATTCTTTTCTGTGCGTTTTATCCTCCGCTGCTTCAACGCCATGGGGGGCAAATCCGTCGATCACGCCCATGACACCCCTTCCCTGGGAGGTCCCTGCAACGACAACTTCTATAGGGTTGGCAGTCGCGCAGAAGATCCTGCAAATCTCGGGGCAGTTCTTTATCTGGGTCAGGACGTTGATGGGGAAGGCGTTCCTCAGGAGGATGCAGAATACATGGCCTGCCCCCAGTGCCTGGAGGTATGCTGCACAGGCTTCGACCAACTGGCTGTCATTTCCTTCGGTCCTGATAAGGCAGGGACCGGATGCCTCGCTGAAGGCGATGCCGAACTGCGCCTGCGGGACTGTCGTTGCGACGATCTCATAGAGGTCCTCTATGGTCTTGATGAAATGCGCCTGTCCCAAGATCAGATTGCAGCCATCCGGTATCGCTATTTTTACCGCCTGTAGTTCCATGGAAGCCCCCTTGTGTACGCGCCGGAAACCCTTTCCCCGTTGAACCGTTATGCTATAATGAAAATATTTTTCAGGAGAAGTCAAGCCAAATGTCTCGTTGTTACAGCATATTTTTACTCATTGTCGTTCTGCTCATGCCGCTTGTATCGGAAAGCCAAACCCTGTCGGGGCCGGAGCTGAAACTGTCCAATAACGACCTTTTTGTGACTTTCAGTTTGGGGCTGGAGGACAAAGGTATCGAGGCAATAAAGAACGGCATTGATAAGGAGTTCAAATTCTATATCGATCTTTTCAAAATTTGGAAGGTCTGGCCTGACGAGTTTGTGCTCGGCAAGTCCTATATCCGGACGATCAAGGCGGACGCCATAAAGAAGGAGTTCATAGCCACCTCAAGTGACGGCAGCGTCCTTGTCGAAAAACGCTTCAAGTCCTTTGAGTCCATGCTGGCATGGACCATTTCATTCAAGGACCTGAAGTTGACCAATGTGCGCGAGCTTGAGCCGGGACAGTACTTTGTGAGGGTCACCGTGGAATCGAAGATCCGCAAGCTTCCGCCGGTCATTGGATACCTTTTCATCTTCGTCCCCGAGAATGAGTTCAAGATCGTACGGGACTCGGCTTCGTTCCCGATTGCCGGTGCGCAATGAAGAACATCAGATTTGCCCTGTTCATCATGTCCATTGTCCTGCTGATCATCATTGTGTTCGGCATAGAGGTCCATTATCTGGGGATGGAGAATGTTCCTTTCCTCATAAAAGTACTTCTCTTTGTCCTGGTAAACCTGAATGTTGTCGCTCTCCTCACGCTCATGTTCTTCGTCGGCAAAAGCCTCATGCGGCTTTATCTGGAGCGCAAGCACCGGGTGCTGGGATACAAGTTCAAGACGAAGTTCGTGGTGGTCCTGGTGGTCATGACCCTTATCCCGTCGGCATTCCTGTTTATCGTATCGAGCGGCATCATAACGAACTATCTTGACCGGTGGTTCGACCCCCAGGTACGTCAGCCCTTAGACCAGTCCATGGAGATAGCGAAGGCTGCCTATGAGATGCAGAGACAGCAGACACTTGCCTACGCCCGGGCCGCTGCAACCGGCAGCAGGCACCCCGAAGGGTTCAACGTCTATTCCCTTGTTTCCGTGCCGGAGAATGCCACAGAGACCGTGAAGGCGGGCTTTGAGGGGAAGGCTGACGTTGAAGTCATAACCACTGATACCGGCGACATTGTTCGTGCCGTGGTTCCGAAGGACGCTCAGCGGCCGCAGGACGGCGTCGTTGTTGTCGAGTCGACCGTGGACAAGATCATCAGCAGGAATGCAGGGACCATACAGGATGCATACAAGAACTATCTTGCACTTGAATCATGGAAGCTGCCGATCAAGACAAACTATCTGCTTATCCTCGGCTTTTCGACGCTGCTCATGGTCTTTATGGCCCTCTGGATTGCGCTCAGAATATCCCGGGGCATCCTTGACCCGATCCAAGCACTGGCGCAGGCGACCGGGGAGGTTGCACGGGGAAACCTCGAGATGTCGGTGGAAATCTCCAGAGATGATGAGATTGGGACCCTGGTCAGTTCGTTCAACGCGATGGTCCATGAACTGAAGGAGAACAAGGAATCGCTTCAGCATGCCTATTCAGAGGCAGACCGCCGGAGGCTGATCATCGAGAAGATCCTCGAGAATGTGAACTCGGGCGTTATTTCCCTTGATGCAGAGGGTAACATCCTGACCGTCAATAATGCCGCCTGCAGGATCCTGAACATCACGCCGAAGGATGTAACCAACAAGAAATATTCCAACCTCCTCACGATCCTGAACTCTGATGAGCTGAAGGAAACGGTGAGAGGCATCGTAATCAAAGACTTCAAGGCTATCGCGAAGGAGGTCAGGGTTCAGGTAGGGGATCGGCGAATCCTTCTCCGTATATTCATAACCAGCCTTCAGTACGCTGAGGATTTCATGGGAACGCTTGTCGTGTTCGATGACCTTACCGAGATAGCCCGTGCGCAGAAAACCCTTGCCTGGCAGGAGGTCGCCAGAAGGATAGCGCACGAGATCAAGAATCCGCTGACCCCCATAAAGCTCTCTACCGAGCATATGATAAAAAAATGGCTTAACAGGGACGAAGACTTCGGGAAGGTTTTTGATCGCTCTACCCGGACGATCATCAAGGAGGTGGAGAGCCTGAAAAGGCTGGTTGACGAGTTCTCACGTTTCGGAAAGATGCCGGAGATCAGGAAAAAGCCCGTGCTCCTTTTCCCGATCATCGAGTCAGCAATGAATCTCTACAAGGACTATAAGGGGCTGAAGATACGCGTCTCAATAAAAGGCGATGAAGTGCCCGTGGAGCTTGACGAAGAGCAGTTCAAAAGAGTGCTCATCAATATTGTGGACAACGCGATACAGGCAATGCAGAATCAGGGAAGGATTGATATAATGGTACAGTATGATGTCCTCTCGAACAGGGTCTATGTGGATATAGCGGACAATGGCCCCGGCATACGGGAGGAAGACAGGGAAAAGCTCTTCCTGCCTTACTTTTCAACCAGGAGGGATGGCACCGGTCTCGGCCTTGCTATTGCGAGCAGGGTGGTCACAGAGCACAGAGGATACATCAGGGTCATGGACAACAAACCGAGCGGTACGATTTTCCGTATTGAACTGCCGATAAAGGAAGGGTAGATGGCAAAGGCACAGGTGCTGATCGTTGACGACGAAGAGGGAATTCGGGAAAGCCTGTCCCAGATTATTGAGGATGAAGGTTATGAGACCACAAGTGCTTCATCGGGTGAGGAGGCAGTGAAGGCTGTTCAGGAAACATTGCCGGATCTGGTCCTGCTCGACATCTGGATGTCGGGGATGGACGGGATCCAGACACTGCAGGAGATCAAGGCATCATATCCTGACCTCCCGATCATCATGATCTCGGGACATGCGAATATCGAGAGCGCGATCAAGGCAACGAAGATGGGTGCCTATGATCTCCTCGAAAAGCCCCTTTCCCTGGACAAGGTGCTCCTGTCCGTCCAGCGCGCCCTGGAAAAGAAGAACCTTGAAATGGAGAACCGGGCACTTCGCGAGAACCTTTTTCGCAGATGGAAACTGGTCGGTGAATCGCAGAAGATGAAACAGCTCGGGGATCAGATACGCCTTGCAGCTTCCAGCAACAGCAGGGTCCTTATCCTTGGCGAGAGCGGTTCCGGCAAGGAGCTTGTTGCCCATCTCCTGCATGAGCACAGCTCCCGGGTCAGCGGTCTTTTTGTCGAGGTGAACTGNNTGGCCGGGAAATATCAGGGAATTGCGGAACGTGCTCGAGCGGCTGGTTATCATGACTCAGTCCAAGGTCATTTCACAGGTGGACATCCTTGCAACAGAGGCACCGCGGTCTGATTATTTCGGTTTTGCAACGCTCAAGGATGCGCGGGATGCCTTTGAAAAGGAATTCATCGCGAGAAAACTTGAGGAGAACAGCTGGAACGT
>DKBO01000194.1 GCA_002448975.1 Nitrospiraceae bacterium UBA6898
CACCTATTCATACCGTGAGGCAATATGCACATCATTTTGCACGAAAATACCCGTCTGGTGTCCGTTCCCGGCCAGAGAACAGCACATTTAGGGGCCTTTCGTGAGCCTCAAAGAGCCACAACAATTCAAAGAAGTGAAAATAATAGGCAATTCATAATGAGATGAGCAATTTTTGCATTAAAAAAAGCAATGATTCTAAAGGAAATTTAATTATTTTTCTGACTCCGCCATGGTAAAATTGTATCACCATTTTTTGAGCGTCCCCAAAGGTCGGATTCTTCCTGTCATGGTCACTATCATGTTCCTGGTAGGGCGATTCCGTCTTATGTGACATGATAATCCGCATCACGGGCTGTATCCGGTATTCACGTGAACAAAGGATCTTCATCAGGTGCTGGGCAGCGCTATCTGTGGCAGATAAGAGGAGGATATTGCAATGCAAGAGAAGTCCATTACAAACAGAGCGGTCGCCACTGCTGCAGCTGCCGCGCACGAGCCGCGTGTCAGCCCGCAGAGAGACGCGCGCATACGACCTTTCAACCTGTCCCGGGAAATAGCCCTCACCTACCTCGGCATCGCCGTCACTATCGTAGCGACGATATTCCTCACACAGGACATCCTTGGTCTCGCCGTAACACATCTGCGTGAAGCCTCATACTTCAAGGCCTCTGAGCAGGGGGTATTTTTTGTGATAGTGGCCTTCCTCATTTACGGCAATGTGGTGTACCAGCTTGCCCGCACGGGATACCTCAAAAGACTCAGGCAACACCGCCCTGTGTCCGGAGAGGAACTGGAAAGCATCTTTGAAAAACCTGCTCCCCCGCTGACGATGCTCATTCCTTCCTATAAGGAGGAGACGCGGGTCGTGAGGCAGGCCCTGCTCTCGGCCGCGCTCCAGGAATACCCGAATCGGCGTGTCGTGCTGCTCATCGACGACCCGCCGAATCCGCAAAGCAACGAAGACCGCGCAGGCCTTCTCGCCGCCCGTGCCCTGCCCCGGGAACTGGAGCACCTGCTCGGGGCGCAGGCGTCAAAGATGAATACCGCTCGTGAGGAATTCTTGAGCAGGAAACGCGAAGGATTAGTCATAACCGAAGAGTACCGCAGGCTGGCCGGACTCTGCCGGGACGCTGCCTGCTGGTTCAGGGCTCAGGCAGACACACACCCCATCACCGACCACACGGACAGGTGGTTTGTCACGCACATTCTGAATAGCCGTGCGCTGGCGCACGACAAGCGCGCCGCAAAGTTCGCTCTCCGATCACGGAGGTCCTCAGCAGCGGGCGACGAAGCAGTACTGGACAGGGAGTATGCCCGGCTCGCCTCCCTCTTCGACGTCACCATCACCAGCTTCGAGCGAAAGCGCTTCGAGAACCTCTCCCATGAGCCGAACAAGGCGATGAATCTCAACAGCTACCTCGGTCTGATCGGCGGGAGATTCATCGAGCTCAGGCAGGACGGCCTCCTGCATATCCAACCTGCATCCACGCCTGAGCATACCCTTTCGGTGCCTAACGCGGCGTACGTCATCACCCTCGACGCGGACAGCCTTCTCATGCCCGAATATGCGCTGCGCCTCATCGAGGTGATGCAGAGGCCAGGCCACGAGCGGCTTGCCGTAGTGCAGACTCCCTACAACGCCATACCCGGCACCCCCGGGGTCCTCGAGCGGGTAGCAGGCGCCACAACCGACATCCAGTACATCATCCACCAGGGCTTTACCAGCCACGGCGCCACCTACTGGGTCGGCGCAAATGCACTGCTGCGCAAGGAGGCCCTCGACGACATCATGACCATGGTTGGGGAGAGAGGCTACCAGGTACCAAGATACATCCACGACCGAACCGTAATAGAAGACACGGAGTCGAGCATCGATCTCATCGCCCGGGGATGGCAGCTCTATAACTATCCCGAACGCCTCTCATACAGCGCGACGCCTCCGGACTACGGCTCGCTCCTTATACAGCGTCGCCGCTGGGCAAACGGGGGCCTTATCATACTGCCGAAGCTGCTGCGGTATCTCTTTTCCGGCCGTAGGTTCTTCAGAAAAGCCGGCGAGGGCCTGATGAGACTGCACTACCTCACCTCCATCACCGGCGTGAACATCGGACTCGTCCTGGTGCTCCTCTACCCCTTCGAGGAGAACCTCCGCAACGTCTGGCTGCCCCTCTCGGCGGTCCCGTATTACTTCTTTTACGGGCGTGATCTCGTCCATTCGGGGTACAGAATGGCCGATCTCCTGCGGGTCTATGCACTGAATCTCGTGCTCGTGCCCATCAACCTCGGAGGTGTGTTCAAGTCTCTGCACCAGGCATGGACAGGTCAGAGGATACCCTTCAAGAGAACGCCCAAGGTCATGGGGCGGACCGCGGCGCCGG
Source organism: Nitrospiraceae bacterium UBA6898 (assembly GCA_002448975.1). Classification (GTDB taxonomy): domain Bacteria; phylum Nitrospirota; class Thermodesulfovibrionia; order Thermodesulfovibrionales; family UBA6898; genus UBA6898. The sequence continues at coordinate 2,379 of DKBO01000194.1, forward strand.
CGCTGTACATCGTCGCTGAGTTGCTCATCGTCATCTACTGCATGAGCGGATTCGTCGTCGACAGCTACAGAGGGCGGTGGATCCATGCTGTCTTCGCACTCCTGAACGGAGGCTTATTTCTGTATGGTGTAGTCATATTTATGGGACTTCGGGAATGCAGGGAAGATGTCTTCCGGTCATGGAATACGGTACGGCCGCGCCCTGCCGTCTCTTCCTCCTTGGCACGCTACGAACTGAAGGGTTTCATGAGAACGGTCGCTCTCCTGAGCGTCTTCCTGCTCGCCACTGCCGTCATTGTGATGACTGCTCTTGCGGGGAAATTAGACTGATAGCGGGCATTCTGAAAACGACATGGCGCTGATGGATTATAGGAAAATCCGTTCCGGTCTGACCGTCATGTTCTCCGTGGTGGCCCTGTGCATACTGATGCCGGTCAACGGCAGCTGTGAGGACAAGACAGTCCCGGTGCTGATCTACCACCAGGTGCTTCCGTCTCCCGATGAACCGGGAGAAACCGTGATCTCCCTCGAGAAATTCAGAGAGCAGATGCGCTACCTCAGTGACCATGGATATGCGGCGATCACCGTTGCAGCGCTCGTCGCCTTCATGAAAGGCGGTGAAGTGCCCGAGAAGGCCGTCGTACTCACCTTCGACGACATAAGGACGGACTGAGGAAATGCTGTTCAATTCCTATGTTTTTATCTTTGCCTTTTTGCCGCTGACGCTCCTGCTCTTTCACGGGCTTCGGCGTGCCGGGTTCGAAAGGGCCTCCATATCGGCCTTGACCGTCATGTCGCTCTTCTTCTACGGGTGGTGGAACCCTAAGTACCTCATCCTGCTCGTCTCGCTCATGGTCGTAAACTTCGCCCTCGCGGCACGCATCGTGCCCACAGGAGGCCGGAGACCTGCGGCAGCCAGGCCCCTGCTGATACTCGGCCTCACCGCGAATCTGTCGGCACTGGGGTACTTCAAATACGCCAACTTCTTTGTTGACAATCTTAACGGGCTCACCGGCCTTGACATCTCTCTTGCGAAGGTTGTACTGCCACTCGGCATCTCCTTCTTCACCTTTCAGAAGATCGCCTTTCTCGTGGACTCATATTACGGCAGGGTGGACAGACTGGACTTGCTCGATTACTCACTCTTCGTGTCGTTTTTTCCCCAGCTTATCGCCGGACCCATTGTCCACCACAGCGAGGTGATGCCCCAGTTCCGGAAAACCGGCACAGTGTCAGCGCGCAGCATTGCATTGGGCATAACGATCTTTTCGATCGGGCTCGCCAAGAAGGTGCTCCTCGCAGACTCTGCCGCACGTTTCGCCACGCCCCAGTTCCAAGCTGTTGCGGCAGGCGCAAGGCTCGACCTATTGGCGGCATGGAGCGCGGCGCTATCCTACACAGCACAGCTTTATTTCGACTTCTCAGGCTATACCGACATGGCCATCGGGGCAGGCCTCCTTTTCGGCATACGTCTGCCGCTGAACTTCGCCTCTCCCTACAAGTCAGCGAGCATTACCGAATTCTGGCGTCGCTGGCACATCACACTGTCACGGTTTCTGCGCGACTACCTGTATATTCCTCTCGGCGGCAACAGGAAAGGGCCGCATCGCCGCTATCTCAACGTGGTAATCACCATGCTCCTCGGTGGCTTCTGGCATGGCGCCGGATGGACCTATATTGTCTGGGGTGCGCTGCACGGCCTGTACCTTGCAGTAAACCATCTCTGGTGCACGTTCCGCACGAAGACCGGCCTGACCGCAGATCCGGCGGGAGGTTTGGGACGCATGTTAGCGCAGGCCATTACCTTTATTGCTGTTGTTGTCGCCTGGGTGTTTTTCCGCTCAGAAGATTTGGGCTCAGCAATTAAGATGCTCCGTGCTATGGCAGGTGCCAACGGACTGGCAGTGCCGGCATCCCTCCGCTCCCTTGCACCCCACTTTTCAGCGACTGCCGGCTCCGTTGACAGCGGCATTGCCTTGTTGGTGGCCTTCTGTCTCCTCCTTATCACCTGGCTTATGCCCAACACTCAGCAGTTGACGGGGTATGAAGGTCCTGCCGGGGCCTATGCCGGTGACAGGATAGAGGATACTCCTGTGTCTATGCGCCCCGCCCTTTCTGCTCGATGGGCAGTAGCAGTGGCATGCCTGTTCGCAGTCTCGGTGATGTTCATGTCGAAAGTCTCGGAGTTCATCTATTTCCAATTCTGAGGAACGGTACGTGGAAAGGCACAATATAAAAGAAGCGAAGAAATACTCGGTCATCGCGGCCCTGGCCGTGCTCATCCTGCTCGGCAGTGTCATCTGCTTCAACGTGGTCGTCGATCCTTACGCTATGTATCGTCTAGTCGAGGTCAGGGGCTTGAACACGCACAAGCCGGCCGTGTACCACCGGGTGCGGCTGGCAAAGGCTTACGAGGTCCGTCGTTTGAAGCCACAGGCAATCATACTGGGCACATCGCGAAGCCACCTCGGCCTGCGGCCGACCCACGAGGGGTGGCAGCAGGAGGCGACGCGGCGCTACAACCTCGCCTTCGACGGGGCCACCACCAAAGAGATGTACTACTACCTGCTTCATGCTCACGCCCTGCAGCCATTGCGGCAGGTAGTGCTCGGTCTCGACACCTACCACCCGACAGAGGCGCCTGCCACCGTCCGTCCTGATTTCGATGCCCAGATCCTGGCCTGGCCCGGTGCCCGGACTTCAGTCCTCGGCATGCTGCTCGCGGATCTGAAGATCCTCGTCAGCATCGACACGCTGAAGGCGAGCATCAACACACTGAGGGCCCAGGATGACGGTGAGCCCGAATGGTTCGCCTCAGACGGACAGAGACTCGGCGAGGTATTTTTCCGCAGGTCCGGGGAGAATTTCGTCAAGTTTGGACCGCGAGCCTACTTCGAGGAGATCGACAGGCTTGAGGTGGGGTTCAAGACCGAGGGTATGAACCCAGCACCGGTCAAGGTATCGCGCCGTCCTGCTGCATCGCCTGTGAATGGAGACGAGACATCGCTGGAATACATACGGCGCATCGTGGAGTTCTGCCGCGCCGAACATATAGATCTGCGGCTCTTCCTGACGCCTGAGCATGCCCACCAGATGGAGATCAGCTCTGCCGTAGGTGCCTGGGCGAGCATTGAGCAGGGAAAACGGGCGCTGGTAAAGCTTCTCCGTGAGGACGCCGCGAAACACCCTGGAGAGCTGCCCATCTCCTTGTATGACTTCAGTGGGTACTCGACCGTCACCACCGAAGCCCTTCCCAAACAGGGCAGTCGCGCGGAAATGTCATACTACTGGGACTCTTCACACTTCAAGGAAACAGTCGGGGACATGGTGCTTGACCGCCTCTTCGGCTATACACGCCCCGGACGCCCTGTGCCGGACGACTTCGGCATCATGCTTACGCCAGACACTATCGAGCTGGAACTCCAGAACACACGGACATTGCAGGCCGCTTATCGCAGGAGCCATCCGGAAGACATCGCATCAATACGCTCCTTAGTAGAAAAAGGCACGGGTCGCAAGGCCAATGACAGTTCAGTTGCCATTGTCATTTCTCCCTCTCAGTGAACAGTACCCGCATTTACAACTCCTATGGGCTACAATCAAAAAGTGTGTAAATAGCTAAGCAGGCGGTGTATCCTTTTCAAGTTGCGACCAAACAACAAAGGAAAGGAGACACCACCATGAGAAAGGGTATCACCGCGACGGCGAGGCCGTCAAGTGAGACGTATGAGGTATTGGAGGAGATGGTTCGGCAAAAGGTACAGGAATATATCCAGGAGATCCTTGAGGACGAAATCGAGACGTTCATGGGGAGGAAGAAATCTGAAAGAATCAAGCCGGTCGATGGCACTCGTGGGTATTGGAACGGCCACGGGAAACAGAAGAAGTTTACGGTGATGAGCGGAACGATCACCGTCCATCGTCCTGTGTCCGGGGGACAGAAGAACGGTTCGAGAGCAAGATAATCCCTTTCTTCAAGCGTCGCTCCAAGGAAGTCGGGCAATTACTGCCGGAGTTGTATTTACACGGGTTGGCCAGGACCTATCAAGAGTGGATAATAGTGTCTCTATTTATTAATATATAGGGACAATACTATCCAAGAGGGAAAAGATATGACACCGTCTGTAGAGAAGGCTCTTAAGATCATTAGGCAGATGGGAGGGTCTATTCGGACTGCCGAGGCGATCCGGAAAGGCATCCATCCCAGAACGCTGTATGCGCTCCGGGATGGCGGCACGCTGAATCAAATCTCACGAGGCGTTTACAGACTGGCAGAACTCGATGTGATATCCAATCCGGATATTGTAACTGTTGCGTCAAGAGCGCCACACGCTGTGATCTGTCTGATTTCAGCGCTCTCTTTTCATAACCTCACTACCCAGATCCCCCACGAGGTCTCAATCGCCATTCCCCGGGACTTCCGGATTCCGCGAATCCATTATCCGCCCGTTGCCGTACATAAGTTTGCGCCTGAAAGTTTCGAGGCCGGGATAGAAGAACATCGAATAGACGGAGTAACAGTCAGGATATACAGTCCGGAGAAAACCCTGGCGGACTGCTTCAAGTTCCGAAACAAGATAGGGATGGACGTGGTTCTGGAAGCGCTTAAGCTCTATAAGGAGCGCAGGAAATTCAATCTTGAGGGACTGCTCAAGTATGCCAGAATCTGCCGCGTCGAAAAAGTGATGAGGCCATATCTGGAGGCCACGGTATGAGTGAGAAATCACGCGGGAATATTGCCGCATCTGTTCGTCAACGGCTCCTCAACCGCCAGGAAAGATCAGCGGACGTTCAGCGAATTGCTTCAATATTATGCCATGGAGCGGTTTCTTTATAGACTGTCCAAATCGCCTCATGCCGGGCGGTTTATCCTCAAGGGCGCTTTGATGCTGAGAGCATGGCGCTCACCTGAATTCCGCTCCACCGTAGACATCGATATGCTGGGCAGAACGAGCAATGAGGCAGCCGATATTGTTGCACAGATCCGGGATATCATTGCTGTAAAGGTAGACCCGGACGGGCTGACCTTCGATCCGGACTCCATTCAGGCTGAGAGAATTACGGAGGATGCCGACTATGAGGGCATACGGATTCGATTCCGGGGCACACTCGGCTCAGCCAGGGTCAACATGCAGGTTGACATCGGATTCGGAGATATTGTTTACCCGGGACTGGAAGAGGCCGATTTGCCGACAATCCTCGATTTGCCGGCCCCACGACTCTTGTGTTACAGCCGCGAAAGTACTATAGCCGAAAAGTTCGAGGCCATGGTGAAACTGCGCGAGCTGAACAGCCGGATGAAGGACTTCTATGACATCTGGCTGCTATCGAGGCAGTATGATTTCGATGGAGAAAAGCTTGCAGAAGCAATCAGACTTACCTTTGATCATCGCGGCACCGCGCTGTCGAATAAAGTCGTAGCCTTTACGGAAGAATTCATTGATGCTAAACAGAATCAGTGGAAAGCATTTATGAAGAAGCTGAAACAAGACCACATTCCCTCATCCTTTGCGGATATCGTTACAGGGGTCAGTGGTTTCCTTGGTCCAATCGCTGCTGCTCTCTCTGCCGGGACAGCGGTCCCCACCAGATGGATTGCTCCCGGCCCATGGAACAGCGAAGCTCATCATGAAAAAAGGTGATCTGTTTTTTCCATGCTAAAATGCCGCTTCCGAAGAGTATGCCACGGGGAGAAATACTCCTCATGGCAAAATAACGAAGGGGATCCAGGTACCTGAAATAGTCCATACAGGGGATATAACGGTGAGGGCAACCCTTCGATGAGACTGGCAGAGAGTAAAATGGCAAGCGCGGCAAAAACTATCTTAGAGAGCGAACCACAAATTCCCGTTATTATGGTGGAGCTGATCGGGATCGAACCGACGACCTCTTGAATGCCATTCAAGCGCTCTCCCA
>DKBO01000133.1 GCA_002448975.1 Nitrospiraceae bacterium UBA6898
GCCTCTTCGCCGGAGCAATGCCTGCTTTCCTTCAATGCGCTGAACGGCGGTTCACTCTTTCTCATTTCAGCGGCGGTCATCGCCTTTCAGATCGGGCTGATGCGGTCTCTCTCGATCACGAAGTATCATCACTTCTCCTACCTCGTCATCAGTATCGCCCTCCTTGGTTTTGGGGCCAGCGGAACGTTCCTGACCTTTGCCGGAAATACGATACGAAGACATTTTTCCTTCTGGTCCTGTCTCTTCATTTTCCTTTTTTTCGCCTCGGTGCCGTCATCATATCTGATTGCAGAGACGATACCCCTGGATATCCAGTACCTCCTGTATAGCGGAAGGCAAGTCTTCCTGCTCGCCCTTTATGTATTCCTTCTCTTCATTCCTTTTTTCTTTTCCGGAACTATCATCGGCCTCAGCCTTATGGAGTTCGCAGAGGACGTTCCCTTCGTATACGGCCTGAACCTCTTTGGCAGCGGGGCAGGCGGCGTCTGCTCAATCATAGCCCTTTCGTATATTCAGCCTTTTGACATCCCGCAGGCTGTTGCCGCAGCGGTCCTTTTGGCGCTCCTGTTGTGGATTGCTTCCTTCAGGGGATACCGCAGGGGAAGGATCTTTTTTCTCGCGGTCCTTCTCATTGTGGCAAGTTTAGGTCTCTTGTTACTCTTCTTCTCACGCGGGACCGATGCAACGATCGACCAGCACAAAACCATTGCGCACCTTGAACGTCTCGCACGTCAGTCAGACGCAGAAAGATTGTTAAAAAGAAACGGCCCCAGGGGAAGGATCGATGTGTACGCGTCTGACCAGCTCCACCAGACGCTTTTTGCAGGCCTCCAGGCGGATGTTCTCCCGCCGAAACAGCTTGCCCTCCTTGTCGACGGGGAGCTTGCAGGAACAATCTTCCGGATAACGGATGTCAGCGAGGCTGGCATCCTGGATTTCACACCCCAGTCCCTTGCCTATCGTCTGATCAAGAGGCCGAAGGTTCTCCTTCTGGGAGAAGTGGGCGGAGTAAATGTCTGGCTTGCGAAGCGGTTCGGAGCATCAAAGATTGTTGTGGTACAGGGAAACAGACAACTAAATGACCTTCTGAGGAGCGAACTCTCCGGGGTGAGCGGTGGTGTCTTTACCATGCCGGACACAGAGGTCGTGACGGAGGAACCCCATGTCTATGTGGGGAGAACACGTGATAAGTTCGATATCGTCCATATCGTTACTGCCGAGGGGTTTGCTGCGACAGGAGGGCTCCAGTCTCTGCACGAGGATTACCTGCTCACGAAGGAGGCTATCGCAAAGTGCATAGGCATACTTTCCCATCGTGGAATGATAACGCTTACACGCGGGATCCAGTCACCGCCAAGAGACAGCCTCAAGGCATTCGGCCTCTTTGCCTCAGCCCTCGAAGAGGCAGGGATAAGAGATCCGAAACAGCACCTGCTTCTGGCCCGCAACTATCTGGCGGTCAATACCATGCTTGCAAAGCAGTCTCTTGACCGAGCTGTCATCAACGTCTTCCGCGGCTTGTCAGAAAGCCTTTCCATGGATGCAGAATATTTTCCGGGAATTCGGAGCGAGGGGATCGACCAGATCAACAGGATGGAAGGTCCGGATCATGCAAACTATTCCTTTCTGCACTATGGTATTGTGCAGATCCTCTCGACAGACCGGGAGAAGTTTTTCGAGGAATGGATTTACCGTATCTCGCCTCCCACGGACAACAGTCCCTATTTCTTCGATTTCTTCCGCTGGCGGTCTCTCGGGAACTTCATCGAGACCTACCGCAATCACTGGCTCCAGCGGCTCGAGTTTGGCTACGTGGTTCTGGTGATCACGTTCATGTCAGCTGCCATGCTCGCCCTTCTCCTTATCGTCGTTCCGCTTTTCTGGTTGCAGACCGACAAAGGTAAGGTGCCGGCGAGATTTTCTACAGGTCTCTATTTCCTCTGTCTCGGCTTCGGGTTTATGTTCCTTGAAATGGTCTCGATCCAGAAGATGACCCGGCACATGGGAGACCCGGTCTCAGCAGCCTCGGCTGCGATCACCGCGATACTTGTTTTCTCCGGTATCGGCAGCCTCTGGCAGAAGAAGTTGCGCCTCTCGCCGCTCAAGAGAATATCCTTTGCCGCTGCGGGCGTCATCGTCCTCGCGATCTTATCGGCTGTCCTGCTCGACCGGTTTCTTGAAGCTTTTTCAGATTATGGCATCATGGTTCGCTTTGCCGCTGCTTCGTTTTCCCTATCGCCCCTTGCATTCTTTATGGGTTGGATGTTTCCGTCCGGATTGATGATCCTTGAAAGGGGTCATCAGGTTTTGATCCCGTGGGCCTGGGGTATCAACGGGTTCACCTCAGTGATGGCAGCGCCGCTCTCTGTGATGCTCGCCATGGCACAGGGTTTTACGAGTGTCATAGCTGCGGCCGTGCTCTGCTATGGGGTTGCGGTGTTTGCCGCGATGCGAATGGAGCGGGTACTGAAATGATAAAAATGGAATACTAGGAAGAAAGGTGTCGCTAAAAACCGATGTGCAACGATGCTTCAGAACCTCTTCAAGGTGAGATAGGCAATTGCCAAATAGAAGGTGAACCCGGTCAGCAGAGACGGGAAAATGCCGATGCGGGGTGTCATGATCAGGACAGTGAAGATAAAGAGAAGCCATGGCACGAGCATGATAAGCAGACCTTTGGCATAGGGTACGACCGCCGCTTCCCCGGCTTCGCGATAGATCATGAGAAACGTGATGACTGTCATGACCGGCAGATTCGCGACAAATGCAGCGAATAACGTACGGCTGTGGCTTGCGTAATAGGTGACTACGCTGACAACTGTTCCGCCGATCAGAAAATAGAAGAGATATTTCAGTCCCACGGATAGTATTGTACCGCAACGGCATGATTATGGTGCCGCTTCGTCAGGGGTATAGTCTTATAGTTCCTGAGGTAAAATAGCTGTATGCCCTACCGGACCGGAAGAGAATATTTCATCTTTCTTGCTGAACAGGTGCTCAGAGAGCTTCCTGCCGAGTTTTCTGACTATCTGACGAATATCACCATCCATGTCGAGGATTATCCTACGACTGACGATGTCAGGAGCACCGGAGCATCGCGGGAATGCCTGCTGGGATACTTCAGGGGTGTTGAATATCCGGAAAAAGGAGGGTTTTTTGATATCCCCTACCACCTTCCGAACAAGATCGTACTTTTTCAGAAGAATATCGAAAGGATATGTGTCTCTGAGAACGAACTCATTGAAGAGATCCGGGCGACCCTTTTCCATGAGGTTGGCCACTACTTCGGGATCGCGGAAGAAGACCTGCGGCGGTTCGGCTATTGAATATATGCTGCCGAAAGGGATGCGGAGCCTGCTGTATTGCTCCCTCCATTTCAGCGCCGATCCCCGGCATGCCCTATGGAAAACCTGCGGGTGTCCGGTGCGTTCACCTGGATGAACGGAACCTCTGTGTCCTCTATGACCATCCCGGACGCCCGGGATTTTGCCGTTCCTATAGGCCGTCAGAAGATCTTTGCGGTACATCACGGGAATTTGCCCTCGCCCGACTGGCCATACTTGAAGAACGGACCCGACCGGAGGTCGCGGGGTAACGGTTATAGCAACTCTCCGGCATATCTGCCGGGCTGTCGGTTTACTGCATCGCTTACATCACGGATTATGGTACAGTTCTGGAGCTGCTGTAACTGTCTTGCTGCGATGAGAAAGATCAATAAAAGCGTCACAGGAACGGAGATGCCATGAACAATCACCTTAATGAAATCCTGAAAGAGATCAAGGCGCTCGAGAAGAGCGTTCAGGAGGAGATCAGGCGCAAGGAAAAGGAGTTCCAGTACAAGATACGGAAAAGAAAGGTCGTCTTTGAGGAAGAGGTCCTTCGCATGCAGGCAACCTTTGCCCGCGGGTTGGTGAAATATATCCTTGCGGCGAGACCGCTGAATATTCTCTCTGCTCCCGTGATCTATCTTATGATCATTCCGGCGTTTCTTATGGACGGGTGCATGACTCTGTATCAAGCTCTCTGCTTTCCGATCTATGGGATACCAAAAGTGAGGCGGAAGGATCATATCGTACTGGACCGGCATTACCTTAAATATCTCAACGTCATTGAGCGGTTCAACTGTGACTACTGCAGTTATTTCAACGGACTTGCATCCTATATCAGTGAGATCGGGGCGCGCACCGAGCAGTACTGGTGCCCGATCAAGCATGCATCGGGCAAGGCGCGTCCTCACGGTCGGTATCATCAATTTGTCGATTACGGAGATGCAGAAGCGTACCGGAAAGGGCTCTCCGAGCTTCGGAAGAAATTTGAGGATGCGGAATGATTGGTTGGCTGTGTCAGTCTTGTCTGTCTTCTCAGGGATGATCTGTTGGCTGTCTATCCTATTGACGAGATATTGGGGGCGCTGAAAGATGCGGTGACCGCCCATCCGGGAGTGGTTCTTTCCGCACCGCCCGGTGCGGGCAAGACAACCCGGGTACCGATTGCGCTGCTTGACGTGGTTCCCCGGGACTGCATTCTTCTGATGGAACCGCGGCGGCTTGCCGCTACTTCTGCTGCGCGGTGGATGGCAATGACCCTTCATGAAAATGTGGGTGAGACCGTCGGCTACTCCATACGGTTTGACAGCCGGAGATCTTCAAAGACCCGCGTCGAAGTGGTGACCGGGGGTATTCTGACCAGGAGGTTACAATCAGATCCCAGCCTTCATGATGTGGCAATGGTAATCTTCGACGAGTTCCACGAACGCAGCATTGATGGTGACCTCGCCCTGGCGTTATGCCTCGACATCCAAAGAAACCTGAGAGAAGAACTGAAAATTTTGGTGATGTCCGCGACATTGGACTGCAAGCCAATTGCTGCGCTTCTCGGCGGTGCCCCGGTCATTGCATCTAAAGGCAGGATCTTTCCGGTTGAAGAACGGTATGGAGAAGAAAAGGCAGTGATGCCGCTTCATGAAAACGTTGTGAACACGGTCAGCAGGGCGCTCGGGGAAACGGAGGGAGATATCCTTGCCTTTCTGCCGGGCGTACGGGAGATACGGCGCTGCCATGAAGCTCTCAGAGAAGTGCTCAAAACGGAAAAGAAGAAAATTGCCGTGCAGCCGCTTTACGGCGATCTTCCCTTTGAAGACCAGGAACGGGCTATCCTGCCATCGCAGTATCGCAAAATCGTCCTCGCCACGAATATAGCCGAGACAAGCCTCACCATAGAGGGCATACGTGTCGTCATCGACAGCGGCCTGACCAGGAGACTGCAGTATGATCCTTCATCGGGTATGAACCGCCTCATAACCGGCAGTGCCTCAAAGGCATCGGCCGAGCAGAGAAAGGGGCGGGCGGGCCGACTCGGCCCCGGGATCTGTTACCGGCTCTATGGCAGGCATACCTTTCAGTCCATGCTGCCTTTTGCTCCTCCGGAGATCCTGATATCCGATCTTTCCTCCCTTGTGCTTGAGCTGGCGATATGGGGGGTGAAAGAACCTTCCGGGCTCTCCTGGCTTGATGTACCTCCCGATGCAGCCTGGAAGTCTGCGGAGCGGCTGCTCATGGATATGGACCTTCTTGACCGGTCAGGAGCCGTTACAGAACGTGGCAGGATAGTAGCAGGCTTACCGCTCCATCCGAGACTCGGATGTCTGCTGATGCGCTCAGTCGCATTGGGGTGCCCGGAACTGGGCGCAGATCTTGCAGCCCTCTTGTCTGAACGCGACATTCTTCTTCGCAGCGTGTCACGCGCATCGGACACAGACATCAGCGAGAGGCTTGACATATTATGGCGCTGGCGCAAGACAAAAGAACCGTCAGCCTCTGCGGACATCTGGGCACTGCGTACCGTTGACAGGACAGCCGGGCATCTCATGCATCGTCTGCGCGGTGCAGGAAAGAGACCTGTCCGGGGAAAGAACTTCCAGGATGCCGTAGCCCGTCTTCTCCTCAGTGCATTCCCGGACCGGATAGCGAGGAAGCGGGACAAGGAGCAGGGTCGTTTTGTGCTGGTCCAAGGGCGCGGAGTCAGGGTCTCAACAGCAGGCAGCCTGGCAACGAGCACCTTCATCATTGCGGTGAATCTGGATCTGGGGAACAAGTCTGAGGGGTCCGTGCATATTGCTGAACCCCTCACCGAAGACATTATTCGCGAGGCATGCAGAGAAAGCATTACAACTGTACGCAGGGTTTCCTGGTATCAAAGGGAGAAAAAAATCATTGCTGTCAGAGAAGAACAGCTGGGTGCGCTCCTTCTGTCTTCCGTGCCGATTATCCCCTCTGACGAAGAAGTATCAGATATCCTCTGCAGCGAGATCAGGTCAGATCCCGGGATGCTTGGGTTCAGCAGGGAGGCGCGGCAGTTCCAGGCAAGAGTACTGTTGCTTCGGCGGGCATATCCCGAAGAGGACTGGCCTGATCTTTCCGACGAGCATCTTTACGCAGATCCGAAGAAATGGCTCAGACCGTGGCTGGGCAAGGTTAGGAGCGCAGAGGAACTGAGCCGCTTGGACCTTGTCCCAGCTCTTCGCCAGTGCCTTACTCGAAGTCAACAGCTGCAGCTCGCAGATCGGGCTCCTGCGCATGTGGTCGTCCCGAGCGGGAACCGCATTGCGCTGGACTACACCGCGGGAGAACTGCCCGTCCTCGCGGTAAANNGGCAGGCCGGTGCAGGTGACGCAGGACCTCAGAGGGTTCTGGAACAGCGGGTATCAGCAGGTGAAGAAGGAACTGAAGGGGCGTTATCCGAGGCATCCCTGGCCGGAAGACCCGTGGAATGCCCTGCCGACAAGGAAGATCAAACCCAGGGGGAAGTGAACGACGGCTATCTTGTTGTTCGTAAAATTTGTGGACATTCTGACGGATTCACCATAGTTGCCTCGACGTCCGGTTCATGCAATATCTTCGGAAATACGGAGACTTTTTGCAGGCGATCTCTTCTTTCGTGCAGACAGTCCCTGCCGAAGAGAGGCGAGGCATGCAGCTGTTGGGGCTTGAACCATACTACCCGTGCGATGCGCCGCGCAAGCCCTCTCAGGCTGTATGAACCTCGAAAACTCCGCCGGGGTCAATTCTCATCGTAGCCGCTGCTGTTTCCGGTTCTCAAAGCTATTTATGCTCTCTTCTGCTTCTCGGTAGTTGTGCTGAGCTCCTTCTTCGGCGTCAGCCAGGCAAACACTGCGGCTACGATGAGCAGCACTGGTACGTCACCGAAGAGATGCCCGCGATGTTCCGGATAAAGAAGTGCCTGGATTGCCATGATCCCTCCATGCACAATGCTGGACCATACACCAAACCAGATGAGACTGAGATGATCGAGGGGATTTTTGGCTGCAATGATGAAGAAAACGCCGAGCGTCGCATAGATCCCGATTATCATCTGCAGATAAGCGAATGGCCCCCGGCGTGCCACGCCCATCCTGAAGGCCATAAGATCGTAAGCGGATAAACGCCGACGACACAGAACCCGCCGGTTATAACAAGCGCTAATTTCAAATACCTGAGTTGAACGGATTGTTCCATATAAGCAGCTCCTTTTTCTCATGATGCATTCCACGGTCTGATATTTGTTCATACAATATAAAACGTAACACAGCAGAATGCCTGCACAACACGGAATCGATGATCGAAAGTGCTGTCGGGGGGAAGGATGCAAGCAGCATTTGCAATCTGCCACCGTCAGCAGGGGAGACTACCTTGCTACATCTGCTTGATTCCGGCCGCCTTAACAATGTTGGTCGCTGTCTCCATCTCGTTCCGCACGAACCGGTCGAACGCTGACAGCGTTATGTTCAACGGCTCCGCGCCGAGCTTTGCCAGTTCCGCTTTGAGATCCGGCGACGCCAATGCCTGCGCCACGTCCTTCGCAAGCTTATCAGCTACCGCTTCCGGCGCTGATGAAGGAAGCCACATGCCCATCCAACTCGTGTCCTCGAACCCCGGCGAGACAGTCTCACCAATGGTCGGCACATCCGGCAGAAGGGCCGAGCGGTTCGCCCCGCTCACGGCAAGCGCCACCACCTTCCCTTCCTGGACCTGCTTCTTCGCGAAGGCGAGCGGCGGAAGCCAGAAGGTCACGGCACCCGAAACCGTATCGGCATTCGCCTCGGGACCTCCCTTGTACGGAACATGCACTACATCGATGCCGGTCGCGAGCTTGAGCTTCTCGGCCGCAAAGTGCGTCCCGCTCCCCATTCCGGCCGAGGCGAACTTCATCTGGCCCGGCTTCGCCTTGGCAGCAGCCAGCAGTTCGGGCAGGCTCTTAAATCCGGCATTTGGCCCCACGACAAGCACGTACGGCTGCTTGGTGAGCCCAGCGATCGCACGGAAGTCCTTCACCGCATCATAGGGCAGCTTTGCGTAGAGAGCGGTATTGACCGCAAAGGCATTGGAGTTGATCAGGATCGTATAGCCGTCGGGAGTGCTCTTCGCGACCGCGTCGGTCCCTTTGGTGCCTCCGGCGCCTGCGATATTTTCAACTTCCACTGGCTGGCTCCACATTTCGGAAAGTTTCTTGCAGACCGCACGTGCGATCGTGTCGGTCGCACTCCCGGCAGTAAACGGCACGATCACCTTAACGGGCTTAATGGGATAGTCCTGCGCCGACACTCCTCCCGCAAGACTCGTGATTACTGCAAACACCAGAAGGATAATCCTGATTCTCATGGTATATCTCCTTTCATTGCCTGACATGTTATTCTTACGCCCCGAAAGTATACCGCGTTCCGGCGGTATTCATGACGAATTCATTCGGCATCTCCTTGCTGAAGGAGACGACTGTCTCAAATCCAGTACAATGGGCCGGTACGATGTAGTCCGGCTTCATGGCCCTGATGTCGGCCACCGTACTCTGGATTTTCTCCGGCTTTGCGTTTAAAAGATGGAAACCTCCCATAATCGCGTGGACCTTGTCTATGCCTGCCACCTTTTGCGCCTGCCTGACCGTGTTCACGATTCCCGCATGGGCGCATCCGGAAATGACCACCAGCCCTTTTTCCTTCACATTGAAGACAAGGGCCTGCTCGCCCCGGAAATCGTCCGGTTCTGGCTTTTCACCGCGTTTGATGAGCAGGGTCGGCGGCACTTTTTCGTATGCCGTGATCCGGTCGATATCCCCGGTAAAGTACGCGCCCGGGATGATTTGGGTCGGTTGCTTTACTTCCACAACCTTTAATCCGCAGGACTCGATCTCCTCCTTCATCAACTGCCCGAGGTCAGCGGGTTCTGGCGAATTGGGTCGCACGGAATATCTGCGGTTGAATGCATCCTCGCCGACATAGAACGGCGTACCGGCAACAATCCTTGACTGATTCTGCTTCAGAATGCTCGTGGCGGTCAGATAGTGGTCCCAGTGGCCGTGGCTCAGCCCGAAGGCGTTCGTCTTTCCAATGTCGATGCCGAGAAGATTTATGTTGTTCATTACCCCTGCGGCATCACTCGCAAAATCGAACATGCAGGTGCTTGCCTTGCCGTCGACGACGGTCTCAACGAAATAGGCAAGCCCATGCTCCGCATGGATCGACTTTCCCGGAACCGAACGATACCGCTTCGTGATCTTGCTGTCCGGTCTCAAGGCGTCATAATAGTTGTCCGTCAGAACCCAGATTGTCACCTTATCAACTTCGGTGACTCCCGTTTTCTCCTGTGCTAATAGTCCTCCTTTCATGAGTTCACCGGCCAGGATAAAAGCACCGGCTGCTGCGGAAAACTTCAGAAGCTCCCTGCGATCCATTCCCTCTTTCATGATCCACCTCCTTAGGTCGTTGCTTCCTCGACTGTTTCCAGTATATTCATCCGCTAATGCCGTAACAGATTGAACATCAGGATACCCATACCTATGACTGTCAGGAGTATACCTATCAAGAAAACGATGTACCCGAATGAGCTGCGTGTACCGCTTGACATACTGAATGTCCTCCCTGTCTTAGGCACATTTTTGCAGGAGCAGCCTGCAGAGTAAAGGTGAAATTACCACTCGAGATGGTAAAAATACCCCAGGAAGAGGCAATACTGTTTGAGAAAAGTTCTCTGCAGCCAAAAAGAAATTGCACCTACTGCCTTATTCGCGGGGAAAGCGGAATCCGGGAGGATTTATGGTCGAGGCGTCAATGAGGTATAACGTATCAGTGCGTCTGCTTACTCAAGGTCTTCTCTATACACGGAAGGCGCTATTAGGAAAAAACTGTCCCTTTCCATGATTATCTTTTCGGAAGCAAGAGCTCTCAGGACCTGTGAGGTCGCCTCTCGTGAAGCTCCTATCCGTATGGCCAGTTCCTTCTGGGTGCGCTTGCCTAATCTGTAGAAGCCTTCTTCTTCCTTACAGCCTTCTTGCTGTATCAGTTCTCCAAAGAGTTCCAATAAACGTTCACGCACATCAAGGAATGCAAGGCGTTCCTCGCGTTCCGTGGCTTTTCTCAGCTTATGTACGAGCGTGGAGAGCAGATCGAGTGCAAGTACAGGATCGCGCCTTAGCGCTTCAATCAGTCTTTCCCGCTTGAGAACAGCGAACGTCGACTCCTCCTCGGCAACTACCGTTGCACAGCGTGGTTTTCCGTCGATAAGGCTCATCTCGCCGAAATAGTCNNGAATAATACTGAAATCATCGATGATCTGTTCCAGAGACTTCCCGGTAACGTCCCTGAACACGGTTACCTTACCGATAAACTTTTCAATTAATGCTCTCTCGTCCCTCGAGCCGGGCATGGTCACAGAGCACCTTTTCGGGGAGTATCCTGAGGCGAGATTGGGTCCACTCCGCCATCCCTGACGGAGATAATGTTGAACACGGCAACGGGCTGGGAAAAGCCCTTGAGAGATACGTGATCCAGGAATTCCGCTTTGACAATTTCTTCGATCTTTCCCAGGGTTTTTTGATTGATGAGGATCTGGCCTCCTTTGGCCTCGCCACAGAGACGGGCCGCAAGATTAGCTACCGAGCCGACAACACAGTAATCCTCACGGCCCTCAAAGCCGATTGCCCCGATAGTAGCATAGCCGTGGGCGATTCCAAAACCGCAGTCGAGACTGTGACCGCTCTTTTGCCATCTGTCTTTCAGCTCTCCAATGCGGTTGCGCATGGCCGAGGCCATGCGGACGGCGCGCTCCGTCGGATTCGGCAACGGCACGGGATCGTTGAATATAATCACGATCCCGTCACCGGCGAAGTGCTCCAGAGTGCCCTCATATGCAAGAATGAGCTTGGACATCTCGACGTGGTACTCGTTCAGCACAGAGATCACCTCCTCAGGCTCGGACAATTCCGTGAATGCGGTAAATCCCCGCAGGTCCAGAAAAACTACGGTTACCTCCCTTCGGTGGGCCTTCAGGGGATCATCTGTCCCGCCGGCAATGATAAGGTCTGCCAGTTGAGGTGAGAAAAAACGTTTCAGTCTTCCGAGGCGCCCAATCTGTTTCACCTGGTCTTGCACGCGCTGTTCCAGGGTCTTGTTCCACCCGGAAAGCTGAGCTGACTGAACCTGAACCGTATCATAAAGTTCCTTGATCCTGAGCAATGATCGAATGCGCACCAGCAATTCCTGCTCGTCAACAGGCTTGGCGAGAAAATCGTCAGCACCGGCTTCCAATCCGTTGATACGCTCTTCCGCAGGGTCCAGAGATGTAACCATTACTACCGGCAGGATCTCTGTGACAGGGTTCTTGCGGATAGTACGGCAGACCTCATATCCATTCATCCCCGGCATAATGATATCGAGCAGGACAAGGTCAGGCTGCTCGATATCCACTTTTTTCAATGCCTCAGTCCCTGATGCCGCTGTCACAACCTCGTAGCCATGGAACGCAAGCAGATCAGTAAGCAGTTTTGCGTTTGCCTGCGTATCGTCAACCACCAGGATTTTTGCGGGGTTTTTCATTCAATACACCTTTTACTTCGGGAGTGCTCAATTATGCAACGAACGGTTTCAAGAAACTCGTCAATGTCGATGGGCTTCCTCTGGTAGCCGTCAAAACCGGCTGACATGATCTTTTCCTGGTCATGGGTCATAACCGAAGCGGTTACCGCTATGACCGGGATGCCGGCAGTGGCAACGTTTGCCCGCAGATGTTTCAGTGCTTCAAAACCGTTCATTCCCGGCAGCCCGATATCCATAAGGATGAGGACGGGAGCATACTGTGTGGCCAGAAGGAGACCTTCTTCCGCCCTATCAGTCTCGAGGGGCTCATACCCCTCGTAGTGAAGCAAATCCCGCATCAACTTCATGTTCTTCTGATTGTCCTCGATAATGAGGATCAGCTTGCCTGATATGATGGCACCTCCAATAGGGTAAAGGTAAATGTCGAGCCCTTTCCGACCTCGCTCTTCACGCTTATCCTCCCCCCGTGCAGTTCAACGAGTTTCTTTGTCAGCGTAAGACCAAGCCCCGTGCCTTCACGTTTGTGCGACTCATCGCCCACCTGGCGAAATTCCTCAAAGATAACCTGCTGTTCTTCCGGTTTGATCCCAATTCCCGTGTCACTCACAGAGATCTGCACGCCGCTGTCGGCAGGGTCTGCCTTCACGCTGATCTGTCCGCTGTCCGGGGTAAATTTTACCGCATTTGAGAGCAGATTCAACATGATCTGCTTGAGTTTGCGCTCATCACCCGTAAAGGAACTCAACCTCTCGTCAATGGCAAGATCAATGAAAATCCCATGACGGGCGGCGCGCTCCCTCACCAGCGTAATGGAATTTTTCAGGGCAGAGGGGAGATCGAACTGTTTCACGTCAAGCTCTATGCGCCCCGATTCAACCTTGGCGAGGTCCAGGAGATCATTGATAAGAGACAGGAGGTGGTTCCCCGATGTATAGATATCTTCGACGTACTCAGCTTGCTTCTCATTCAGATCACCGAACATGCGCCTCTTAAGCATACCCGAAAACCCGATGATGGCATTCAGCGGTGTGCGTAACTCGTGGCTCGCGCTGGCAAGGAACTCAGACTTGTGGCGGCTCGCAGCCTCGATCTGCCCATAGAGACCTTTTAACTCGACATTCATGTGGTTCAGGTTATTCGCCAGGGCACCGAGTTCATCGCGGTTCGGTACATCTATCCGCGTTGAGAAATCCCCTGACGCGATCTGCCGCAGCTGATTATCCATGAGCGTGACCGGTCCCATCAACGATGAAGAGACCGCGTAGCCGAGCAGAACCGCCAGCCCGATGCTCCCGACGGCAAATCCGATAACCACCCATCGGGATGTCAGATATGCCTGGTTGCTCTCATCGATCTTTGTTTCCATGTCAGCCTCAGCCCGGTTCACCACCTCATTGGTGAGCCGCTCGAGGCTGTCAGCAAGCGGGGTGGACCTGGTTATCCGGAGTTCTCTTGCCCTTCCGAATTCATTGTTTCGCGTTAACTCTACGATCTTTGTTATTACTGCTATCAACTGCTCATGTTCGTTGCCGATCTTGTTATAGAGCTCCACCTCGTCCCTGGTTACGAACTGCAGCCGTTCGAGGTCGTACCGGAACTCATGAAGCTGGCGGAGCGCACTTGCCAGCATCCGCTCCTCCGGTGAGAGGAGCGCCGTTGTAATACTATAGAGCTGCGTGGTTGTGTCGTGCTGTAACTGCCGGAACGCAGCGACCTTGCGCCGGAGTTTTCCCACGTCTTCGAAACGGCGGTTAATGCCGCTGAGCACCTGAATGACGACGCCGCCGAATATGATCAGCAGCAGGGCAATGGCAAAAAAGGCCCCGAGCAGCTTGGTGTGGACAGGGAAGGGAGCTCGCGCAACGATCCGGGGTAACCAATCCTTCATGTCCATAACGTTCAATGAGGCAAGTCACACATGGTTCTGCGGGTTCCTACCACGCGGTTATCCCGAATTCCTTTTTCAGGGCATTGATGAAGCGCCAGTCAGTATACTGATCAATGAACTGCTGGGGATTGGCTTTCATCATCCCCGTATCACGCATGCGCAGTGCGTAAAAACGGATGGTGTCTTCAGGGTTGTAATCCCGCCATTTACCGTAAGGGATGTCCTTCAGCGTATGGAGGACGTATTTCTTCTCCCCCTCTTTCACGATTTTTCTCGCGAGAAGTTCGTTTGTTGTTAACTCGGGGTCCCGGGCCACGATGTCTACTGCTTTCAGGATGGCGCGAACAGCCCGCTTGGTGGCGACGGGATTATTTTTCACAAAGTCGCTCTGCCCGCTTACCATGCAGCAGAAATACTGGGACCATGGTTTGTCGACATTGGTATCCACCAGGAGACGGCCGATTCCCTTGGCCATAAGCTCCTGCGGGCCGGGCGGAAAGGAAATGAAGGCATCGATCTTGCCATCCTGGAAAAGACGCATGGCTTCATCCTTATTCACCCAGACATATCTGATATCTTTGCGCGGATCGAGGCCCACATATGCGACTATGGCGGAAAGAAAGAGATGGGGACCATTGTTTTCCACTGAGCCTGCCCAGACGGTTTTTCCCTTGAGGTCACGGACCGAGCGGACCCGTTCGCTCCCTATCAGCGAATAGCACCCTACATGCAACCCTGACAGGAATTTCATCGGCGTGCCCTCTTTTTCTGCATTATACATCCCCAATACGGAAAATTCCGGTGTGAGATCTACCAACCCTTGTTTGAACATCGCGGGGAGTTCCGGTCCGGGACCTGATATATAGCGGATATCGGTAAATCCCTCTTCGCGGAGCAACGGTTCAGCCATGTAAAAAGGCGCCCAGCATGCGGGGTTCCAATAACGCAGCCTCAGCGTTTTCGTTTCCGGCGGCGGTTCTACAGCAGCAGTACCGAGGTGAGGTCGCAGGCCTATCATAGCTGCAGAACCTGCCAGAGCAAGTCCTTCCAAGAATTCCCGCCGGCTCCAGCCGTGCGTCATTTGGCCTCTCATAGTAAACCTCCTCTTATCAGGTTGTTTTGTGGAGACAACAAAAAAGCCAAGCAAACCAAAGGAAACTAATCCTTTGGCAGCTCAGCCATTGTACTGAAGATCACCGCTTTCCTCCCCGTCCCCACTGGCATGGCGGCTTTATTGAGTCTAACTAAGCTCTATCATGGATAGGAGCCGTTGTCAACGTGAATTTCCGGTTATTATAATGTCCAATAATCCTTACCAGCAGGGAGTGAGACGGACTATTGAGGGACAGGCGTAAGAGGGGCAAGAGGTATTAAGGTCCGCATGCCCCCTTCCGGAGTGTTTATTTTTTCTTATCGGCCTTGACTTCGATCTCGGTCGCCTTCATCTGGTACTGGATC
>DKBO01000032.1 GCA_002448975.1 Nitrospiraceae bacterium UBA6898
AGGTCGTTCAGCTCCATGATCTGGCCGGCAAGGGTAAAGGGGCCGAGCACATAGGAGCCGACCGCAACATCATTGCCGATATCCGTCTTGAGAAGCTTTATCGCCTCCCGCATCAGTGGAATCCTACCTTTCTCGGAAAAACCGTCCGGTATCTTGATGGTATCCATCTCCGCTTCGTTATGGATGAGCTTCTCCTTGATCGTGGGATAGAGGATGCCCTCTGCATGGGGATAGACATTGATCACGCAGCCCATGGCCTCGGCTTCGACGCAGAGGTCGACAGGCATGACCCCGCATTCGTATCCAAACAGTTTATAGGTAGTCGCAGCAGTGTCCGCCATCTGCTTTGCATCAAGGTGGATGCCGGCGAACTTATAGCCCAGCCCGTTGATGCCGGTCTCGGTGATGTTTCCCATGCCGCTGAAACAGGGGACCCTGTCTATCGCCTCCTTTTTGAATAATTTCAGAACTCTTTCCCGTGAATTCATAATATGACCCTTCTCCTTTCGAATTATTTTCCTTTTTTCCTCGAACCGCCCTCCAGCAGCTTCGCAATGAATTCGGCAAAATGCTTGCGGATCGGCAAGCTGGGATTTTCGTAAATGATCCCGGTCTCATCATAGACAAGCGTGGACAGCAGGATATGCGCGCTGGCCACGGCGGGAAAGACGCGCGGCGCTGTGATGGCGGGACCGCAGAAGTTGAAATCAGACCAGAGCGCAGAGCCCATGCCCTGGACAACGGCGTCCATGGCCTTGAAACCGTCCAGACCCCATTTCTGCTTGATCTCTCCCCACATATGCGTGCCGTTCGAATATGCTCCGCCGCAGGGAAGCCCGTGCTTCTCCTTGATCATCCGGTTGGCCACAAGAGAAAAAGAGGTCGAAGGCATGTTCATGACCGAGGTATCAACGATGATGGTATCGAATGAGTCCGCACCCTGCGCCATGATGGCCTCGAGGGATTTCATCCTTCCCGCAGGGGACTGGTCCTGGTCATCGAATGCCTGGATCACGACGTGTTTGATGCCGAGGTCTTTCAGGCGCTGTGCCTGACCCTTGATGTCCTTGTCCCAGGGAGTAATGCTGTTGTACAGAAATTTATCCTGTACACCGATCTTCGAAACATATTCCGTCGCCTTAGCCCGCTGTTCTGCAACCCACATATCAATGCCGAACGGCATGGAGGTGTTCTCAAGATAGAAATCTATGTACAGCTTTGCCTCGTCAGGGGTGTTGGCGACCATGGCAACCATCGCCGGCACACCGGTAGCCTCGGAAATCTGCTCCATCTGCTTAAGCATCTCTTTTGTCCGCTCACGGTCAAAGTTCCCCTTGCGGTCGGTCTTGGTAACACTGTCCTTGTTATGAAAAAGCGACGCGATCATCAGCGGAGGGTTCTCACCCGGCTGGCCGCCGACGGGGATGCCGCTGAAATTGAATACCTTCTGTTCTTTTTCGAATTTGAACATTCCGTCTCCTTTATCTGAAAATTATGCTAAAATAGCTTTGTATTCACTCACAGGCAGCAGTTCCTGTCTCAGGACGCTGCCTTTTTTTTCGGGTACCAAGGTAAAGGCAGAGGCAGAAGAAAAGATCTTTGCCTGTGCCTCCACCTGTACCTTGATTTCCTAGAATACCCCGTGATCAAACTTCGGGGCAGGCAGGTACTCCCACTTCTCGCCTTTCTTGTACTTGTCAAAGATGTCAAGACATTTCAGGCAATATTCAAATGCGTAGGGAATGCCCGGTCCGCCAGGGACAAATCCCGCCAGGATCATCCCGACTGCTGCTGCTTCAAAGACCTCGTTCCACGTCGCCCCTGCATTTGCAGCGGGAATGACATGGATAATGCAGCGGGGTGAGCAGTATGCAACACCGCCCGACATGAACATCAGTTCCTTATGCTTGCGGGAGAGCGCGCCGTCGCCGAATATGCTCGCATAGAAATCCGCGAAGGTCTTTCCCGGATCAGGTGTCACGGTGTTAATGATCTGGAACATCCTCGGAACAAAACCACACTTCTGCTTCATGTAATCGTTCACTTGCTCTGTTGTCATCTTCTCTGCCATAGTACGTACCTCCTTGGTTTGATCCCCCGGCTCAAGGCCGAGCATTTTTTTCACATAATCAACTAACCCCATTGTTACCTCCCTCGCAGGATTCCCGATCCCCTTGTTGTCTCCTCACCTCCCTCAGGGGTATCACGCTATGCTTAATACTTCCAGTTCAGTGCCACGTCATGGAACATCTTCAGGTTCTCAAAACTGATCGTCGGCGGAATATCGCAGCCGGGCACAAGGACAAAGCCCTTATTGTCTTTCCCTGCGATATCGATGACCTCTTTACAGGCAGCCTCCACTTCCGCTGCAGTTTTGTTGAGGAGGACATGCACCGGCGCAACGTTTCCGCCGAAGGACATCTTGCCGAGCAGGGCCTCCCGAGCCTTCGCAATATCTACCTTCTGGTCGAAGAAGATCGTCGAACAGCCGGTCTCGGGGAAGAGTTCGAGCCTGTCGCTCGTGTTTCCGCAGATATGCAGGATCGTATGCACGCCCTTTGATTTTGCCCAGTCGCTCATCTTCTTCAGCGGCGGCACGGCAAACCGTGACATCTGCTTGGGATTGATCAGATCTCCCGATGCCGTTGGGTCTGCGATACTGAGCGCCTCAACACCGTCCTTCACCAGCGGTTCATACAGCTTTATGAGCAGGTCGGCACAGAAATCTACCATCTTCTCAACAAAGGCAGGTTTCTTGAATGTGGCCTTCATAAATGCCTCTTCGCCGACATAGCGTGCTGCGAGGGTGAAGGGGCCCCAGCAGGTCATGGTAACGAGATATTTATCACCAATCTTCTGCTTGACCTTCCGCGTGGCCTCCATCACATTCATGACCACGGGATCCTTGAAGATGTCCTCCATGTCGAGCTTGGCAAGGTCCTCTTCGGAGCTCACCACATGGGCGGTCATATCCGGCGCGCCTATCTCTCGGTACTTCACGCCGACGCCCAGCTTTCTGCCGAGGGCTATGGCATGGAAGTTATTGAACCCGGAACCGACGTAGACAATATCCGACCTGATCTTTTCGGCCTCGGCAACGCACATCTCTACGTTCTTGTCCACATTGTTCGCGAGCTCTTCGAAGGTCGTCCCGTAGTCCTTGATGGACCACATGCCGCCGCCGAACAGGGTGACCGGCACCCTTTCGGTCTTCTCCATTGCAAATGCCTTTAAGATAGTCTCTCTCGGTGTCATAGCCATACCAGTATTCCCTCCTTAGTTATGTGAAATTGCGCTGATCTGATGTATACC
>DKBO01000216.1 GCA_002448975.1 Nitrospiraceae bacterium UBA6898
GGTGATGATGTCGCCGAAGAGGTTTTCCGTAACGGTCACGTCGAACCATTCAGGGTTCTTGACGAACCACATGTTGGCGGCATCGACGTGGTTATAGTCCCGTTTGAGTTCGGGATACTGCGCTGTCCCCATCTCCTCAAAGGCACGGTACCAGAGGTCTCCGCAATGGGTGAGTACGTTCCGCTTATGGATGAGCGTGATCGGCTTTTCCGCGTACTTCGGGTCCTTTGCATTGCGTTTCTTTTTTAATTCGAAGGCATACTTCAGGCAGCGGTCGACGGTGCGGCGGTCGTACACCATCAGCTGCGTGGCGATCTCGTCGGGAGTGCCGACACGGGTGGCGCCGCCAAGGCTGGTATAGATGCCCCCGGTGTTCTCCCTGATGACCACGAAATCAATATGTTCCGGACCTTTGTCCCTGAGCGGCGTCTCTATATTGGGATAGAGCTTCACCGGCCGGAGATTGATGTACTGGTCAAGGGCGAAGCGCGCCTTGAGGAGTATGCCGGTCTCGAGGATACCCGGTTTCACGTCAGGGTGTCCTATGGCGCCGAGGTAGATCGCACTGAACTTTCTCAGCTCGTCGACAGCGCTGTCAGGGAGCGTCTCACCAGTCCGTAAATAGCGCGCAGCACCGAAGTCGAACTCCGTGAATGCGAGCTTGAAGCCGAACTTCGCTGACGCAGCATTGAGGACCTTCATCCCCTCCCAGAGCACTTCCGGGCCGGTGCCGTCGCCCGGAATGAGCGCTATATCGTATGTCTTTGCCATGTGATCCTCCTGCATCGTAAAAAAGTCAGCTATATTAGCACAGATCACTCTGATGTGAGAAGGAGGGGAGCTGGAAGCAGGCAGCGCAGCTATAGGGCTGGGCGCTCAGACCGCGGCATCGGTCATATCATCCTCTTTTCTTGCGGTGTCGATGTCCCGGTATCTTATCCGGGCATTTGCCTGCGCATGCATTCTCAAGGCATCAATCTCTTCATAGTGCCTCCTGAGCAGCGAAACGATCTCGCCGTTCAGAGCCGACCGCAAACCCATGTCATCGAGTATCTTGACGGCACCGGACTGTTTCATGCCCGCACGGTAGGGCCGGTCTTCGGTCAGCGCGGTAAAGACATCGGCTACCGCCATGACCTGTGACCCCAGCGGGAGGTCTTTTTTCTTGAGATGGAAGGGATAACCCGTCCCATCAAGCCGCTCGTGATGATACGCTGCCCAGGCAGTGATGGTATGCAGCGGGACGATCGGTTCCAGGATCCGGTAGGTATAGAAGGTATGATGCCTTACGACATTATATTCCCTCCTGCTGAGATGGGCAGGCTTGTCCAGTATCTCCACGGGAACTGCCAGCTTTCCGAGATCATGCATGTACCCGGCTATTCTCATGGCAGTGCGGTCCTTGCGGCTGAAACCGATTTTTCCGGCGAGGAATTCCGCGCTCGCTGCTACGCCGCTCGAATGGGTAGCCGTGAACGGGCTCTTGAAATCGATGATCCGGGAGAAGAGCTCGGAAAAGCCGAGCATGTCGCGCGAAATGATGCCGATATTCGCTGACCGCAGCCGCTGTGACAGGATGGTCTGGATCGACGGCGAAGCAATGTCCAGCCAGAAAAACTCACGGGTGGCAACATTCTGGAACGCGTCTACCAGCTCGGGACAGAACTTGCTGCCCGATTTCTTCTGAATTGCGTCGCAGATCTTCTTGGCCTGGCCGAGTATCTCGCGCTTTTTGTCCACCAGTACGGCAATCCGGTCAGACAGGTGGATGACATGGCTGAAGAACGGCACCTCCACCCCCCTGAACTCTCTGCCGGCTCCGTGGTCCCAGGGCACGTGATGGAAGCGGACGATTGCGGCCACCCGTGAAAGCGGTTCAAAAAGCCTGAGCAGGGCATACCCGTTTCGCGCATGGCCATGCGGGTTCTTCAGCTCGAATGCCAGGGCATCCTTGCGCTCCTTCAGGCTGAACGCACCGATATCATGCAGAGATCCCGCCAGGATCAGGTCCTTCTGTTCCTTCGGGGCAAGCCCTAATTCAGCAGCTATGCTATAGGCAATGTACGCCACCTGCTTGTGGTGGTCGACGACTACGGGATCAATAAAGTCCGTCGCATCTGACAGACAGATGATCAGATCGATCAGGCGTATCTTCCGGCCGTTCTGCAACCTGCCCTCCGCTGAAAATATCTGTTACTAGGGCAATTATATCATTCAACAAGTCACAGCACGACTATAATCTTGCCTGCCTTACACTGCCGCTGTCCCTGGTGGTTGCCGGTGTTCCTGCTTTGCAGTAAAATAATAGGCCATCTTAACGACCGGAGGGCTCATGGCTGTTCATTTTTCGGATGCATCATCCTGCTGGAAGGTTATTCTCTCCGACACGGTAAAAAACCGGGGACTCCTTTCTGAAATAGAGCGCTTTGCGCGGGAGAACACTGCACCGGCCAAGGTGGTTTTCGGCACATCCGGCTGGCGGGGCGAGATGGGCACGGACTATACGTTCAGAAATGTCCGCATTGTAACTGATGCAATTATAGAGATGTTGCAATCGCAGGACCCCGCAATCATGCAGGCGATGGGGGTGGCAGACTTCGCAGAGATAAGGAAACGAGGGGTTATTGTCGGCCACGACAACCGTTTTCTCGGTCCGGCATTCAGCAGGGAGGTGATCGGTCTCCTGCAGAAGGCGGGCATCAGGACATGGTATGCCGGCGAGGCAGCCACTCCCGAATTCTCCGCAGGCATCGAGATGCTGCACGCTGCCTGCTGCGTAAATCTTACGCCATCCCACAACCCAGCAAACTATGGAGGGTTCAAGTTCAACCCCTCTGACGGCGGTCCTGCGGGTTCAGAGATCACCACCAGGATCGAGGAGCTTGCAAACAGGATGATGCAGGGGTCTGCAGTCCCTGCGTCCGTGCCCCCGAAGGAGATGGAAAAGGTCGATCTCACCGATCTTTACCTCACCTATCTTCAGGAGAGAAAAACGCTGGACCTTAAGCGGATACGGGATTTTGTCAGCAGGGAAGCCTGCATGATCTGCATTGACCATGTCCATGGCGCGACCCGCGGGCGTGTCCAGAAGATCCTCGGTCCCAGCCCCAAGATCAGCTACCTGAGAACAGTGGACGATTATCTCTTCGGCGGTGTTGCCCCGGAGCCTTCGGAGAGCAACATGGCAGGCGTTGAACAAGCGCTTGCCGGCAGCAATGCGCGCCTTAAGCTCGGCGTCATCATGGATCCCGACGGAGACCGCATCCGGTTTTCCGATGGCAGCATCCAGATACCGATGAACTACTTCGGCGCCATGGCGCTCCATTTCCTCCATGTGCACAAAAAGTTTCATGGTGGCGCGGTGAAATCCGCCGGAACCAGCAACCTGGTGAATGCGATCGCGGAGAAACTCGGCATCCCGATCAGGGAGACAAGGGTGGGATTCAAGAATTTCAGGCCCTATCTCATGAGATCTTCAGGCGAGCGGGCAATCGTCGCCTTTGAGGAATCAGACGGCATATCAGGATATAACCATACGCTGGAAAAAGATGCCATTTTCGGCCTGCTTCTTGCCATAGAGATGATGGCAGTCACCGGCAGAAATCTCGGCGCATATCTCGCGGATCTCATGGACGAGTTCGGTTATTATTACCCTGACCGTTCAGGGATATCTGTCGACCGTTCGCTGGTCGGAGAACCATTGATCAGAAGGCTTTCCGTGATCCCTGTGCAGTATACGAAAGGCGCTGCCCTGAAGACCGGGGAGCAGGTCCGGACCGTCACAGATATCATCACCGTGGAT
Organism: Nitrospiraceae bacterium UBA6898; assembly: GCA_002448975.1. GTDB lineage: Bacteria > Nitrospirota > Thermodesulfovibrionia > Thermodesulfovibrionales > UBA6898 > UBA6898. The sequence continues at coordinate 3,803 of DKBO01000216.1, forward strand.
GGCACCAAGCTCGTTTTAGATGACGGTTCGTGGCTCATGATCCGGCCCTCGGGCACGGAACCAAAGGTAAGGTTCTATATTGAAGCGCGGACAGAAGCAGGCAAAAAGGCACTATGCGAAACAGCCGAGCGGATGACCAGAGAAGCGCTGAGTATGTGACGGCCGCCTGATCTATTCCGCGTATTCCGGATTGTCGTACTCTATCAGCACCCTGTTGCAGGTAACGCATTCCAGCGCGACCTTCAGCACCTGAATGCCCCGCGGGAAAGAGACGACCTGTACCTTGTGACCAACGTGTTTCAGCACTTCTTCGTAGTTAGATGCTCCCTGACTTTCCTTTCCCAGGCAGAACTCGATGTTCACGTCATCCTTTTCCGTCATGGCTCCTCCAAATCTCTTCTATTTCAGCACCGGGTCCGCACTCGCATCCATGGGGTTCATCCTCACTGCCAGGGAAAAGAGATACGGATAATCTCCCTTGAGATGTTTCATATAGGCCAGCCATTCGACAATGACCTGCCCATAGGCACGCTTGATATCGACCGAAAGGTGATCATAATCAGCCTTGGGCAGTCCCGCAAAGCTGTNNTTCGCAATCAGGAATACCTTCAGTTCCTGGAGGTCTGCCTTTCTGCTGTCAATCCCGAGGTCTGCACTCCGCAACGCGTCCTGCGCAGCCGCGAAGTCTTTGTCCGTCCATCGGGTCATGACGAGCATCTTCTCCTGAACCGATGAAATTTCCGAACTGAACTTTGACAGTTGTTTGATAAGCCCGGTCCCGACTTCGATATAGAAGGTGCCGATCAGCATATTCAGCTTCTTGAACTTTGCCCTTCTCTCCCTGATCGTGAGCAACTGGTTCAGAAAGAGCGTGACAAGCAGGACCTGAACAGGCACAAAGGCGATATCCTGGAGCATATAAAATAATGTGTCGCCCTCTTTGTGGAATATCTCGACC
>DKBO01000266.1 GCA_002448975.1 Nitrospiraceae bacterium UBA6898
CGACCTGTCTCACGTGCCATCAGCACGCCGGCGACACGGGCCCGAGCAGCTACCATATCAGCACGGCCGAGACGGACATGCCGGCCGGCAAAGCCCCATTGCAGCGGACCCCAGGCGGCGACTTCGGCTGGGTAAAGAAGACCTTTACCTTTGTCGTTCGCGGCACCACGAACGTTGAAGAGGGCGAGACCCACGGCCACAACATCGTGGCAACTGACAACAACTACGTTGCTGACACCGTAAACACGGTCGCACCCGGCGGAACCTTTGTATCAGAAAACCTTTCCTGCAACAGCTGCCACGATCCTCACGGTAAATACAGAAGGACCAGCGCAGGCGCAATCGTGACAACGGCAGTCGGCACGGCAGTTCCGCCGATCAAGACCTCTGGTTCTTACAACGCAGCCGGCAACGAGCCTGATGCAACCGCAGCGGTCGGCACATACAGACTGCTTCCTGGTTCAGGCTATGCCAACAAGGTTTCCGGCACGATCGGCTTCCCTGGCTCACCTGCTGCAAAGGTTAACTCCACGTACAACCGGACAGAATCAGCTACCTCCACGCGCGTTGCCTATGGCGTACAAACCACCAACGGCGGTGCTGCATGGGGCCAGTGGTGTGCTACCTGTCATGCAGGAATGCATTCCAGCGGTAATATCGTTCACCCGATTGACTCGACAATGTCCAATGTCAACGCCAACTACAACGCATATGTAAAGACCGGCGACCTGACCGGCTCATCCACGACGTCCTTCACCTCGCTCGTTCCGTTTGCAACGAACACCAGCAGTTATGCGACTCTGGCTACCATTGCCGGCAATACCGGCGCAGGTTTGAGCGCAGTTGGTCCGTCTGACGGCGACCAGGTGATGTGTCTGTCCTGCCACAGGGCTCATGCCTCCGGCAATGAGTTCATGCTCAGGTGGGACCAGGAAAGCACCTTCATCACCGTCGCTGGCGCATATCCGACAGGCGATGCGGGCCGCGGCAAGTCGGCTGCTGAAGCACTGGCCAACTACTATGACAGGCCGGCTACCACCTTCGCTACCTATCAGAGGTCACTCTGCAACAAGTGCCACGTGAAAGACTAATCTCAGTAGAGAAGTAGTCTTTTCTGTGGTGAGAAGAGGGCCGGCCGAATGCCGGCCCTTCTTTTTTTGATGAAACGAAGCTGTTCTTTTATTATAATGCTCACGTTGGATCCTTCAGTCCTAAGGCAGGGGTCTGACGGTGCAGCCGGCGATGGGGGATGGTGCCCGGCCAAATACTCGAGAGTTGAATCAAAAAGAGGGGTCCTTGGTATGATAATCCAGGCTTCGGGAAAAATGATTGTGCCATGATAAAGACGGTTACTTTTCTCATGATCTTCCTGCTTATTGCGGGATGCCAGGGCACGCTCCTCCAAAAGAGGCCGAGCAGGGGTGACCAGGCCGAAATCTACCTCTATATACAGCCGTTCCCTCCCGGTGCAGGAGAGCCCGGCCTCCATATCAGCGGAATCTGGGCGGTCGGTGCCGACGGTACTGATTATCCACTCAGGGTAGCGCTGTCCGACATGCGACCAGACGAAATGAAGAGGCAGCGCCTTCTCGCCTCCGGGATGGTTCCTCCAGGGCTTTTTACGGGAATCCGCTTTGCCTTCGAGACTTCGCCGGTCAAGGAGGGAGAAGAAGAGACTGCCGCATCGAAGGCATCGGAAAAGATGCTGGCGGAAGTCAGCTTTACTATGCAGCATCGAAAGGCGGTGGTCCTTTCCGCTGCTTTTGGTGAGGACAAGCCATCTGAAGAGAGGCAAACGCCTATCTTTACGCTGTCGGTCCCTCAGGGGCCGCTCCCGGGTTTTGCGGGATACGCCTCGAATACCGAGTCCGGCACGGTCACCGTATTCGACAAAAGGCGGATGGAAGTAACCGGTGTCATCGTGGTGGAAGGGGACCCGCAGGGCATTGCCCTCGATCAGACAGCCGGGAGGCTGTATATCGCCCTCTCTGGAGCTGACAGCGTAGAAGTGGTAGATACCCTGACGCAGGAGTCGCTCGGCAGAGTGCAGCTCTCTCCGGGTGATAAGCCCTCTGAGATCGGGATCTCCGGTGACGGCAGGGCAGTCCTTGTTGCGGATTACGGATCCGACACGGTCAGCTTCATCGATCATCTCTCGCTCAGGGAGACCGACCGTCTCCGGGTGGGTTATGGCCCCTCTTCGGTGCTGGTCGATGCTGCCGGCAGGCGTGCCTTTGTGTTTAATTCCCTGTCCAACAGCATCAGTGTGCTTGATATCGGAGCGCGCGCAGTCATTGCAACGATTGCGGTCGGGATTGAGCCGTTGAGAGGGGCATTCAACCCGCGGGGAGACCGACTCTACGTGATCCACCGGAGATCACCCTACCTTCAGGTCATCGAAACGGCATCTTTTGCTGTTGTGGATAAAATATACGCCGGAGGGGCCGGCGTGGATGCCCTGCAGATCGACGGGCGGAACGGCCTGATCTACGTGGCGAAGTGGCAGGAGCGCATGGTGACGATCTTTGCCCCGTCCACGTATCTTCCGGTCGGGTTCATCAGCACTGATGGCGCAACAAAATACATGGCGATCGACGAGAGTGAAAACCGCATCTATCTGGCCATCCCGGAGAAGTCGGCTGTTGCCATCGTCAACCTGGTGACCAGGCAAAACATCTCTTCTGTCGACGTGGGAGATGCCCTCTACGCGGTCGACGTCATGAGCAGCGGAAAGGGAACATTCCGGTGAAGCGTTATGAAGGGCGCCGCCGGAAATTCCTTTACCTCATCGGGAGCTTCGTGGTGTTTATCATGACGGCCTCTTTTCAGGGGGAGGCGATGGCCGAGCTTGATGGCTATGTCGACCTTACCTATATCCATGTAAAGACGAAAGACGAACCCACGGATGGAGAGGTTACGGACAGCAAGAGCAATCTCTTTCTGCAGCGGTACAGCCTCACGTTAACGCGGTACCTCTACCCGAACCTCAGTCTTATTATGAGCGGCATCTTTGAGAATAACCTCTCCAAGTCAAAGACTAACGGGGTCAGGGGCGAAGTGGAGACCCGGGTCGTGAAGCCCCTGATCGAACTCAGCCTGAAGACACCGCCCTATTACGCGGACCTGTTCTATACCAGGACGGACGAGAGGCTTTATCTGTCAGGGGAACGGGTGGCAAAGGACATTACTGAACTTTACCGGGCCAATTTCAGTTGGGATTCGGTCGTCTATCCGGAAGGCAAACTTGATGCATCCCGGACAAACTCCTTCGACTCAACAAAAACCTTCCGGGACCTCACGACGGACCTCTACTCGATGAAACTGCAGTATTCTCCCCTGAGGCGTCTCACGCTCAGATCGCGCACGGAATATCAGGACACCACCAACAGGATTGATGATATTGAAAGCAAGATCTTCAACGAGACAGGTACGATAGACGTGAACACCTCTTTCTTCAGGAACCGGGTGACCCTCAGCGCCAATTACGAATACTCCCTGGTTAAAATAAAAGTTACCCAGGGAGGCAGCAGCAGTGACTTTCTGCTTCAGGTCTTCCCGGTCTCGGGGCTTTCAGCTATCGACAATTCTCCGAGCAGTGGGGCCCTCGACCAGAATTCGGCCCTGATCGATGGTGAAAAGGGGGTGAGTGCCGGGATAAACATCGGGCTTCCTCCCCCGGGGGGCGATACCAGCCAGAGAAATATGGGGCTCGACTTCTTTCAGCAGCGGGACGTGGATACCTTCCGCATATGGATCGACCGGGAGATCCCCCAGGAAATCGCCGATTCCTTCACCTGGAATATTTACACGAGCGTCGACAATCAAACCTGGGCATTCGTCAGGAGCGTTACTCCTGCTGCGTTCGATTCCGTCCGGCACGTCTTTGAGATCAAATTCCCGCCTCTCTTGGCGCGATTCTTCAAGGTAGCTGTTCAGCCGCTGTCTCCATCCGTCCCGCAGGCGGCTCAATTTTCGACGATCCTCGTTACCGAGATGGAGGCGTTGATCACGCAATCTCTCACAAAAGGAGACCGGGAATTTAACCAAACCGCGACAAGTCATACGCTCAATACCTATGGACGGGTCACTCTCCTGGATCGTCCCTTCATATTTTATGACACCTCCTATAATCTTTTGAAAACAAAGGCCCAGGAAACCGTGACCCGCTGGTCCCTGACGAACGGCCTCAACATCGTGCATTCCTTCAATACGGTCTTTTCAGGGTCGGCGCGGGTGTCACGGGAAGACTTTTCAGAACCTATTACGGGTAAGTCCGAGGTATACCGGTCCAGCATGTCATTGACAGCTGTTCCCGTGAGCAAACTCAGTCACACACTGACGCTCAGCTGGTCATATGAGAAGAATCCCGAGGGAACGAAGAAGGCGAAGCAGATTTTTATCGACAACGTCGCCGGACTCTATCGGGGCTGGGATGTCTATCTGAACGGCGGACTGGGGACCTCAACCGACGAAGAAGGCATAAAGAGCGATTCCAAGTTATTGAACGTCGGGACACAGCTCGTACCGCATCCTTCACTCACACTGAATCTGAATTATTTCTACAATGAAACAAAGGCGGTGGACGACAGCCGGTCAGATGGCAAGGTATACTCGCGGACAACGGAAATTCAGGCTACCTTCACCCCGGTAAGATCGCTCGCTCTCACCTTCTCCCTGAGCCGGGTCAAACAGGAATCAAGGAGCGAGACACTCAGGAACTTTACCCTAAACTGGAACCCCTTCGCCGGAGGGGCGCTCTACATGGGTTTCAATTATACAGAGGAGCTGCGGACTTCCGACAATAATCTCCTGACGACCTACGGGCCCTTCGTTCGGTGGAATATCACCAAAAAGGCCTTTCTGGAAGTGCAGTACTACAACTCAAAGAGCGACGGAGATACGGGCAAAGTGACCACGGAGACCGCGTTGACTCATTTGAACATGAGATTCTGAAAATTTTCTGTATGGGGAGAGCCATATGTTTATATTCTATGTTAAAGTAAAAACCGTGAAAAAGATGCTCTATACCACGTTATTGGTAGTCAGCCTTCCCTTTCTGCTCGGGGCATGCGCTCAGTCAGTTCCCACAACGTTTCATGACCCTGAAATGGATTTTGCATCCGTCAAGAGCGTTGCGGTAATGCCCTTTGAAAACCTTACACGGGACAATCAGGCTGCAGAGAGGTTCCGGACGGTTTTTATCAACCATCTCCTGGCTTCTGGCGGGCTGTATGTCATTCCGGTGGGAGAGGTCTCGCGGGGGATTGCCCGTGCCGGGATGCAGAATCCGGCAACTCCTTCTGCGGAAGATATCGCCAAGTTCGCTCTGGTTGTCAAGGTAGAGGCGGTCATTACCGGCACCCTCAAGGAATACGAAATACTGCGCTCTGGTTCCGCTTCGGCCGGCGTTGTCTCGGCGACTCTCCAGATGATCGAAGCGCAGACCGGGAGGGTTGTCTGGACAGCGTCGTCTACCAAGGGAGGCATTTCGACGATGGACCGGCTGCTGGGGGGAGGCGGACGCCCCATGGATGACCTGTCTGAACAAGCTGCCGATGAACTTCTTACTGAACTGTTCAAGTAGACCGATGCACCTCATCGTTCTTCTGTCTGTATTGTTTGCCAGTTGTGCCACGCCGGCAGGCAATACGAGTGGAGAGGGCGTAAAAGACCGGACTCTTGTCGCGGTCTTTCCGGTGCAGAACCTCACCGGGAGGGTAAGCCCTGTCCGTGAAATACGGGAAGGACTGATCGCCCGTTTGGAGGGGAGGGGCGTGCAGATACTCGATGACCGTGCGCTCGAAGAAGTGATGGCCAGACACCGGATCCGGTATACGGCCGGTCTTGATTCGGATACGGCAAGGAACCTCAGGATGGAGGCCGGAGCCGGGGCGGTGCTTCTGACCTCCCTCGAATATTATCACGACGATATACCACCGAGAATTTCTGTTGTCGCGAGGCTGGTTTCGACAGAGGACACACCGGAAATCCTCTGGGCAGACGAAGTGGGCCTTGCCGGGGATGACGCGCCCGGCCTTCTTGATCTCGGTCTTATCGACGACCCGCGGGAACTGACGGACAAGGCACTAAGCATTCTGGCACGATCCTTGCTAAGGTATCTTTCCGGGGGCAGAAGGTCCTTTGATGCCGGTCCTGCTGATCTGAGGTTCGAGCCGAGGGCAGCGTACCGCGCCCTGTCTCTGGAGCCGGGGAAGAAGTACACGGTTGCGATCGTGCCGTTCTTCAACCGGATGGAATATCCAAAGAATGCCGCCGACATTATCGCCTCATTGTTCCTCAAGGAACTCGTGAGGAGCGGCCCCTTCAACGTGATGGAGCTGGGACAAATTCGGGAGGCCTTTCTCGAACTGAGGATCATCATGCAGGAGGGGATGTCCTTTGCCGATATTGACGCGCTGGTGAGCATGATCGACACTGACTTCATTCTCGGAGGAGAGNNAGACGCCGAAAGTCGCCTTTTCCCTGCTGCTGATCGACAGAAAAAGCAAGCAACTTGCCTGGTCCTCTTACAGTGTCAACAGCGGGATGGATGGCGTTTTCTTCTTTGACTTCAGAAGAATCAAGAATGCCCATCTGCTTGCCTCGCGGATGGTACAAGGAACTGTAGACATGATGGTGAAGGGGATCCCTCAGGGTCCCGCATCGATGGATGTACTGTGGCAGGGTAGTATACAATGACTCAAGAAAGGATACCGTACCGCATGATAAGAATGTGTTTTGTGGCGGGCCTTCTGCTCGCATTTTTGCTCTTGACCTGTCCGTCCCTGCACGCGGAGGTGCAGCCTTCAGTCCAGCCGGATAAGGGGACCGTGATCGCCGACGAAAATCTTATTACGCTGAAAGCACCCTTTACCGACAAGCGGTTCTCGGCATTTCCCCTGGCTGTCGTCAATGACCATCCAATCACCCTCGCCGCCTTCAGGAAGGCACTCTCTTCGAGCGGTGAGAAGACCACCCTGACAGGGAAAGAGATGGCCGCGCAGCTCGATCGCATGATCACGCTCGAGCTGATTCTCGAGGAAGCCCGCAGTATGGGCATCGACGAGCTCAAGGATGTGCAGATGCAGGTCGAGAGCTACTCCAGGGATGTCCTGCTCGAACTCTTCCAGGCAGGCAAGATAAAAGACGTGAAGGTCGACGAGGCAGAGGTCGAGAAACGCTATCAGGACATGGTGAGGGAATATCTCACGGAATCGGCGCTTTTTGACAAAGAGGACGACGCCCGGAAGATGATCACCGGACTGGCCGAGGGAAAGAGCTTCGGGGAGCTTGCCGATGAGGCGAGCAAGGACGGCCTTGCAAAAATAGACCGGTCGAACACCTATCTGAAGGAGAGCAGCATGCTTATCCCTATCAGAAAGGCGGTCGCCGGGATGAAGGCCGGCGCGGTGAGTCCCCTCATCGCAATCGATACCGACAAAGGGCAGCGCTTTGTCGTGCTGAGGCTTATCGACATCCGCTATCCGGAGGACGACGCTGCCCGCGAGCAGGCCCGCCAAAGCGTGCTCAAGAAAAGACAGATGGAAGCGATCGAGAAATACAACACCGAGGTTTACAATAAGTATCTTACGATTGACTACAAACTTCTCGACAAGATCGACTTCGAGGCGAAGAAGCCGGGTTTCGAGAAGATGCTACAGGATAAGCGTGTGCTCGTCAAGATCAAGGGGGACAAGCCGGTGACCGTGGGAGATCTTGCCGAAGCCTTGAAATGGAGATTTTTCCACGGGCCGGAAGATGCAGCAGAAAGGAAGAGACTGAACAAGCAGAAATTTCCTGTGCTCAGGGATATCATAGGCAAGCGTCTGTTCAAATTCTTGGCGCTCAAAGAAGGCGTTGACAAGTCGGCGGAATACCAGGAAAAGGTGGCCGACTATAAGGAGTCGCTCGTGATCGGGAAGTTTATCGAGAAGGTGGTTGCCCCTGAAATTAAGGCGGACGAGCAGACGCTGAAAAACTACTATACACAGCACATCGCCGATTTCTCCTATCCCGAGATGGTGAAGATGGAGTCACTTGCCTTTGCATCGAAGGGCGATGCCGAGGCGGTGCTCGATAGTTTGAATAAAGGGACGGACTTTACGTGGAGCAAGCAGAACGCCGAAGGTATCGTTGATGCCAAAACCAAGGGTGTTCTCACGTTCGGCGGCAATCTGGTCATGACGTCGCAAATGAGTGAGGACGTCAAAAAAGCGATCTCGGGGGCCCATGCAGGGGATTACCGGCTTTACGCCGGTCCCGGAGGTTACTACTATGTCATCTCCGTGTCGGAGGTTGTTCCCGCGACCGCAAAGCCCTATGAAGAGGTCAGGGCCGAGTTGGCGGAAACGGTCGCCCGGGAACTCGTCGGCGAAGGAATAACGAACTGGGGGAAAAAATTGAGGGAAGTCTATCCGGTTACGATCTATGCAAGGTTCGATGAGTAATATTCTTCACATGAGGACGGAGACAATATGCGAAATCTCTTCAATACGAGACGAGTAGTTCCGGCGGTGCTCTTGACCCTGCTTGCGGGCGCTGTCTTTTTCATGCAGGCGGGGAACGCAGCGGAGCAGAGAAGGTTTACCCAGAAAGGCTGTCTGGACTGCCATACGAAATTTGCCGAAAAATACTTCGGCATGAAAAGCGTGCACAAGGTGGTGAAGGATAAGAACTGTGATGAATGCCATCTCCGCCACGGCAGGGTCCCTGCGCTCGTGCTGAAGAAAGAAGGGAACGACCTCTGTTTTTCCTGTCATCCACGGGATAAGATCGGTCTCGGCGGAGGCACGATACATACTGCATTGAAGAAGAACAGATGCGTTGCCTGTCACGATCCCCATGCGTCCCCGGCTGCCGGCCTCCTGAAGGCGGAAGGGAGCGAACTGTGTTACCAGTGTCATAAAAAGGAGAACTTTGAAAAGAAGGTGATCCATGCGGTGTTGTCAGCGAAGGGGTGCAAGGAGTGTCACCTGCCCCATGGTTCAAGCGAGCCGAATATCCTCTCGAAGCCGGAGGTGTCGCTCTGTCTGTCGTGCCATGATAAGGGAACGGCCTCATTCGCAAAGGCCCACGGCAACCTTCCCGTGGAGACGAAGTCTTGTGTTATCTGCCACAATCCTCATGCTTCTGCACAGCCGAAACTTCTCAAAACGAGCGTCCACAATCCGGTTGCCTCATCGGGCTGCGACATGTGCCATGCCCCGTCTGCTTCGGGCAATGCCTTCGAAACCGTGCAAAAGGGCGGCGATCTGTGCCTGCAGTGCCATGACATAGGCAAGCTCAAGGCTGACGGGACAGTGGAGCACTCACCGTTCAAGGACCGGATGTGCATCACGTGCCACGATCCCCATGCGTCAGAGTTTCCGCGGCTGGTTACGGCGGCGGGCAACGGCCTCTGCATCACCTGTCATGCCGAAAAAGGCAACACGGTTGTGTATCCCCATGCCGCCGTGCTGACCGGGCAGGGCTGCCTTGCCTGCCATGCGCCGCATGCGGCAAAGTATCAGAAACTCCTTACGGCGAAAGACGGCGAGATCTGTTTCACGTGCCATGCCAAGACGCGGGAGGAGTCGAAGCGAAAAAAGGTGCATATGCCGTTCTCGCAGGATATGTGCAGTACCTGCCATAACCCGCACGGATCAAGCTTCCCGAGCATGATAAAGGACCGGATGGACGCCGTATGCTACGAATGCCATTCCGATGCCGGGGCGCGGTTTGCCAGGATCTATACGCATCGGCCGGTTTTGGACGGACAGTGCAATGCCTGCCACAACCCTCACGGGGCAGACGAAGAAAAGCTTCTCAAGGCGACCGGCGCCGACCTCTGTGCGAAATGCCATGGTGCGCTCATGAAGGAAATCCCCGGTGGGACGAACCACGTTCCCTTTGTCGGCGGCATGTGTTCTTCATGCCATGAAACGCATGGGAGCGATGTTGCCGGTATGCTTCGTGACAAACAGATGGCTGTCTGCTCTTCATGCCATGGAGACCTCAATAAGGCGGCGGGCGAGGCGGTCAGCCGGCACGCCCCCTTTGTTGCCGGGGAGTGCACCAAATGTCATAGCCCCCACAAGGCAAAGCTGGGCAAGCTCCTCCTTGCCGAGAGCCCCGATATCTGCCTGAACTGTCACAAAGACCTCAAGGCCAAGATGGCAAAGGAGAAGGTCCATCCACCCGCTGCAAGAGATTGCCAGCGTTGCCACAAGCCTCACACATCGGCGCAGAAGACCCTGCTCGTCCAGCCGGTGCAGGCGATCTGTGCGGAATGCCACGACGTGAAAGGGACGAACTTCGGAAAGGCACATCTTTCGATTGATCCGGCAGAGATCGACTGCGTCAGCTGCCATGCGCCGCATGCGTCGCAGGATCCAAAATTCTTCAAGGACAATCAGCATCCCCCGTTTGCCGGAAGGTCTTGCGAGGCATGCCACGTGGTGGAAAATCGATGAAAGGAGTGGTTATGAACGCCCGATATAAAGTAATGCTTCTCTGTGTCATGATCGCGTTGTGTATCCCGGCGCTCGCTCCTGCACAGGCTGCGAAATTCAAGCTAAAGCCCGGCGCTCAGGGGAAGATCTGCCTGGACTGTCATACAGCGTTTCCCGAAAAATTAAAAAACCCGTTCATCCATACACCGGTGAAAGGCGGCGAATGCATCGGCTGCCACAATCCGCATGCAGCGCGGTACGGGAAGATGCTCTCGGAGCTTTCCTCGGACATCTGCAGAAAATGCCATGGAGGTATCGTCCCGGAAAAGGCGCTCAGCAAGCACAAGGTCGTGGCCGACGGCGAATGCATGAAGTGCCACGACCCACATGCCGCCAAGAACAAGTTCAACCTCCTCCTCCCGGTAAGCGACCTCTGTGTGAGCTGCCACAAGACAATGGGTGAGGCGATAGCCAAGGCCAAGTTCAGGCACGCGCCGGTCGAGAAGGGCTGTCTGAACTGTCATGACCCTCATGCAGCGGCCAATGCGCCGTTTCTCCTGAAAGAAGCGGCGCCAGGTCTCTGCCTGAAGTGCCACAGAACGGATAAGCCGTCCTTCGCCAGCCGGCACATGAATTACCCGGTCGAGAGGGCCCAGTGCACGAGCTGTCACGATCCGCACGGGTCTGACCGGGGAGCGCTCCTCTACAACAACGTCCACCAACCGATGGGCAACCGGATGTGCAGTCAGTGTCACGCGGAGCCGAATTCTCCCACGCCGTTTGCCACGAAGAAACAGGGATATGAGCTCTGCCGCGCTTGCCACAGTTCGATGGTGAATGAGGCACTCGGGAAAAACAAGCTCCACTGGCCGCTCGTCAGCAAGGCCGGATGCACCAGCTGCCACAGCCCCCATGCCGCTAAAGAGGCGATGCTCCTGAAAGGTTCTCAACTTGTCGTATGCGGAAAATGTCATGAGGATGCCATAGAACGACAGAAACGGTCATTGGCGAAACATCCGCCGGTACTGGAGGGAAACTGCACAGCCTGCCACAGCCCGCATTCATCGGATTCGGCCTTCCTCCTGAACCAGGCTTCCATAGTCGATCTTTGCGGCTCCTGCCACGACTGGCTGAAGCATTCGACCCACCCGATCGGCCCCAAGGTCGTCGACCCACGGAACAAGAACCTGACCGTGACGTGCCTGAGCTGTCACCGGTCCCACGGTTCGGAGTACAAGAGGATGGCCTACTATGCCGAGATGAACGACCAGTGCGTTCAGTGCCACGAATTGATGAAGAGGTGATGTGATGATACCTAAGATGATGAAATTTCTTGCAGCCCTGCTCCTTATGGTTTTTCCGGCCAGCGCAATTGCTGCTGATGCGGTCAAGATGAAACACGTCCTTTCGATTTATGCTGACAGCAAGGGCGGAGGAATGAAGAATCCCGAAGGCGTGGCCTGCGGGCCGGGATCCGCGGTCATCGTTGCCGATACGGGGAACGGACGCCTGCTCAAGTTCTCGGTCCAGGACAAGAATCTCTCCGGAGGAGAAGAGATCACGCTGCCCGAAGGTGTCGCACCGATTCGACTCCAGGTGAACGCTAAGGGCGAAATCCTTGTCCTTGATGGGAAACAGCGGCGCATTCTTCGCCTGAATCCTGACGGCACGTTCAATGCGATATTTTCCCCTGAGGGCCTGGCGACGACGACGCCCGTTATCCCGAGAAGCTTCAAGCTCGATAGTGCGGACAATGTCTACCTCGACGATATATTCTCAGGCCGGATTATCGTGACTGATCCTGCGGGAAAGTTTCTCCGGCAGATCGAGTTCCCTAAGGATTCCCGCTTCATTTCAGACCTGGCGGTGGATCAGCGGGGCACCATCTTCATCCTCGACAGCATCAAGTCGGTGGTCTATTCCGCAGGGCCATCGGACACGTCATTCAGCCCTCTGACCAAGGACCTGGACAAGTCTGTGACGTTCCCCGTTGCCATGTCTCTTGACGCGCAGGGCGTGCTCTATCTTGCTGACGAGCACGGCAGCGGCATCGTGGTTATCCAGCGGGATGGCACAGTCCAGGGGCGTCTGCTCACTTCTGGCTGGAAGGAGGGGCAGCTGCGGTATCCTGACCAGATCTGCTTCAACGGCAAGGAAGAGGCATTTGTTGCGGACAGGGAGAACAGCAGGGTCCAGATGTTTGATGTGCTCAGATGATCGGCGGAGTGCCATAGTGTTATTTCTTTTATCCTAAACGGTGTGGGTCGGCAGGGCAAGAAGGGCTGCAATAATCGGTGCGCACGTATCATTGACGTCCTCCCTCGGTATGGAAACGGATTACGGTTCTGCGGCCCTTCTTGCGCTTGCATTCCCGGGGACTGAGGCCGGCCGTATGAGCACTTTTCTGCGATAATTGCACCGCGAGGTATGTGTGGCCGGAGAAGCAGAGAGCGTAAAGACAGAGTGCTGGTTGACAGAGGACCGATATCTGACGCGATGGGTGGCCGCGGTCTTTATCGTTTCCATTGCCGTATACGCGAACACCCTCTTTAACGGCTTTGTCTATGATGATGTCGACCAGGTAGTTGCCAACCCCTGGATCAGGAGCGGAGAGCACATCGGCGAAATCTTTTCCTCCGGGTCCTGGGCATACAGCGGCGTAACGAGCAATTACTACCGCCCTGTTATGCACCTCCTGTATATGTTCGGATACGCCGTCTTCGGCCTCGTGCCGGCGGGATTCCACGCCATGAACATTCTGTTCCACGGAGGGGTCTCGATACTCGTCGTCATCGTCACGGCTCACCTCCTCAGGGATCAGCCTGCTCCTGGTCGGCCTCCCTATCGCTATGCTCCGGGGATCGCCGGTCTTCTCTTTGCGACACACCCCATCCACACGGAAGCGGTTGCCTGGATCAGTGGCATTCCGGATCTTGCTTTTTCGTTTTTTGGGCTTCTTGCTTTTTTCCTTTACCTGATTGCTCCGGAAGAGGGGAAGAGGATCCGCAGTATCCCTTCGCTGCTCTCTCTCGGCTTTTTTTTAATTGCACTCCTCTCGAAGGAAACCGCTCTGGTATTGCCCCTTCTTCTGGTGGTATATGAAGTGGCAGTCCGGAAGGGAAACAGCTTTCGTGATTCCTTTGCACGGGTTGCGCCCTATGGTGCACCCCTCCTGATCCTCTTCCTCCTCAGGACGGCGGCCATCGGGACTCTCGCACCGGTAGCACGACATCAGGAGCTCTCCCCGTATCATATTGTGCTCAATGTCTTCCCCCTGTTTTTCGAGTATGCCGCAAAGCTCATCCTGCCGGTACGTCTGAGCGTCTTCCATGGATTTCAACCCGTTACGTCACTCTTCAATCCCGCTGTCCTGGTCTCAGTCGTTTTCGCGGCGATGGTACTCGTTGCCGCTGAGATGCTCCGGAGAAGGAGCGGGCCCGCCCTCTTTGGGCTCGCCCTCATTGTGGTGCCCCTCATCCCGGTCCTCTATATCCCGTACCTCGGTGAGAATCCTCTTGCCGAGAGGTACCTCTATTTTCCGTCCATCGGCTTTGTCATGCTCGTGGCACTGGGACTCCGGCGCCTTAGCGCAGCATCGGGTCGGAGGACCTTTTTCGTCATTCTTGCATCTCTCTCCCTCGTTGCCCTGTATTCAGCAGAGACGGTTGCGAGAAATATCGTATGGAAAAGTGATCGAACCCTCTGGCAGGACACAGTAATAAAATCGCCGGATGCTCCCATCGCCCAGTTCAATTATGGCGCGATACTCCAGGGCGAGGGCGATATGGCGGGAGCGATTGACCACTATCTGACTGCATTGAAAATCAGGCCGAGCGAGAAGGTCTGCAACAATCTCGGGCTGGCCTATGACAGCATGGGCCGGACTGAAGAGGCAATAGAGCAGTTCCGGATGGCGATCCGTCTGAACCCGGATTTTGTCATGGCCTATAACAATCTGGGGGTGACCCTTCTCCATGCAGGGGCCTTCACAGAGGCGATAGAACCGTTACAGGCAGCTATACGCTTGAAACCGCGTTATGCTGACGCTTACTACAATCTCGGTGTGGGATATGAGGCACTGGGTCTGAGGGATAAGGCGATGGATAACTACCGTCAGGCTGCCGAGCTGGCCCCCGGGAATGAGCAGTTTAGGGTACGGCTCGAAGAGTTCCGGGAGAACAGACATGCAGTGCACTGAGCCGTCTCCTTCAGATCGGGCATGCAGGAGATCGCGCGGACATCAGGAATAAGCGAAGGAGGCCGGTGGGTTATTCTTCCGGCTTGCTTCGCTCACGGTGATACCGGAGGATATTTTGTCGCAGAGACATCTCGTCTCTCTCCCCGAATTCCGATTTTTGGGTCTGCAGCCACCAACCGAGTTGAAGGTATATATCATCAATGGCAGCCTTGCATTTCTTCTCTTCTTCGTCCAGCGCCTGCTGCAACGTCGCGGGGATGTTATTGTCGTAATGAGATGCAATCGATGAGGAAAGAAACGTCTTCTTCTTCTCCAATTCCTCAATCCTGGCCTGCATGTCCTCTCTCTTGCGCTGCAGAACTTGGAGGTTGACGAGCACATCGCTCGGCGTTGTCGCGCCGGTCTTCCAGTCTGTCTGGAGCCTGTCATACAGGGGGCTCATCAGCGTATAATTCTTCGCAAAATTGGCATGTTCGTCCGTTAGGTCTCTGTTGATATCCTTCATCTTCCCGAGAAACTCTTTTTGGACCTCGACGCCGAGATCATCAGGTTTCCCCCCGGTAGTGCCATCCGCCGCCCCCCCCGGCGCCCCTGCAGAAAAGGACGCAAGGGCACACAGGAAAATTGCGCAGAAAGCCAGAGCACCATATCCAAAAAACCTTCTTACACCGCTCACGTTCAGTCTCCTCCTGCCGTTCTTTGGCGTTGCATCCTGTGCGTGATACATTACCGCGCCGCATCCTGCCCCATGCCGCACCAGATGACGGAATTTCCGGCGAAGAAAATGCATAGTGCATTGCCTTGATGTTTACCTTAGCAACTCTGCGGTTTCTTGTCAAATGGACCAGACGGTCTGAGGAGGATGCTGCGTCATGCGAGAGATTGTGTATACGGACGCACACGTCACCTTTGTAATAATGCGCTTTTATCAAGCACTTATCCTGTAGTATGATATACCATGCTCCTGGATAGAAGGCCTGAGTTCGGCAATGTGGAAAACCCTTGGGAGAGCTTACCATGGCACCACGGCACGGCACATAATCCCTTTATGCAGCAGCTTTATCGTGCATCCTGTAGTCGGATGTAGGGCACCTTGTAAGGGACGTTATCATACCCCAAGACCTTAATGAACCGCTCCCGGAGGATCAAGGAATGTCGATAAAATCGGTGCATTGGGTCAAGGAAAGGCTTTTCCCCCGACTGCTTCCGGTTCACCTCGTAGCCGTCATTGTGCTCGTATCTGTTGGGACTTACGGCAATACGCTGTTCAACGGTTTTGTCTATGACGATACCCTCCAGATCCTGGACAACCACTGGATCAGAGACGTGAGGAATATCCCACAGATCTTCCTGTCAAACGTGTGGGGTTTTTCCGGCGAGCATGTTTCGAACTATTACCGGCCATTGATGCACGTCATCTATATGATGACATATTACCTCTTCGGACTTGCACCATGGGGGTTTCATCTGATGAACGTTCTCCTCCATGCCGTCAGCTCTGTTCTTGTCTTCGGGCTGAGCAGACGGCTACTTGACGAGGTGCTGCCTGCGACCGCTCCATCGCCTCTTGCGCCTCCTTTCATGGCGGCCTTGCTCTTTGCCACACACCCTGTCCATACCGAGGCGGTTGCCTGGTTAGGCGGTATACCGGATCTCTCCTTCACGCTCTTCTTTCTCCTTTCGTTGTACCTCTACCTAAGATCACACGATGCCGACAGGCCTTCGCGAGGCATCATGTACCTCCTGTCCGTCATATGCTTTGCCCTGGCCACGCTCTGCAAAGAACCTGCCCTGACGCTGCCTATCATCATCGTTGCCTATGATCTCCTCCTGAGGAAGGAAACATTGAGCTTCTCCTCCTCTGTGAAGAGATATGCTCCTTTTCTTGGCGTCGCGGGATTATACTTCGTCGTGCGCTTTGCTGTCCTGCATGCACTGACGCCGATGAAGAGCCATGACAACATGGACTTTTTTCAGCTTGCCGTCAATGTCTTTTCCCTTTTGGCCCAGTACTTCCAGAAGCTTCTCCTTCCCGTTGATCTCAACGCATATTATGTTTTTCACCCCATCGGCTCGGCCTTTGATACCAGAGGAATCGTTTCTCTGATATTTATGTCCATCCTGGCATATCTCTGTTATATATCTATTAAGAAAAGCAAGGCGGCATTTTGGTGCCTCTTACTCATCGTGATCCCCCTGCTCCCGGCACTTTATATCCCAGCCTTTAAAGAGAGTGCGTTTGCAGAGAGGTACCTCTACCTTCCCTCTGTCGGGTTCGTACTGCTCATCGCCCTTTCCCTGAGATGGGTGATGACCAACCGGCCGCGAGCGGCCGGGACAACCACTTTTGTTCTCGCAGCATTGGCCTGCCTGTTTGCACTCGCAACGGTGGACAGAAACGCCATTTGGAAGAACAATATCACCCTCTGGTCGGACACGGCCAGGAAATCTCCCGACAGTGCTAATGTGCAGGGTGACCTCGGGGATGCCCTTGTGCGGGCCGGACTCGTTGACGAAGGGAGAAAGCACCTGAACATGGCCCTTTCGCTCAAGCCTGAACTGGTGAAACAGTTTCTTGACAAGGGGATTGTGTACTTTAACATGGGATTCATAGACAAGGCGATCGAGGAGTTCGAGACCGCACTGCTTTACAAGCCCGATTCTGCCGAGGCCCATAACAATCTGGGAGCTGCATATGGGGAAAAGGGAATGACGGATAAGGCCATCGCGCATTTTGAGGCGGCGGTAAAAATAAAACCGCATGATCCCACATTCAAGTTTAACCTTGCCGGCGCATACCGGAAGAGGAGCGCCGGCGATGCTGCTATTATACAACGGGAAAAGAAGCCGAAACCGGTACAGAGGTAATCGGGAGACTCCATGTGTTCAATTCAGGTCTGCTACGGCACAGGTCAGCAGCCCGCGCAGACGAAGATTATTGTACCCTGTCTCTCGTAGCACGGGTGAGATTGTTCCTGTATATTTCACTGTCCGGCTGCAACATGACCGCATCCTGAAATTGCTGCACGGCCTCGGCGAGCAACCCCTGCGACGCATAAAGGATTCCCAGATTGTTATGGGCTTCTGCAAACTGCGGGAATAACGTAATGGCGATGACCAGTTCGTCAATCGCCTTCGCGTTCCACCCAAGATCCATATATCTGTTGGCAAGATTATAATAAGGCACGGCCCACTGCGGGTTCAGTTCTATGGCGCGACGGAGATGCTCGATCGCGAGACCTGTCTCTCCCCTGCGCGCATGGGCAAGCGCCAGATTGTTGTGCGGCAGGGCCAGTTGGGGATCTATTTCCAGCGCATAATGCCATAGGACAAAACTATTTTTCCATTTTGCGATCTGGCTTTCTGTCAGATAGGTCAGGGAAAGGACTATTGTCGCTACGACACCGAAGAAGACAGCCTGTATGGCCACTCCCCGGACAGAGATTCTCTCATAGAGCCAGGCAATGCCGAGACCGACCAAGAGCGTGGGCACAATGCTCGGCAGATAGCTGTACCGGTCGGCCATCGCCTGCCCGCCGACCTGAATGAACCCCAGCACGGGGAATAGGGTGATCAGGTAATAGCCCCACGCCGCAAGCCACAGGCGGTTTTTTTTGGTAAAGACGATGCACAGGATAATGGATGCGAAGATAACGACCACAGGAAAAAGATATCCCGGAGACAGAACATTCACGTTTCGCGGGTAGGGATAAAAGGGAGAGAGCGAGAAGGGCATGATCATTTTCCAGAGGTAGAATGCCAGGGCCTTGATTCCGACAAGTACTCTCGTCGCAAAAGGAATGGCCTCCAAAGGGACAACGGCTTTCCCGGCGCTTTGCGCCTTAATGGTTAGTATCGACGAGGCAAGGCTCAGTATCATGAGGGGAGTCTTCTCTGCAATGACGCCCCTGACCGTTCTCTTGCTTATCCTGTTGAGGGGATACCAGTCCGCAAGGAGAAGCACAGCCGGCAGGGTGACGGCCATAGGTTTACTAAGGAGAGCAAGAATGAAGGTGAAGAGAACAAGGAGATACCACTTGCCAAGAAGCCTCGCCGTAAGTCGCTTGTCTTCATCGTCACCTTCTGCATATTTCAGATAGGCCATCAACGAGAGCAAGAAGAAGAAGGCGCACAGGAGATCCTTTCGTTCGCTGATCCACGCCACGGACTCGACGCGCAGCGGGTGAAGCCCGAAAAGAAGGCCGGTCGCAAGCCCGGTCACGAGAAGGGTCTTCCTGTCAGTGACGGGGAGTTTGCTACGCTTCTGGTGAACAACAACGAGCGTTACCGCGAGGAGTACGACCACATAGGTATTGGCCGCATGCAGCAGGATATTGGTAAGATGATGTCCCAAGGGGTTCAATCCCCATACCGCATAATCCAGGGCATGGGAAAGCCAGGTGAGGGGATGCCAATTGGCTGCCCGAAAAGTCGTGAACGCTGAGGCAAGGAGTTGCAAGTCAAGGGATTGTATGAAAGGGTTGGCATAGACATACTGCTCGTCATCCCAGTTTACGAAATCATTGAGGAGGGCAGGCAGATAGACAAGGAAAGCTGCAGCAGCAGAAAGAAGTGCTGCACCATAGGTCATGAAAAAAGCCGATATGCTGCCGCCGCCAACAGATCCGAGCCCACGGGATGGCAGCGCGTTCTCTTCGCTTCCATTAGTCATATGATGTACGTTGAATATAGCATATTTCCTGACGGCGAACACCGGCAGATCAGAGAACGAAGTAGGAGAAATATGACGACACAGCCCAGCAGATCAACAGGGCCTTGACTGCTGCCCCCATAAATCTGGACTTCATGACAACGTCGAGACCGGTGACACAGATAAGCGCATAACAGGGAATGATACCGATGGTGTACGTCGCTTTGGCAGTGCTGTAAATCGGTACCGTCACATACAGATACAGAAGCACGGAAAAAAAGAGGACGATACAGTACGCGGAAAAAAGCTGGCCAGGCCGTGCGGCTCTGTGCTGATATGCCGTTATTACGACCCCGAGCAGGATGCCTGCAGCCGGCAGGATTGAGAGCAGGGCTCCTGAGATCATGAAATCATAATTCCAGGGCGGACGTATCTCAAAGGAGATAATCGAACTGAGGAACCCGTCAAGCCAGAAGGTAGAGTAGACGGAGTCCCAGAACCCTGCGAGCCCGGAGTATACGGGATTTACCAGCGACCGACCGAAGGACAGGAAATCACGAACCGTGCGATAGCCGGGATCCTGCCACCAGACGATACGGCGAGAAGCCTCCCAGCCGCCCACAAAGGGACTTCCCAGTTCCATCCAGTTTCTGAAATAGTACCACCCTGAGACGACCACGACGATGCCAAGGACAGCAAGGCATGCCACAACCACGGTCTTCGCCGACGCCTTCATCCTGGACTTCATGGATAATAATGCCAGCAGCGCGGCGGGGACGAGCAAGACAGCGGTCACCTTCGTTAAGAGGGCGAGCCCCAGAACAATTCCCAGGAGCAACAGTTTTTTCTTTGGTAGGGTAACGACGTCCGAACTGATCAGACCCAAAACCGTGACTACCGCAGTCGAGGAAAGGAGCCCGGCCAAAGGTTCATTCCCTATTACCTGGGATATGTAGAAGTTCATCGGCGCGAAGCCTCCTATGAGGGTTCCCATCACCTGAAGGTCATCTCTGTCCGGAAAGACATGCTTCACCGCCCGAAAGGCCGTCTCTACCTGTAACGCGCCACAGGCAAGGGGAATAAGCCGCAGCATCATCTCTGCCTTTTCTCCGGAAAAGAAGGCTGACGCAAACATCGAGAGAGGGGCTGACGCAAGGTAGTACAGCGGCGACTGAAACATCTGCCAGCCCTCCGAGGCGAGAGGAATCGCACCCTTTTCTACGATATAGCCGATATACTCGCGATGGAAGACCGAATCGAATCCCACATGAAGAGGAAGCTTGAAAATATTATTTGCGGCAAGCACGGCCCAGGCGCCGAGGAGTATCCATCGAATAGTGGCTGGACCAGAAACCATTTCTTTGAGTCGAGGATACCGTCTCAGAGCTGGCTCCGCGAAGAGTACCGCGAAAAAACTGATGATGAACAGCGGTAAATAGAGAGGGATCAGAGCGCTAAAGGCTGACCATGATCCCGGAAAGCTCGCTGAAAGCTCCGCAGGCAGCCTTTTACCGGCAACCGCGACAGGCCCCCACCTGACCCTGTCCAAACTCGCCTGCCAGTCGGTCCCCGTATCGACGTCGACCGCATCACTATAGGCAAGCAGCAGGGCAGGTCCATTCTGGTTGGAGACGTCGACGCGAAGTTCATGACTCCCTGCGCCGAGAAGACTGGTGAGGTCGATAGTCCGGGCTTGTTTCCAGTCAGCCATATCGTTGGACAGCATGACAAGCCTGCCGTCTAAATATACTTCTGCCGACCGCAGGGCAGAAACCGTGAGGCTCGCGTGGGGTGGGGTTTTTTTGATGGAGAACTGCCTGCGGTACACAATATCTTCGTTCGTCTTCCACATCCCAAGATTCCAGTGTCGCTCTATTTCAATCCATTGAGCCCTCCCCTTGGGAAGGAGAAACGGTACGTCGGGGTCCCCCCATATTCTGAAGAGGGCCAAGACAAGCGGGAAGAAGGCGATTGTGAGAGCGACGACGACGAGTCCTCTCGTGATGCCGGGATTCCGCATGCCCCTGTTCATTTATGGGCTGAGTTTTCGGCCCGTGCTGCTGAAGATCGAAAACTGCGCAATCTTCCACCGATGAAACACATACGCGAAGGAGGTAGCAAGGACGCCGAAGCCGTATTTCACACTCCTCCTGAAGTTAATCGAGGAAGCATCTTCAAAGTACTTCGTGGGACAGCTTATCTCGCCGATCTTGAACCCGAAATAGACAGCCTGCGCCAGCATCTGATTGTCAAAGACAAAGTCATCGGAGTTCTCCTCCAGGGGGAGCGACTCAAGGACAGTGCGACTGAAGGCCCGGTAGCCGGTATGATACTCCGAGAGTTTCGCTCCGATCATGAGATTCTCAAACAAGGTGAGGATGCGGTTTGCGACATATTTATATAAGGGCATCCCCCCTTTTAGTGCATCTCCCCCCAGAACGCGCGACCCCAGCACTACATCATAATGGCCCGAGGCGATCATGGATGCCATGGCGGTTGCGAGACGGGGAGAATACTGATAGTCAGGATGGATCATAACCACAATGTCAGCTCCATGCCGCATAGCCTCCGCATAGCATGTCTTCTGGTTTCCGCCGTATCCCCTGTTTTCTCCGTGAATTATGGTCCTGATCCCCAACTCATGGGCGATAATAGCCGTGCTGTCTTTTGAGGCATCGTCAACCAGGATGACTTCATCGACATACTCGTGAGGGAGCTCAGCAAAGGTCTGGCGAAGGGTTTTTTCCGCGTTATACGCAGGCATTACCACGACAATTTTTTTACTGAGAATCATGCATGGCCCCTCCGTTCATTGCTTGATCGCAAAAATTTCGACGCTTCCGCCTTTTTTCAGGGCGAAGGACTCAAAAAAAGAAAGAAACAAAGCCAGGAAAGAGTAGCAGGGCAGAAGCAGCGATGTTAAGATCAAATCTCTTTTTCGGGCCTTGGCGATCTCCCCCTTCCTCAACTCGGGGTTCTTCAAAAGGCTGTAGAGATAATTCCTCCTGATTCCGGAGACATTCAGGAGAGTCTGCAGCCACCCAAAAGGACCATACTCAATATCAAAGCGCCGGACCCGCACTATCGAGAAGGAGTGTCTTTTCAAAAGTTTTGTCAAGCCGGCTTCCGTAAAATGATGGATATGATAGGGAATGTCCAGATGAAACCAGACCCCTTTGCCTGCCGAGGCCTGGAGACTTGCAATATTGGGGACCGCACAGACAAACAATCCCCCTTTTCTCAAGAGACGCCGGCATTCAGCGACCATCCTGTCGGGCTGACTGAGATGCTCTATGACATGGTTCATCGTAATGACATCAAAATTCCCTTCGCCAAAACCCCACGCTGAAGGGCTTCCGCTTACGACAGGGATCGCAATTGCCGCTGAAACATCTCTGGCTGTTTCAGCATTAAACTCAGCGCCTGTTACGGTCCAGCCGTCTCTCTTCATAACATCGAGGAACAGACCCCTGCCGCAGCCGATATCGAGTACGCTGCCGCTGCGGATGAATCGCTTAATTCTGTTCTTTCTCGCTATTCTCGAAAGGTATATGAAGCTTTCAATAGCAGGATTAAATCTCTTGCCATCTCTTGACCGGTAACTGGAGACGGCGTAGAGCCGCTCCAGATCCTCATCGACGGGCATTGGCGAGATGACCCCTACCTCGCATCTCCCACAAAAAAAGAGACTATATAGCCTCTCATCTACGGAAAGATCGCGTAGTAATAACGTGTCGACCTGGTCTCCGCAAATGCTGCAGGTAGTGCTCAACGTAGGCTCCGGATACGGACATCCCCACAGGTCTCCTTTACGAAGCTCATAGGTAGTGGGAGGGTTCCATCGAATTCGTAGTTTAACAAGAATGTAGTTTAACGAAACACGCAACAGGAATTCAACAACATTGTCCTGCGCGATTCGTCTACGTACGCCATAAACGATAACGTTACGTGTTCTCTGGTCAGCATTGTAGTTAGGGACAATATGCCTCCATTGCCGAGAGGGACTTTTCTTGATGATGTCAGCATGGAGTCTTCTTATTTGCCTCTGGTAAATTCTGGTTAACTTACGCTCGCCATCCCGGACTTTGCGGTGCCAAGTGATAAAGGAAATAGGAGGGATGCAGCATGCTGAGTGAGCTGTGAGCGAGATGATATTCCACAGACGTTCACTCTGGTCAGCCCCGGATGCCGTGCTTTCATCCTCTCGGACGCAAGCCCTGAACCTTCTTATACACACTTTTTGATTGCACCTCTATACCTGCCATGGAATACGTAGTCCCCCTTCTGCTTTTCCACGAGCTTTGCAGCTGAACCCTCACAGTTTTATTTGCAGACTACACTGCAGGTATTATCGTTCTCGACCAAGGAATAGTTTATTCAGAAGGTTTCGGTAATTTCGCTATTTTTCACCTGTTATTTGACCACCTCTAAAGTTGAAAAGAATATAAGTACTCTTCTGACGTTCACGCCATACGGCTATACAATGGCCTCTAAAGCGCTTTATATAGCTTTCAGATAGTAATCAAAACCCAATGGCACAGTAATTGCTGTTGAGGGGTAGGATGTCGTTTGTTATTGGGGGAACAAAATGGAGATCCATAAGATTACATCAATCCCTGCAGCAACTTTTCTTTCCCCTATAACTAAAAAACAGCACGGTCTCATGCACGGGAGCCGATGTTATGGGGAGAAGGAGGTGAGAACAGGAAGAAAATAGGTCAAGGGATTAGGCTAAGGGATGTGTTACAGGCATTCCGTGTATGAACTAATCCTCCGAAAAGAGTAAACCCTCTGAAAGGAGGGGACACAAAGCCGACGGGTCCTGCAGAGGACGGCTGGGTTGCCGGAGAAACAGGGATTTTGGGGGATATAATGAGACTTTTTAAACTTGCAATAATACTTGCTGCAGCTATCTTCGTGATGGCCGGCACAAGCTTTGCGTTCCATTCGGGCGGCGTTGCAGAATGCGGCGGCTGCCACAGCATGCACACACCCGCAAGCGCCAACTATCTGTTGGTCGCCGGCGATCAGGGCTCGACCTGTCTTTCCTGCCACGAGCATGCAGGAGATACCGGCCCTTCCAGCTATCATATCAGCACGGCAGAAGCAGACATGCCCGCCGGCGCACCGCCTCTTCAGAGGACCCC
>DKBO01000137.1 GCA_002448975.1 Nitrospiraceae bacterium UBA6898
ACTATGATAGATTGTTAGCCCCCTGTAGACTCTATATGGTGGTTGGAAAAACACATAGAGAGGAGGCTAACAATGAAGAAAGGTTACCAAAGGGGAAAGGAATTCACAAGAGGGAGCAAAGTATACGTAGGAATAGACGTGCATAAGGATAGTTGGCACGTGACTGCAGTTACAGAAGGTGAGGAAGTTTTTAATGGACGGCTTCCGAGCCAGTATCCGGTTTTGAGAAAGCTTTTGGACAGGTTTGCCGGTCGGGAGGTCAAAGTGGCATATGAAGCTGGGCCGTGTGGGTTCTGGCTGCATGACCGGCTCACAGGCGACGGGATTGAAACAATTGTGGTGCCCCCATCGCTGATCCCTCTGGAGTCCGGCAACCGCGTAAAAACGGACAAGAGGGACAGCCGCAAGCTGGCTCATTTGCTGGAGAAGGGTATGCTGAAACGTGTATTCGTCCTTAGCGAAGAAGAACGTATGCACAGGGAACTAGTGAGGACCAGGCGACAGCTCATGGAGCATCGCGCTGACGTAATGAAGCAGATCAAGAGCAAGCTCTTATTTCATGGAATAGAGTATGCGTACCGCAGCTGGAACAGCCAGTTTATCCGGTGGCTAAGAGAGCTCATAGACAGTCACCGGGTGTTCGCAATTTCCTTGGGGTTTATGATTGACATCTACGAGCACCTCACCGACCAGCTCAAGAAGATTACAAAACAAGTATTCTTGCTGACTAAGAATGAGAAGTATGCACGGAACATTAGCCTGCTACGCACGATCCCTGGAATTGGCAGGCTCATTGCGATCGAGATCCTCGTGGAGCTGCAGGACATGAAGAGATTTAAGAGCGCTGAAAGGTTAGCTTCGTATATTGGCCTGACTCCGTCTGAGTATTCGACCGGCCAGTATACGAGACAGGGCAGGATTACGAGATGCGGAAATACGAGAGTCAGAACCTGTCTGGTTGAAGGCAGTTGGGTATTGATTTACCGGGACCCTGTGATAAAGAACAAATATGAAAAGCTCAAGATTAGAAAAGGGGCAAAAAGAGCAATCATAGCCATAGCCAGAAACCTCATCATACGGATTAGAAGCATGGTGCTGAACAATGAGCCGTATCACATCGGTTCCGTAGCGCGATAGAACATATAGGAATGAGGGAGCGAAAAGAACATATCTCTGGTGGATTGGATTGACCGTGTGCGTTCACCTGTACCTATAGGGGTACGTTTCTCAGATTACGGCAATCCTTAAGAATACCGAATAAGAATCATGTGGCCACTGGACCACGAATAGCAGGCTGAGACATGTTCATCTCTACCCTTAAAGGAGAAGACGACAAGGGAAAGGGTGTTGACAATCTACATAGCAGGTGTAAACTCCCCGCTTTCAGCCTTAACACCAGAAGCTACTGCTACAGCCCCCGTTTGGCCTTCATAAACTCCCAAAGGGGTGCTTGAGGGACCCGTAATCTTGTGATAGAGTTTGGTTATCGGCAGTAACATCCAAAGGGATTGTTGTTTTCCCGCGTATTGTCGCTGTCATGGTCGCAATGAACAATGCGAAAAACCTTTACATGGAGGAGGAAGTAATGAGCAGCGATGCAGATAAGCATGAGTGTTCCTGTGGAAAAGGACTGACCCGGCGACAGTTCCTCACCTCTGCCGGGGCAGGTGCATTGATTGTTACCGCCTCCGGCCATCTGGGAAAAGACCAGGAGGCTTCCGCGGCTGTTATCAAGTCCGGGGAAGAGACCAAGATAACACTCCTGATCAACGGCAAACAATTCCAGATGCTCGTGGAGCCGCGATGGTCGCTTCTCTATGTGCTGAGGGAAGAGCTGGGCTTCACGGCAACAAAGGAAGGCTGCGGCCGCGGCGAGTGCGGAGCATGCACCGTGCTGATCGACGGCATGCCCCGGTACGCCTGTATGACCCTTGCTGTTGAAGCCGAGGGAGTTGAGATCACGACGGTTGAGGGCTTGATGAAGGGTGAAGACCTCGGGCCGGTTCAGAAGGCGTTTGTTGAGCATGATGCCTTCCAGTGCGGATACTGCACGCCCGGCCAGATTATGGCAGTGGAGGGCCTCCTGAGGAAGGAGCCGGATCCGACGGTTGGACAGATCAGGCAGGGGGTAAGCGGCAATCTCTGCCGCTGCGGGGCTTACCCCCATATCATCGATGCTGCCAGGCGCGCAGCTGAGATGAAGAAAAGCGGTGCACTATGAATGAATCTGAACGAAACATCTATTACCTACGCGGAATTCCGGTCCCCGAGACACCTCCTCCCGGCAAGGACCCTGCTCCCTGGAAAAAGACGGATATCGTAGGCACGAGCATCCCCAGGGTTGACGCCTATGAGCGTGTCAGCGGAACCGCGCGTTATCCATCAGATATCCACCTTCCCCGGATGCTGTATGCGGCCGTCCTCCGCTGTCCTCATCCGCATGCTGAAGTGATGAACGTAGACACCTCAGCAGCCGAAGGCATGCCCGGCGTGCGTGCCGTTATCAGCGGAATAACGTCCGACACTGATTTTGCTTGGTGGTATTCAAAGGAGATAAAGACAAAGATATTCGATCCCCTATGCAGGTTCGAAGGGGAAGAGGTGGCAGCGGTAGCGGCTGAAACAGCATATCAGGCATGGGACGCGGTGAGAGCGATCACCGTGGAGTACAAGGTCCTCCCCTTTATCGCCGAAGAGTCAAAGTCTCTCGATAGTTCTTCTCCCCTGCTCCATCCGAACGGAAACACGGCAAAGACGGACAAATACTCGCGCGGGGACGTTGGGGCAGGCTTTAGCGAAGCGGACATTGTTCTTGATGAGACCTACCGGACTGAATGCGAGCTCCATATGCCCATGGAACTGCATGGATGTGTGGCGAGCTGGGACAACGACCGGCTCACGATATGGGAGTCGGCACAGGGCGTATATTCCATTCAGTCCCGCATTGCCGAGATACTGGGGCTTCCCCTCTCCAAGGTCCGGGTCATCGGGCATTACATGGGTGGGGGTTTCGGCAGCAAACTCCAGCCCGGAAAGTATACGGTCATTGCTGCGCTCCTCGCGAAGAAGACCGGCCGACCGGTCAGGCTCTTCCTTACACGGGAAGAGACGTTCCTCGCTGTCGGCAACAGGCCTCCTGCGACAATGCAGCTCAAGGCGGGGGTGAAGAAGGACGGCACCCTTACTGCGCTCGAATTCTCCTGCATCGCAACAGGAGGAGCCTATCCGGCCAACGGAACGGGCCTGGTCGACTGGCTTGTCAGAGACCTTTACCTCTGCCCCAATGTGAAGACAGAGACGAAAGACGTATATATAAACGCCGGCCCCAGCCGCCCGTTCCGCGCCCCGGGCCATCCTCAGGCAGCATGGGCCCTTGAGCAGATGATGGATGCCCTAGCCGAACAAATCGGGATGGACCCAATTGAACTCAGATTGAAGAATATTCCGTCCTTTAGCCAGGGACGCGAAGGGAATCCTCCTTACACAACGACAGGGCTCAGGGAATGCCTTAGCGAGGGAGCAAAGGCCTTCGGATGGGAGCAGGCGAGAAAGTACAGCAGCGGGTCTAAGGAAAACGGTCATGTGAAGAGGGGCGTGGGCGTGGCAAGCGCCCTCTGGTTTGCCGGGGGAGGCAATCCTCCTTCAACAGCGGTGGTTAAGCTCTTTTCCGACGGGAGCGTGAACCTGAACATGGGTGCCAGCGATATCGGCACCGGGACAAAGACGGTAATGACCATGATCGTGTCCGAAGAGCTGGGTGTGAAGCCGGAGATGGTCCAGATCGAATATGCTGATACGGCTACAACACAGTACGCAACGCCGAGCGGCGGGAGCAAGACCGTCCCAACAGAGGGTCCGGCTGTCCGTGCCGCGGCTCTGAGTGTGAAGCAGCAACTCCTTTCTTTTGCGGCAGCTGACCTGAAGACCGATGAGTCGTCCCTTACGCTCAGGGGCGACGAGGTTATTTCCATGAAGGACCCATTGGTGAAGGTCAAGATCCATGATGTCACGGGTTTGAAAAAGCGGGGTGTCATCGTCGGTGTAGGCTACCGCGGCCCAAATCCGGAGCGAAAGGTTGTCAATCCCTTTGCAGCCCAGTTTTGTGAGGTCGAGGTGAATACCATGACCGGCGAGGTGAGGATCATCCGGTTCCTCGGCTGTCATGACAGCGGCAGGGTGATGAACCGTCTCACCTATGATAACCAGGTCTTCGGCGGGATCACCATGGGGATCGGCCTTGCCATGACAGAGGCGCGTATCCTCGACCGGGACCAGACAGGGAAGATGGTGAACAGGAACCTGCACGACTACAAACTCCCGACGAGCCTTGATGTCCCGAAGGAGATGAAATCTCTCCCCATAGAAAAGCCGGACGACACAGCGAACACGATAGGGGCAAAGGGCCTTGGAGAGCCGGTAACGATCCCGACGGCAGCAGCTGTCGCCAATGCGGTGTACCATGCCGTAGACGTCAGGATGATGAAAACTCCGATTACGCCGCTTCAGCTCTGCCAGGCACTTGAAAAGGGTGGAAAGGAGGGATCGAAATGACGCCTGGATTTTCGTACCGGAGAGCAGCGTCGATCAAGGATGCGGTAACAGGTATTTCAGAAGGTAACGGGCGAATCCTTGCCGGCGGTACCGACCTCCTTGGGTGTTTGCGGGACAGCGTCTTTACCACTAACATGGTCGTGAGTATCACCGGAATAAAGGAATTGAAGAGGATCGATGAGACGCCGGGAGGCGGGCTGAGTATCGGCGCGCTTGCCACCATCACCGAAATCAGTGAGAGCCCGGTTATCAGAGAGCGCTATCCTGCCCTTGCTCAGGCTGCTGCCGAGGTTGCAAGTCCTCAGCTGAGAAACCAGGGGACCATTGGCGGCAACCTCTGTCAGAAGCCGAGGTGCTGGTATTATCGCGGCGAGTTCCATTGCCTTCGCAAAGGCGGAGACAGGTGCTATGCTGTTGCGGGCGAGAACCACTACCACTGCATTTTCGGCGGCAATGGGTGTTACATTGTCCATCCTTCCGACACCGCGCCGGCGCTCATTGTCTATGGGGCAGAGGCCACCATAGCAGGCCCTGCCGGCATGAGAAAAGTTTCTCTTGAAAATTTTTTCGTTCCTCCGGCAAAGGAAGTGACGAAAGAGACGGTACTTGAAGCAGGTGAGATAGTGACCGCGATCGTCCTTCCTCCTCCGCTAGCGGGACTGAAAAGCTCTTACCGAAAGATACGCTCACGGCAATCGTGGGACTTTGCTCTTGCCGGTGTCGCACTTGCGCTCCGAACGAGCAACGGCAGGGTTACGGATGCGCGGATCGTCCTGAGTGGAGCAGCGCCTGTTCCCTGGCGCCTGGTTGATGCGGAAAACGCACTTATTGGAAAGGTCCCCGATCCTGATTCTGCCAAATATACAGCGGCCTTGTCTGTCAAAGATGCTCAGCCACTGAAACATAATGCGTATAAAATACCGCTTTTCAAAGGGCTGATCGAAGAGGAAGTGGTGAATATTTCCCAGGCGTAGCAGAGGAGTGGTGTCAAGAGAAAACCGAGAGAGAAGGCTGGCTTGAGCAGCCCGGATTTACCGCCGGGTAGGCAGGCAACCTGACAGAGGAGCAGCATGCGCGTTGGCATTCCGGGTTCAGGGTTGGTGGTCGGTAAGCTCAGAACGATCTTTGCACATTTCTACAGATGATCGATAACAGTTGCGCTTTCAAATACCTGCGGCATGGTCGGTGAAATCCTTGTGTCATGCTATTCAGACATGGCCTGTCAGGTCAGGAATTGGGCAACATGAGATCACAATTACCGTTTAAATGCCCCTTGAACGCTGGTTGCACTTTGGCCTGCTGGGCCACGAGAATATAGGGACCTCCAAAGGGGCACAATAAAAAAGCCTTGCATTTTAGCAAGGCTTTATTATTAATAGCAATTAGTTACTAGTTAATAGTTAAAGTGTTTCATTATGTCTGATTTGCCTATTTTTGTCAGGTCTGAGGTGATGTTCTTGTCCAGTTTAGCCTTTACTCCAGCTTCAAGATTATTCAGGATCTGGCTGTTGATCATCTTGCTCGCCGCAAGGTACCACTTCGGCGAGCCCTCTTTCTTTATGATGCTATTGATATCCTTCGCAATCAATTTCGCGGTCTTCTTTTCCATCTCAAGTTCCATATTATGGGGCTCTCCATAACCTGTTGCAGCCCCGTTTTTTCCGCCTCCCATGCCGAACCTTCCGGATGTGTCAGTCAGCTTGTCGCTCAGCTTGCCGTGAGCTTCGACAGAGTCATAGCTCTCTATAAGCTGAATCCGCGGGCTTTCAAGCTCGTTCTTTGTGACCTTATAAGCCTTGAAATGTCCTAAATCAACAGCAATAATGATCTTATCCATGATGGGTTCCTCCTTCTATCTCCATTATATCAGCATGCGGATGAGATGCGAAGACGTTAAATGAAGCTTATACATCAAGGAGATACATCTTTTATGCAGCGGAACCCCATATCGTCGTCCCGTTCCACGATATAGTCATGGCCCGGATCGCCCGATCGGAGGCTTTCGGGATTGCTGTACCATGATCCACCTTTCAGCACAAGGTCATCAACCCATTCGCGGACATTTCCCGCCATGTCTTCTGCGCCGTAAGGTGAAGCACCCTGAGGAAATTTACCTGCAGCAGCGATCTTTACGAATCCGTCGGCTCTTCCCTTATCGTCCCAGTTTGCTTTTGTCCCATCCCAGGTGTTTCCCCAGGGAAATATCCAACCGTCAGCACCGCGGGCTGCTTTTTCCCATTCCGCAGCTCTTGGCAGCCGCTTGCCCGCCCATCTGCAATATTCACCTGCCTGTTTCCAGGTAAGGCCGACTACCGGATAATCATCTTTCGCGCTGTCCTGATACCAGTCCTTTCCTTCCTCGTGGAGAGCCGGGGGGTAGTCAATAATGAGAGAAGGTATGGTGCATCCCCCCGCTGCTACGCATTTCTTGTACTGAGCATTCGTGACCTCATATTTATCTATCATAAAAGTTCTGAGGGCAATCTTTCTGAGGGGGTTCTTATCGCTCCCCGGCATGCCTTCAGGAAGTCCGATGATCGCTTCGCCTTCGGGGACCACTACCATATCGACAATGTCGGGCCTATGGTTCAAGGTATGAGGGACGGAATGTTTTGCGGTGACAGAGGGCGCTGAAACGTTCTCTTCCGGAGAGGTTTTTTCTTTCTTTGGTGCATCGTGAGGCTGCCCGATTAAAAATTCACCTTCCGGCACGCGGATTCTCTCAACGCCGGAACTTCCGGCCTGACCCGAACTCCTCACAGGCTCAACGATTCTGTACCGGTATTGAGAAGGGAAGGTCAGGCCAGAGTCCTGATCATCCGCAAATGCCGGTGTCAGCGCGAGGACGCAATATATAAGAAACAGATACCTGAATCGCATAATACGTATGTCATAGTATAATAAAAAAACTGCTAAAAGTACCATGCCACTTTTTCTTGACAACAAAAGGATCTCTCCCTACAATCATCGCAGGGTCGGAAAAGAAGAAGAGATGATTCAGGCCGGCAGTGAAAAAAGGAGGCGCGTAATGAAGAGATATCTGGTCGCGGCGGTCCAGGTGATCCNNATCCTGCTGATCTCACTCGTGGCATGTCTGGAACCGGCAAAGCGGCCATTTTATGAAGGGATCGATCTGCAAAGCAGGATCGATAATCAACAGCGAAGGATCGATGAGGATATCTCGCTCGGGGAACTTGCCCGCCCGGAGGCCGAGATTGTGCAGGAGAACCTGAACTGGATCAAACAGGAATATGCCCGTGCAAAAGATGACGGGAGGATCTCGGGCGAGGAATGGAACCGGATCGAACAGTATCTTGACCAGAACAGCAAGATGATCACGGAAAAAAAGGACAACCCGGTCAAGCGGCTCTTCTCTTCCCCCTATCAGCCGCCCCAGGTGATCAGCATTCAGGACAGGATCACCAACCAGCAGCAGCGGATAGACCGGGGAATAGCGACCGGCGAGCTGACCCTCAGGGAGGCTGAAATCATACAGGGCAATCTGACCTGGATAAAGGGAGAATATGCGAAGATGAAGGCCGAAAAGAGTCTGACGGACCTTGAGTTGAAGCAGATCGGGGACATGCTGGAGCAAAACAGCAACATGATCTATAACAAAAAACATAATCCTGTACGCAGTCTTTACTGATGCACGGTTTCTCGGGCGGTTAGGGTAAAATAGTGTGCAATGATCTCCCGTAATACCCTTCAACTGCTTGAATTCGACCGCCTTCTCGGCATCATAGCCGATGCTGCGCACAGCGATATCTCAAGAACGAGAATCAGAGATATCTCTCCGCTTTCGGAAGCCGACGCTATCCGTGACCGGTCTTCCCTGATAGAAGATATCCGCAGGATCCTGCAGCAGGGGTCATCTCTCCCCTTTGAGGAATTTCAGGACATTGCCCCGCTCCTTGCCCGGGTAAGGCCTTCCGGTGCCGTACTCGAAGCCGTGGAACTCGCTGCCTTCATTCCCCTGCTCGACATGGCCTTCGCACTATTGTCTCAGGTGTCACAGGCTGAAGGACTCGCAGCCCTCCACCGGATGACCATGCAGCTGACGGGCCACCCCGACCTGCTAAAGACCATCAGGAGATCGGTCGACCGGGAAGGGAATATCCGGGATACGGCATCACCTGCCCTGGCAGCCATCCGCAGGGAACTGAGAAAGCTCGAAGCGGGAATACAGAAAAAACTCGAAGAGATGACGCGGGAACCTGCCGTGTCTGTTTTCCTTCAGGACGATTTCATTACGAAGCGGGCAGGCAGATGGGTGATACCCGTTCGCATGGACTCGAAGGGGCAGGTTGCCGGCGTGGTCCATGACATATCAAAATCCGGCGAGACGGCATTCATTGAACCGCTGGCGATCATCCACCTCTCCAATGAACTCGAGAACCTTGCGGCGGAAGAAAAGGCTGAAGAGCTGCGCATCCTTCGTGCCATTTCGGCAGTGGTCAGGGAACATGCAGACGCGATCGCTGCCGAGTTCGGCATCATTGTTCACCTTGACGTGCTGAACTGCATAGCTCGGTTTGCCGAGGAACTGCAGATGCACGTGCCCGAGATCAGTGTAACGCGGCTGATCAGGATCGCCGGGGCCCGTCATCCGCTGCTGACGCTCTCCTACCAGAAGATGGACCGTGAGGGTGGGGTCGTGCCCCTCGATCTGCAGCTGGGCAATGAAGATACCATCATGGTGATAACCGGATCGAACGCGGGCGGCAAGACGATCTCTATAAAGACCGTTGGCCTGCTGCTCTGCATGGCGCTGTCCGGTATGCCCGTCCCTGCCGGGGCCTCTTCAGTTTTTCCCCTGGTAAGCTCCCTGCTGGTCGATATGGGGGATGAGCAGTCCATCGAGAACAATCTCTCCACCTTTTCAGCACATGTGCAGAACGTAGCGCAGATCCTCAACGTCGCCGATGACCGGACACTGGTGCTGATCGATGAACTGGGTACGGGAACGGACCCGGATGAGGGCACGGCACTGGCCTGCGCCGTGCTGAAAGAGCTGCAGGCAAGCGGCTGTCTCGTGTTGGCAACGACGCATCTCATGGGCATCAAGGGTTTTGTGCACAGGACGCCGGGCATGCTGAATGCTTCCATGGAGTTCGACAAAAAGACGCTCACCCCCCTGTACCGTCTCAGGACCGGCGAGCCGGGCCAGTCCCACGCGCTTGAGATAGCAAAAAAATACGGCCTTCCGGAAGGGGTCATCACCGTTGCGCGGGAAATGCTCGGCGGGGGCAAGATCGAACTTGACGCGCTGATGGAAGACCTTAACCAGAAGAGAACCGAATATGAGCAGCTCCTCCATGACCTGGCACTCAGGGAGGAACGGCTCAGGGCAAAGGAGCAGATTGCCGCGCAGAAGATCGATGAGGCGGAGGCAAAGCAGAGAGATATGCTTGCCAGCGCATACAAAGAGTCGCTGGAGATCGTTGCGGATATGCGGAGGCAGATGCGCAATGAACTGGAAGCTATCAAGAAGATCGAGAAAAAAGAACTGCAGGAAAGGATCAGGGCTGCGGAACAGAAACAGAAGGCTGTTGCCGAAAAACTGGCAGCCTATGATCGTGATGACGGTGAACCCATCCGCATCGAAGAGATCGCGATTGGCGACAAGGTTTACGTAACGTCCCTCGGATATGACGCTACGGTTACCGGGATCATGGAAAAGGTCAGCCGGATAAAGCTGGTATCCGGCTCTAAGGAGATCCTTGTGCCGCTCACTGATGTGAGGATGAAGAAGGGAAGGGAAGTTTCTGACAAGGCAAAAAAACCCCGGCAGCTTTCCACTCCCAATGAAATGGTCCCTTCACGGATTAACCTTGTCGGCATGCGGGTTGACGAAGCCCTTTCGCTGCTGGAACCGTTTCTCAACCATGCGGCACTGGCGGGCTTCCGTGAGGTCACGATCATACACGGCGTCGGCGCCGGCATTCTGCAGAGGGCGGTACGGGAGCATCTTGACGGCCATCCTCTGGTGGACACATTCAGGGCCGGGGAGCAGTCTGAAGGAGGAGCGGGTGTTACGATAGCTGTGTTGCAGTGATCTGCTGCCAGCATACGGTCCGGAATTCATAACGGTATGATACAGATAAACAATATCAGCAAGGCATACGGAAAACAGGTCCTTTTCGACAGCGTAACCTGCACCATCAGCAGTGGCGAGCGCGTGGGGCTCGTCGGAAGGAACGGCTCGGGAAAATCGACGCTCTTCCGGATGATACTCGGGGAAGAGCATCCTGATGACGGCACCATCACGGTACCGCAGGGCTACCGGATAGGCCATCTTTCCCAGCATATACGCTTCACCGAGGAGACGGTCCTGAAAGAGGCCTGCCTCAGCCTGATACCCCGGGATGACGGCATCGATGAAACGTACAAGGTCAAGAAGATCCTGTCGGGGCTCGGCTTTTCCGGGGAGGAGTTCGAAGGATCGCCGCAGAGCCTTTCGGGGGGGTACCAGATCCGCCTGAACCTTGCCAAGGTGCTGGTGGAAGAGCCGAACCTCCTGCTGCTTGACGAGCCCACCAACTATCTCGAC
>DKBO01000180.1 GCA_002448975.1 Nitrospiraceae bacterium UBA6898
ATCAGCCAGGACGCCTTCGGCCAGCATCTGGCGACCGCAGCCCGCTTCGACGATGAGTTTGTCGAGTGTGCTTCCCATTCCGAGCTTGATGAGTCGGTGGTAGACTATTATGCAAATATCCTCATGCCCTTTGGCCAGCTCATCAAAAACAAGATTGCAGAGGTGCAGAAACTTGGCCTTGAAATTGATATGATAGCTCCGGACCATGGTGTCATCTGGCGCGGCGCGCCCGAGAAGGTCGTCCAGGACTATCTCGCCATGGCTGGCGGCCGGGCTTCTCTCAGAGTAGCAATTATCTATGACACCATGTGGCACAGCACGGAACATATGACCTACCCCATCATGCAGGGTATCCAGGATGCCGGCGTTGACTGCAAGATCATCAAGCTCAGGGCGACCCCCATGAGTATTGCCATAAAGGAGTTCTGGAAATCGCGGGGCTGTCTGGTGGGTA
Source organism: Nitrospiraceae bacterium UBA6898 (assembly GCA_002448975.1). GTDB lineage: Bacteria > Nitrospirota > Thermodesulfovibrionia > Thermodesulfovibrionales > UBA6898 > UBA6898. The sequence continues at coordinate 455 of DKBO01000180.1, forward strand.
CGCCGACCCTGAACAACATCATGTTCCCCTCCGTTGCAGAGTATCTGACGCACCTGCGCGGCCTCAGGCCGAAGAACCGCATCACCGGCGCATTCGGCAGCTATGGCTGGGGCGGCGGAGCTGTAAAGGAAGCCTATGAAGAGTTCAAACGCATGGGGCTGGAGATCTTTGAGCCTGGCGTACAGGTTCAGTACCGGCCTTCCGCAAGCGACGACACAGCCTGCTATGAGTTCGGAAAAGCATTTGCCGAAAAGGTAAAGGAATACCATAGGAAGTTCTAGTCAGTCCTGCACGGAGAGGAGGGGCTATGTCGTGTGACAAGATAAGAGGTTCTGCCTTTGCTTTGGCACTGGTACTTTTCTTCGGCAGCATCGGCAGCGCCGAAGAAAAAAACGGGGACCATGACGCCGGACTAAGTCCTCAGACACAGGCCTGCATCGGATGCCATAGAAGCGTTACGCCCGGGATTGTAGAGGACTGGCTCACCAGCAGGCACTCCCGTGCAACTCCTGAGAAGGCATTGAAGCAACCCATGCTTGAGCGACGGATATCGACAGAGACCATACCATCAGAGCTCGCGGAATATGCGGTCGGCTGCTACGAATGCCACAGCCTGAACCCCGACCGGCATCAGGACAATTTTCCGCATATGGGATACCGGATCAATGTGGTGGTATCACCGAACGACTGCAACACCTGTCATCCTGTTGAGGTAACACAATACACCGGAAGTAAAAAGGGACAGGCCTGGAAGAACATCATGTCGAATCCCGTTTACCACACGCTGGTATCGACCATCGATGGGGTGAAAAAGGTCGACAACGACAGGATTTCGATGAGGGAACCCTCTCCGCAGACGCTTCAGGAGACATGTCTGGGGTGTCACGGTACCCGGGTAGAAGTAAAGGGCGTGAAGAAGGTGTTCAGCGGCAGCACCTGGGGAGAAATTACGGTCCCGGACCTTACCAACTGGCCCAGCCAGGGAGTGGGTCGTGAAAATCCTGACGGAAGCATAGGGTCCTGCACATCCTGCCATCCCCGGCACAGCTTTTCCATCAAGGTTGCCAGGAAGCCCTACACCTGCGGTCAGTGCCACCTTGACCCGGATGTCCCTGCTTACAATGTCTATAAGGAGAGCAAGCATGGCACCCTTTACGAGACCTTTGAGGACAGGTGGGACTTCGAGGCAGTACCCTGGAGGATCGGAAAAGACTTCACGGCACCGACCTGTGCCTCCTGCCATAACAGCCTGATAGCCGCCCCGGACGGGACGGTCATAGCAGGACGCACACATGATTTTGGCGCCCGCCTCTGGGTGCGCCTTTTCGGACTCATCTATGCACATCCGCAGCCAAAGGACGGCAATACCACGCTCATCAGAAACAAGGACGGACTCCCCCTGCCGACAACCTTTCTCAATGAGCCTGCAACAGACTTCCTCATCGGCAAGAATGAACAGGAAAAACGCTACGACACCATGAAGAGTGTCTGCCGCGGCTGCCACAGTACGCGCTGGATAAGCGACCATTTTGCCAAGATGGATAACACGATCAGGGAGACGAACGAGATGACCCTTGCAGCTACAAAGCTTATGACAGAGGCATGGGACAGGGGCATTGAAGACAGGGCTAACCCCTTTGACGAGCAGATCGAGAAGCTCTGGACCAGACAATGGCTGTTTTATGCGAACTCCATACGGTATGCATCTGCGATGACCGGGGCGCCGGACTACGCCGCGTTCAAGAACGGCTGGTGGGAGCTCTCCGACAACCTCCAGAAGATGCGGGACACGATCAAGCTCAAAGAAAGTCTTCTGAGACCCGAAGCATCGCACACGCAGGGAAACAAGTAGGGAACGCACGCTCATGTCCAAAAGGGGGAAAGCGATAAAGCCGTTTCCCCTCCCCCAATATATACAGCTTTATCCCACTCTGCGGTGCAATCAGCGCTGCTCATTCTGTTTTAATGATGGCGCTTCGACGGTCAGAGACCTGGCCCCCCAGGAGGCCATGAATCTCCTCGACATACTCTGCGATCTTGGCATACGCGATCTGGACATCATGGGCGGGGAACCCTTTCTGTTGCCCTGGATGCCCTCTTTCCTGCATGCAGCGATCAAAGAGAATATCATGGTGAATGTAAGCACCAACGGGAGCTTTCCCGATGTCCTTGAGGAATTCAGAGGATTGGGCCCGGACAGGATCACTATCGGCGTTTCGCTTGAGGGCAGCACTCCTGAAAATCATAACGGGCTGACGCATTCAGACAATTATGAAAAAGCAATAATCAGCATCCGTACGCTCGTTTCCCTTGGACTGGACCCGATCGTCAAAACCGTCATAAGCAGGCATAACATGCACGATATACCGACGATCATCGACCTGTTAAAAAAACTGGGAGTAACCCGGTATTACCTGATACAGATGGACCTTTTCTCAAAGGCCCTCCGTGCCGGGAAGATTGCCCCTGGTTTTGTCGAGTTCACGAAGTTCTATGCCGATACAACTGCACGGAGCACCGGCATCAACATCCATAAAGTGAATGCCTCCTGCTTTGAGAAACATACCCTGCCGGAGGGTATCCGCTGCGCGGGAGGAGTAAGAAAGCTTTGCATCATGCCGGATGGATCAGCCTATCCCTGCAACCTTTTTCACCATTTCCCCGAATTTTTCCTGGGAAACATATTTACCGACGATTTCACGGATATATGGATGAGCCCGAAGCTCGCTTATTTCAGGTGTTTTGACAGAAACCGTTGCCAGGTGACAGGATGTTCCAACTTCGGCTCATGCACCGGCGGGTGTCCGGCACATGGGTATTTTCATTCCCTTGACCTGAACAGTACCGACAGACGGTGCAGCTCTCTTTCATAACAGCTCGGTCACGTTCTCCTGAGAGGGATTCCAAGGCAGGCCCCGCCTCCTTGCCCGTTTTCTCTTTCCTTTAAAAAAGACCGACCAGCTTCAGTTTCAACGTGCTAACATAAAACCAGAGGGTCTTGTAATAACAAAACGTGATATGAGATACGCGGGATTTCTGATCCCGCATTGCGCGGAGTAAAGGTAATCGGGAGGTCCTGATGGCAAAGAACAATTTTTGGTCGCCCTATATCGCTGGGGCCGGACTTGGGTTGACCCTGTTAGCGACGTTTTATCTTGCCGGGTGGGGGCTGGGAGCATCAAGCGCTTTTTCTTTGCTGGCAAGCCTCGGCATGAGAGAGATACATGCTGACTTTGCGCAGCAGCTCACCTATTTTTCGCAATACCTGAATGTAGAATCGCCGTTGAGGAACTGGGTCCTCTTCGAGGTCTGCGGACTCTTCCTCGGTGCCTTTTCAGCAGCACTGTTCAGCGGTAATTTCAGGTTCCAGCTTGACCGTGGCTCCGGAATGGGCAGGGTTACGCGTCTGATGGCCGCTGTTTCAGGGGGCATAATGATCGGGTTCGCGAGCAGGCTCGCGCGTGGCTGCACAAGCGGCGTTGCCCTCTCCGGAGGAGCGCAACTGGCAATAGGCGGATGGATATTCGTCATCGCCATGTTCGTAAGCGGCTTTGTTGTTGCGGCGCTTTTCAGGAGGTTGTGGACATGACCGGACCCGTGGTCGTAAGTCAGGAAATGGGCCTTGTTCTGGCAGTCGTGCTTGGATTCTTTTTCGGTCTTTTCCTCGAGAGAGGAGGACTCGGAAATCCGCACAAATTGACCGGTGTTTTTTTTCTCACGGACTTTGTCGTGCCGAAGGTCATGTTTACGGCNNAGGGTCTGGATCGTCCCGACCTTTTTCTGGCCCCAGATCGCAGGCGGTGCCCTGTTCGGCATCGGTTTTGTGGTGAGCGGGTACTGCCCGGGTACCGCTGTTGCTGGTCTTGCGTCGGGCAGACTCGATGCGCTGGTCACGATGATCGGTATCGGCATCGGTTCCCTGATATTTGCCGTTGTCTACCCCATGCTCGAGGATTTTTATCAGTCTTCGCCCATGGGAGCTGCCACAATTCCCGGCATAACCGGCGTTAGCCACTGGGCCGTTCTGGCAGTGCTCTTTATCATCGCAGGGTTGATGTTTTTTCTCATGGAACACTTTGAGAGAAAAGCCGCCTAAGTCAGACCGCTTTCCCGCCGTTCAGAACGTGAAGCGTCTCTGGATTTGTGTCGCATGATCAATCCATGACAATTGCGGCGGTGCCGTTGCATGACAGCGAGATGAAGAGGAGTCCGTGCTTCCTCTGCGCTAGTCCTTTATCCTCTTCCATCTCCGGTGGATCCAGAGCCAATCAGCAGGGTGTTGCCTGACGAAATCCTCTATCGGCCTGAGAAAGTTCATCGTATCCTTCACGATGGCTTCATCGCCGTCACGGGACGCGTCGAGCTGAATCTCTTCCCCGATCTCAACAAGATGACCGTTAGCGGTCCGTCTGATGAATGCAGGGACAACAGGGGTTCCGGTCTTCCTGGCCAGGATTGCCGGTGTCTTCATAGCATAGGCATTTTTCCCTAGAAACGGGACAATAACGCCTTCTGAGCGTATAACGCTCTGGTCCATGAGGATGCCGATGACTTCCCCTTTTTTCAGGGAAGAGAGGATTTTTTTCAAGGCCCCCTCTTTGTAGATGGTATGATTGCCGTATTTCTCCCGCGTCCTCTCGATAAACCTGTTCAAATAGGGATTATCCTGCTTTCGTGCAACGATGGTAATTTTGGCAATCTTCATCGACACATACACCGCCAGAAGCTCCCAATTGCCGCAATGAGCGGTGATACAGAGAATCCCTTTGCCCTTCTGCATAGCCTTCCGATAGTTCTCCTCGCCTTTCACCTCCACATGACGGAAAACACTTTCACCCAACCCGTAGTAAATCTTGACCACTTCGATGAAGGACCTGCCGAGGTTCCTGAAGTTCTGCCTGATGACCGAACGGGAATCCGTACCGAGGACAAGAGCGCCGCGTTCAGCAGCGCCCTGGAGGTTATCAAGGGCAATCTTCCGCCTGCTGCTCCAGAAGACATAGGCAAGAAGACCGAGCAGATCGCCTGTCCGGAGGGCTGCCCGATAGGGCAGTATGGCAAAAGGGAACGTGCTTGCTACCAGGAGGAGAAAAGGAAAGATCTGTCGAAGACGTTTCATGAATCGTTGTTTTCTTTATCCTTCCGGCCTTCCTTCTTTTCCTTGTCCTTGTAGGCCTGGCTGATTTCATCAAGGCGCTTCATGACCAGATAGTTGATCGAACCTTCAGGCCACGTGCCGTCATCCCTGAGTTCACCTGCAGGTATGCCGGTACAGAGCTCAAGACCTTCCTCTACCCTGCTGATGGCATAGATGGTGAACTTGCCGTTTCTGACCGCATCAACAACTTCTTTTTTGAGCATGAGGTTGTTCAGGTTTTTCCGCGGAATAACCACGCCATGACTGCCGTCAAGACCGCGAACCCTGCAAAGATCAAAGAAACCCTCGATCTTCTCATTGACCCCGCCGATAGGCTGAACATCGCCATGCTGGTCCATCGACCCGGTTATGGCAAGGTCCTGCCTGAGCGGGATTCCCGAAAGGCTGCTCAAAATCACAAAGAGTTCTGCGCAGGAAGCACTGTCGCCCTCGACCATATCGTAGAGCTGCTCAAAGGTTATGGATGCGGAAAAGCTCACCGGCTTCTTGCGGGCATAGGTACTGTTGATATAGTGGGAGATGATCAGAATGGCCTTTTCATGGATTTTGCCGCTCATCTTCGTCTCACGCTCGATATTGACAACGCCGCCCTTGCCGGTATAGGTCCGTGCAGTAATCCTTGACGGTTTGCCGAACAGATAGTCGCCCATGCCGAGGACCGCCAGACCGTTGATCTGCCCGACCTTCTTTCCGTCGGTGTCAACAATGATCGTGCCCTCGACCATCATCTCCTGAATGCGCTCCTCGATCCGGTTGTTTCGGTAAATCTTCTCCTCCAGCGCCTTTTCCACATGTTCGTCCTTTACTATCTGACTGCCGGACTGCTTTGCCCAGTAGCTCGCCTCTCTGATGAGATCATTCACTTCGCTGAATTGCGATGAGAGCTTATTCTGATGCCCGGCAAGGCGTGCGCCGTATTCCACGATCTTGGCTACCCCGGTGCGGTCGAAGGGAAGTGTTTTGTCTTTCTTTGACGTGCTGGCAATAAAGGCGGCGTATTTATGAATCGTTTCTTTCGTGGTATCCATCCTGCTGTCGAAATCGGCCTTCACCTTGAAGAGCTCGCGGTATTCCTCGTCCAGACTGTACAGGAGGTAGTAAAAGTACGGCGTACCTACGAGGATCACCTTGACGGTCAGAGGGATGGCTTCCGGCCTGAGCGTTGTTGTGGAAATCAGGCGGTACTGCTCCCAAATATCCTCTATCTTTATCTCCCGGTTCTTGATCGCACGTTTCAGGGCATCATAGGAGAACATATTTCTGAGCAGATCAAGGACATCGACCACAATATACCCGCCGTTTGCCCGGTGCAGGGAACCTGCCTTGATCATGGAGAAGTCTGTTGTTGCCACGCCGTACTGGAACTTGTGCTCAAGCCTGCCAAGAAGGTTGAAATAGGTCGGATTGCTCTCATAGATGCAGGGCGCTCCTTTCGCGTCCTTGTTACTGACCAGCACATTGACCGTATAGCGGGTATAGGTCGGTTCGCTCTTCTGCAGACGCATAAACGGAAGCGGAGGGGTCTGTTCTTCCTGCGCCTTGAAATCATCGAGATGATTCAGGATATCCTCCGTGACATCAGCAAGGTAGGAGGAGATCTTCTCGTGCTCCTGATACTTCTGCTTCAGGTCGTCCATGAGATGACCCACCACGGCGAGTGCAGCCTCGCGTTCGAGGGCCGCCTGTTGCGCCTTAAGGCCCTTCTCCCCTTCTCTCACCTCCCTGACGATATCGTTCAGCTTCTCTTGCAGCTGTTTTCCAATCTCATCGATCCTCTCTTTTGTTTTATTGTCAAGCGCTTCATACTCTTCCTCGGTCAGCGGTTCTCCGCCCTTCTTCATCGGTACGATCATGAGACCGGTCACGCTCTTCCGGATAGAGAATCCCTTTGCCTCGGCATCCTCTTCCAGCGCGGTGAAAAGCGCCTTCTGTTTTTTCTGGAAATCTTCCATCAACTTATTCTTCTGCTTTTCGTACTCTTTTGACTCGAAGATCTTCGGAATCTCTGTCTGGAGCGTTTTGACGAGTTCTTCCATGTCCCGGAAAAAAAGCGGGGCCTGCCCCGGAGAAAGGGATACGGCAAGGGGTGTGTCAGGGTCGGCAAAGTTGTACACGTAGCACCAGTCCTGGGGCACCGGCTCATCAGCTGCCTTTTTGCTCAACAGCTTCCTGATGGTGGTCATCTTTCCGGTGCCGTTTTCGCCGAGCAGAAATATATTGAAGCCGCTGCTCTCAAGGTTCAGTCCGAAATCAATTGCCCTGAGCGCCCGGTCCTGACCGATGGTCTCTATATCCTCCTGCAGCTCATCCGTAGTACTGAAGGTAAAAACAGCAGGGTCGCAGCACCGATACAGCTCTTCAATTCCAAGCGGTTTTATCATTCTTTCCTCCGTGCTTCAAATGTGCGTCGATCCCGGTGATGCCCTATCGCAGCCTGATCCGGCACAGACCGAGGCGCTAAGGTACACGTTCTGATGCCCGCGGCATTCATCACGTGCTCTCCCGGTCATCAGAACAGGATTCAAACCTGAGGCCGAATAGGATATGTCCCGCCCGACGCGGAAAGCGGAGGGCGGGTATCGCTCTCTTACGAAAAAAACCTTTTTTTATTTCTTGCGGGAAGCAAGCTTGTTGAGCGCGGTGATATACGCCTTTGCAGCAGCGACGATGATGTCCGTGTCCGCACCCTGCCCCCTGACCGATTTACCATTCTCTTGAAGCGTCACAACGACCTCGCCAAGGGCGTCAGTGCCGCCGGTAATGCCTTTGACATCGAATTTCAGAAGATTGCTCTTCGTCTTCGTTATCGCAGCTATGGCCTGATACGTAGCATCTACCGGTCCGTCGCCCGTGGCAGTCTTCTGTACAGCCCTGCCCCTGATCTTCATCTTGACCGTCGACTTGGGCACCACACCCATGCCGCTCGAAACTTTCAGGTCAGTGAGCCTGAAGGCTTCCGGGATCTTCGATACCTCTTCCGTCACCAGAGCTTCAAGATCCTCGTCAAAAATCTGCTTCTTCTGGTCTGCAAGGTGCTTGAACTTCACGAACGCACTCTCGATCTCTTCGGGCGTCAGATCATACCCGAGTTCCTGGAGGCGGACCTTGAAAGCATGCCTGCCGGAGTGCTTGCCGAGAACAAGCTCGGTCTTTTTCAGGCCGATATCCTCCGGCTTTATAATCTCGTAGGTCATCTTTTCCTTGAGCAGTCCATCCTGGTGAATGCCTGATTCATGTGCAAAGGCATTTGCGCCGACGATTGCCTTGTTCGGCTGGACGCGGATGCCCGTTATTCTCGTGAGCAGTCTGCTCGTCCGTATGATCTCACGCGTACGGATATTGGTCGTTGCCCGGTAGATATCTTTTCTTGTCGCAAGGTTCATCACAACCTCTTCCATGGAACAGTTCCCCGCACGCTCTCCGATACCGTTGATCGTGCATTCCACCTGTCCGGCGCCGCTCATGATAGCCGCAAGCGAGTTGGCCACGGCCAAGCCGAGGTCGTTGTGACAGTGCACCGATATGACAGCCCGATCACCGATCTTGTCCTTTACCGCCTTGATCGTCGCGCCGAATTCAACGGGCGTCGTATAGCCGACGGTATCGGGAATGTTGACCGTAGTCGCCCCTGCTTCAACGACTGCAAGTATCAGTTCGATGAGATAGCTGAGATCCGTTCGTGTCGCATCCATGGCAGAGAACTCGACATCTGCAGCAAGGCTCCGGGCAAGCTCCACCATGGCAATGGACCGCTTCAGTGCCTCCTCCCGGCTGATACGATACTGGTACTTCAGGTGGACATCCGAACTCGAGTGGAACGTGTGGATGCGGTGCTCCGGAGCTTGCCTGATGGCTTCATAGGCCCTCCGGATATCCTCTTCTTTTGCCCGGGCGAGCCCCGCGATCGTAGTCCCCCTCACTTCATTGGCAATACGCTTGACTGCCTCAAAATCGCCGGGGGATGCAATGGGAAAACCGGCCTCGATGATATCAACGCCGAGCCTGACCAACTGCTTGGCCATCTGTATCTTTTCATCCACATTCATGGACGCGCCCGGAGACTGTTCACCGTCGCGCAAGGTCGTATCGAATATCTTGATCGTTCTCATGGCTGCACTCCTGTTTCGCCCTGGTGTTCCTTCTTTTTCTCACGCCGCCGTTTCATCAAAAGCACGGCATTTTCAATTATACCCCAAACAAGGTAGAGCATTGCAAAGACGAAAATGGCCGGGGACGGATGAATAAGAAGGACAAAAAGAACGAGGACAAAAACGATGAGGACCCAGAACGGCTTCTTTTCCTTAAAGTCGATCTCCTTTACGCCGTGGAATCTGAACGTGCTCACCATGAGAAGAGCCAGGACGATCGTGAACAACGGATAGAAGATATGCGTATCCGGAACTTCCTGCCCGACCTCATACCAGGAATAAAAGATAACGACTGACGCAAGTATCGATGCTGCACCCGGTATGGGCATGCCCTTGAATGCCTTGGAACCGGAAGACCCGGTCTGCACGTTGAAACGTGCAAGACGGAGCGCCCCGCATGCTACAAAGAGGAACGCAGCAGCCCAGCCGAGCCTGCCGAAGGGCACCAGTGACCATTTGTACATCATGACCGCCGGTGCTACGCCAAAGGCAACAAGATCGGACAGGGAGTCAAGCTCGACGCCAAAACGGGTCGTCGTATTGGTAAGACGCGCAATCCACCCGTCGAGACCGTCGAAGATGTTTGCAAGCATGATGGCCCACGCAGCATAGACAAAGTTCCCGTTTATCGCCGACATGATGGCATAGAACCCGCAGAACATGCCGCAGAGGGTAAGCGTGTTGGGCAGAAGATAGACGCCCTTCTTCGGCTGTTTATCGCCCTGCGGCCCATGCCCTTCTTCCACCACGATCACCCCCTTTCACCGATCTTACAGAGTACTGTCTCCCCTGCTCTGACCATGTCTCCCATCTGCACCTTCACAACTGCATCTTTCGGGACATACAGATCAACCCGCGAACTGAACTTAATTATCCCGTATCGCTCGCCTCTCTGCAAGACGTCACCTTCTGATACCCTGCAGACAGCCCTGCGTGCAACAAAGCCTGCCACCTGCCGTACCAGGACATCTCCGTAGCGAGTTTCAAGCACCATATCAATGTGTTCGTTCCGGATAGAGGCCTCATCCTTATATGCCGCAATGAATGTTCCCTTGGTATGGTTGACGGATTTGACCTTGCCGTCACAGGGAACACGGTTCACATGGACATTCAGGGGAGACATGAAGATGCTGATCTGCTTGACCCCGGCATGGAGATAGGCTGTTTCGTCCGTCTCCCCTATGACAATCACCTTGCCGTCAGCCGGGGCGACGAAGAGGCCCTGCTCAGTCGGAACAGTCCTCTCAGGGTCTCTGAAGAAGTAAAACATAAAGGCGGTAATGAGGACCGGCACGGCAGCAGCTCCTGCACCGCCGGCCCAGAAACAGAGCGCGGAAATGGCTGCTGCGGCAGCGATAAAAGGATAGCCTTCGGAGGCGAATTTCATCATACCACGGTAACGGTATAGGCAACGGTACAGATGAAGTCAGGCATTATGCGGACCTCCTTGTTTTCAGCCCTGCCTTCGCAGTTACCGGTATTATGCCTTTGACTTGTCCACCAGCTTGCTTTTTTTCAGCCAGGGCATCATGGCCCGGAGGCGACCTCCCACTTCCTCGATCTGATGCTTCTCACCCTTTCTGGTCAGAGCGTTGAAAACCGGCTTGTTCGCCCTGCATTCCAGCATCCATTCCCGAGCGAAAACACCGTCCTGGATCTCGGTAAGGATCTTTTTCATCTCCTTTTTCGTTTCTTCGGTCACAACCCTTGGACCGCGCGTCAGGTCCCCGTATTGGGCCGTGTTGCTGATAGAGTAGCGCATATTGGAGATGCCGCCTTCGTAGATGAGGTCAACAATAAGCTTCACTTCGTGAAGGCACTCGAAATATGCCATCTCAGGAGCATACCCCGCCTCGACGAGCGTCTCGAACCCTGCCTGGATGAGCGAGGTAATGCCGCCGCAGAGCACTGCCTGCTCGCCGAAGAGGTCCGTCTCGGTCTCTTCCTTGAAGTTCGTCTCGATGACGCCGGCGCGCG
>DKBO01000142.1 GCA_002448975.1 Nitrospiraceae bacterium UBA6898
TCAACAAAAAAGGCCACAAAGCTAAAAGTCTTTGTGGCCTATCATTCGTACAAAAACTTCTGAAACTTCAGCTTTATCATGGCACTGAGCCAAGAAAATTGTCAATGAAATATTGATGAAAAGTAATTATCTAGAGCATCATGGTATAATTCCTACATCGTCGATAATGTAGGGAGGGTGTATGGCAAAGAGAGCAGGCGCGTACCGGAGCGAAAAGAGAAAGAAGGAGCTCAAGCGCCAGAAAAAACAGGAAGAAAAACGGTTGCGCCGGTTGAGCAAGGGTGCGGAGCCCGTAGAAGGGTCTGAGGCCGCTGAGGGAGCCGAAGGAGAAGAACCTGAAGCCGAGCACTCGGAAGAGGGGGAGGAGTCTGAAGACGAACAGTCCCCTGCAGAGGATCGACCGAAGGAAGAATCTGCCCGCGACTAAACCGCAATCATGATGACCGTATGGATCGTCATAGCATTTGTTTCCGTACTTTGTTTCTGGGGTATATTCTCGTATAATCGGCTTGTAACCGCTCGCAACGATGTTCAAAACGCCTGGAGCCAGATCGACATCCAGCTCAAGCGGCGCCATGATCTTATTCCCAACCTTGTCTCATCTGTCAGGGGCTATATGGACCATGAACGGCAAATCCTCGGGCAGGTGATCACAGCCCGTTCACTCGCACTCGCTGCACAGCGGATTACGGAAAAGGCAGTTGCCGAGGCGCGGCTGTCACTGGAGACAAAAGGGCTTTTCGCCGTGATGGAGTCCTATCCTGCGCTCAAGGCAAACCAGAATGTTCTCAGGCTCCAGGACGAATTGGTCTCCACAGAGAATCGCATTGCCTTTTCCCGCCAACTGTATAACGACCTTGTAGCAAACTACATGACCCTGCTTCAGGTTTTTCCGGACGCGGTCATTGCATCACTCTTCGGGTTCACGGGTGTGGAATATTTTTCTGCATCAACAGCTGAACGCAGGCCGCTTCCTGCTGCGGCGATGCAGCCGTAACCTTCCGGTCCAGCATGCCCCTTACCGTCATCGATATCGAACGACGAAAGAGATGGCGTATCGGCCTCCTCTTTACTATTCTGCTGTCGTTGTACCTCTTTATCGCACTTGCACTTTATGCTCTCATCTTCCTCGTCACGCTGCCATTCCGCTTCGCCGCAGAGAGTTCTTGCAGATCACCGTATGTACCGTTTGCCGTAATCATCGTCAGCGCGCTCGCCATTGCGTCTACCCATTTCTGGATATCGATCTCGACCGTGCTCGATTCAGTCGTAAGAACGCTGAAAGCGGGAAATCCGGACCCTGAAGATGTTGTGCACCAGAGGCTGCTGAACGTGACGCAGGAGGTGAGGCTGCTCACGAAATTGCAGAAGATAAAATGTCTGGTCATACCGAGCCTCTCTCTTAACGCGCTTGCCGCTGCAGATCTGAAGGGTAACGCGGTGATCGCGATCACCGAAGGACTTATGTCACGCCTGACCCGGCCGCAACTTGAGGCGGTTATCGCACACGAGGTCTATCATGTCATCTCCGGAGACTGCCTTGAGACCACAATCGCAACGAGTTTATTCGGGGTGTACGCGTCGCTCCTGGACCAGCTTAGGTCGTGGTCGGACGACGGCAGACAAACCCTGTATCAGCCTGACTTCTTTGCCTTCTTCGCACTCCTGAACCTCAGTAATTTGCTGAGCATGTTCATCTCACGAGAGCGTGAGTACCGTGCCGATGCGGCAGCGGTCAGGATGACGAAAAACCCGATCGCACTTGCCGAGGCCCTTCATATCATCTCACGGAACTGGAGTGGCGGCGGCATGATCAGCAGTGGGCTCGAGATGCTCTGTATCACCAGCCCCGTGGATTCGCGTGACGAATCCGAAGGATGGCTCGCTGACCTGCTTTCGACTCATCCACCGATGAAAAAACGTATTCACGCTATACTAAGGTACGCACACCGGACATACGATGACTTTGTGGCAATCCTGGGCCAGCCTGGTGAAGCGGACGAAAGTGACGGGGGAGGTGCTGGCGGCAGCTATTATGCACTCGACAATAAAGGGCAGTGGCAGGGACCGTTCAGCCTCGCACAGCTGTCGGCCATGCCGTGGCTCACGGCCCGCACCTGGCTGTCCGGAGAGGACGGCAGACCTGCCTTCCGCGCTGCGGACTGTGAGTTTATCACCGGTGCGCTCAGTCTCCGCATGGGGTCGTCTTCGGGCTATATCTGCCCGAACTGCAGCCAGCCGCTCCAGAGGATCGAGTATGAAGGAACTCAGGTCCATCAGTGCGTTTCCTGCGGTGGAACACTGGTGGAGAATGACAAAATCCCTCGGATCATTGCGCGACAGGAGAAGAAATGCACCGACAGGGTGAAGGCATTAGCGTGCGCTGTTCTCAGGGACAATCAGCGGGCCATGACAATTAGCAAGGTTACTGGCAGGGACACCCGGCAGAAGGCGGGCAACAGGTGTCAGAAATGCGGCAACGTCATGTTCAGAACATTTTACAGTGGAGCTTACCTTATCGAGATCGATCGCTGTAACATGTGTCGCATAACCTGGTTTGATGCCGACGAATTAGAAATGCTTCAGTGCCTGATCGAGAACAAAATAACGGGAACATTGTCGGACCACACTGAAGGATAAACTGCAATCGTCACAGACGCTCTCCTTTTTTGTGTGGTCATGGACAGGAAAGAAACTACGCACGAACTTTTACATGCCACCGGCAAATAGCTAAGATCTTTCCGGAGATGCAGGAGTATGATCGAGCGGTGATGAGAGGCTGTCGTCCGCCGTCCGGCTTGTGAAATTTTCTTTGAATGTCACGAGAATAAGGTAAGGGATGATTTCGGCAAGATATGCCACAAAGGTAGCCCAAAAACCCATGATGCAGAGGATATACCAATCCAGCATCTTCTCCTTGAAATAGGAGTAGGGCATATAGCAAAGGGTGAAAAAGATTCCCCAGACGATCGGCACGACAAAAACCAGAAAAACCAGTGCCCTGTAAGGTTTGTTTCTCGCAATTTGCCATACTGCCGCAGCGAAGATAAGATAGGGGACAAAGACACGAAGCGCGTCGAACATATTTTTCGCAACAAAGTCATAGCCTTGCTTGAAGACCAATGAATATCCGAACAGACCAAGAGCCCACAGGATGAGGGGAAAGAAGAGAGATAACTGAAAGAATCTTGAATGTGTCATATCATGAAAGGCTTGCCGTGTTGCAGCTCTGCATGGTTGTATCCTCCCCCGTAATTATCTTCACCTTGTTTTCCTTTGCCTCATGCCGGAGTATGGCAGCGCGCATAGTTATTTTTATTAGGTTAAAAGCCTCTGCCTGAATTGTCAACGTGAACTTTCAATTAACAATTTATATATTTCTTCAAATAGATACCCACGGGCATGCATGAATCCCCCCGGGTTTACCGGA
>DKBO01000204.1 GCA_002448975.1 Nitrospiraceae bacterium UBA6898
GACTGAACCATGAAGAAACTGTTACTCGCAATCATCAAGATCTATAAATACGCGGTTTCACCGCTCATGCCGTCGAACTGCAGGTTCACACCCACCTGCGCGGAATATGCTATGGAAGCGATCCGTAAATATGGATCACTTAAAGGCTCCGCCCTTGCCGCCCGCAGAATATTGAAGTGCAACCCCTTCCATGAAGGCGGCTTCGACCCCGTCAAATAACCTATGGATAACAGAACAGTCATAGCGGTTGTACTTTCGTTCCTCATCATCGTGGGATATCAGTTCCTCTTTCCCTCCCAGCAGCCGACTGTCCCCGAACCGAAACCGGCATTGGATAAAAAGAACGATGCAGCACCTGTGGCTGCTCCGGCACAACCTGTCGCCGAAACCATAACGGCAGATGAAAGAGAGATCACCGTCGAAAATGACCTCTACAAGGCAGTCTTTACCTCCCGGGGCGGTACGATCAAGTCCTGGACCATCAAGCAGTATAAGGATAAGGCGGGCAACGATGTCGTCCTCCTCAGGAAGCCCGGGGCTGTTCCCGCGATCGGCATCGGCACGGACAGCACCTTTGATCTGGCGAAGGTGAATTTTTCCGTATCGGGCTCGAACCTGACCCTCGACAGCTCACACAGGGAAGGCTCGCTGGTTTTTGAATACGCCAAAGACGGAAGGTCGGTCCGCCGGACTTACACGTTTTTTGCAGACACCTATAAAGTCGATCTGACCGACGAGGTCGCCGGCCTCAGCGAATACTGGATAACCCTCGGCAGCGACTTGGGGATCTTCGAACATGACCCCTCTGTCCATGTTGGCCCGATACTGCTCATCGGAAATGACCTCACCGAGTTGAAAGCATCTGCACTAAAGGAGCCGAAATCCTTTAAGGAGAACCTCAAATGGATCGCCCAAGAGGATAAATATTTCTTCTCCGCACTGGTCCCGGCATCGCCGGTGGAAGAAGCGCGGGCGCTCGTTGTGAACGATTCCGCGATCATTGCGTTCAAGGCAAAAGACGGCAGGAACACATTCCACCTTTACACCGGGCCAAAGGAGCATGACCGGCTTGCGGCGCTTCATCTTGGGCTGGAGCATATCATAAACTACGGCTTCTTCTCGATCATCGCCCGTCCGCTCTTCTGGGTGCTCAAGTTCTTCAACTCCTTCCTCGGGAACTATGGCTGGTCGATCATCATGATCACGATTGCGACAAGGATACCGTTCATCCCGCTCCTCAGCAAGAGCCAGAAGTCCATGAAAAAGCTCCAGGAGATCCAGCCCAAAATGAACGAAATCAAGGAAAAATACAAAAAAGATCCCCAGAAGATGCAGAAAGAGATGATGGAGCTTTATAAGAAGCACAAGGTAAGTCCTCTGGGAGGATGTCTGCCCATGCTGCTGCAGATACCGGTCTTCTTCGCGCTTTATAAGGTGCTGCTCATTTCCATTGAACTGCGGGGCGCTCCGTTCATGCTCTGGATAACCGACCTTTCTGCTCCTGACACCCTGCTCGGTCACATCCCTGCAGCGCTGCCCATTATTGGAGGGTTTGCTCTGGGCCCGCTCCCGATCCTCATGGGGCTGACCATGCTGATNNATGATGCCGGTCATCTTCACCTTCATGTTTCTGAACTTTGCATCAGGGCTGGTGCTCTACTGGCTCGTGAGCAACATCCTGGGAATCATTCAGCAGATCTTCGTCAACAGAAGCCTCGCAAAAGAGCAGGCAGGTTAGCACAGGGCAGGTTGCTCGTAGTTCATAACGCGTGGTTCATTTCCTGCAGACTTTCTCCCGCTTTTATATAATAACATTATGATTTCTTCACCATCTGCTAAGAGCTCTGATCTATGAACGATATCAACGACACCATCGCGGCCATCTCAACGCCGGTCGGGCTGGCGGGGATCGGCATCGTTCGTCTGACCGGGTCGAAGGCCGCTTCGATAGCAGACGGCATCTTCCGTTCCCGAAACGGGGCAGGGCCTTCGGCATCACCATCCCACCAGATGATCTACGGCCAGGTAATAGATCCGGCCGATGGCAGGGCGGTAGACGAAGCCCTTGTCACGGTCATGAGGGCACCGAACACCTATACACGGGAGGACGTCGTAGAGATAAGCTGTCATGGCGGCATGGTGGCGGTCCGGAGCATACTCGAGCTCGTGATCAAGCGGGGTGCGCGGCTTGCAGATCCGGGAGAGTTTACCAAAAGGGCATTTCTGAACGGAAGGTTAAATCTGGACCAGGCCGAGGCAGTTCTTGATGTTATCACGGCAAAGACCGCTGAGAGCATGAGGATCGCCGGGGAACAGCTGCAGGGAGGTCTGACCAGGAAACTTGCGGAGATCCGCATCGGGCTGATAGAAACAAGCGCCTTTGTCGAGGCATATCTTGACTTTCCGGAGGACGAGATTGAACATGTCGCAAAAGAGGATATTCAGGGCCGGCTAACAGGAATCATCGCGGAGATCAGGAGGCTCTCTGAGACCTTCCATGAGGCCCGCTTTTTCCGCGACGGGCTTTCCGTTGCGATCGTCGGCAGGCCGAACGTGGGCAAGTCATCACTGCTGAATGCCCTGCTGCAGAAGGACCGCGCCATCGTAACCGCCCTGCCGGGCACAACGCGCGACCTGATAGAGGATTATCTGAACATCAATGGTCTGCCGGTAAGGATCACGGACACGGCAGGCATAAGGAATTCCGAAGAGGTCATCGAGCAGGAGGGCATCAGGAGAAGCCTTCAGGCAATCGGACACGCGGATTATATTATAGCCCTGTTCGACGGAAGCGAACCGCTCAGGCAGGAAGACCTTGACCTTCTGACGGTCATCAGCGGCAAGCATGCTGCTGCAATCATCAACAAGGCAGACCTTCCGCAGAAGATCACGCTTGATCCTGTCATCGCAGGAGGCATGCCACACCTGCACCTTTCGGCGGTCACCGGCAAGGGAGTGGACGAACTCAAGCAGCATATCTTTGCATCGCATCTCGGCGCATGGAAAGAGGAACGCGATGGTGTTGTCGTAACGAACATACGCCACAAGTTGGCACTTGACCGGGCAGAGGGATCACTGGAAAAGGCTGCTGCACTGCTGTCGCGGGGAGAACCGCTCGAGCTCTTTTCCATCGAGAGCAGGGATGCGCTGGACCGGATCGGTGAGATCACCGGCGCCATAACGACCGATGATATCCTTGATGCCATCTTCAGCAGCTTCTGTATCGGCAAGTAAAGATGCTATCATCAGAGAGGAATCATGTGCACAGGAGGCATATATGGAATGCATTACGGCACAGAACAGGACCCGCTGCACCTGCACGTATGAGCCCTGTCCCCGAAAATACCAGTGCTGCGAATGCCTGCATCATCACCGGAAGAACGACGAACTGCCTGCATGTTTTTTCACTGCAGAATTTGAGCGCACCTATGACCGGTCCATNNGTCTGTTCAGCGATCGCGTACGCTCATTTCAAAAACGTCACGGACAGGCGCTATTTCTACATGCCGGCACGGGCAGGCAAGATCAACGAGGAGACCCGGTTCATCCTTGACCGGTTCGACGTTCCGGTCCCGAACGAGATGGAGAGCATCGCAGCTACCGTTGCCGATCTTGAGATGAAAAAACCCATCTCCATAAATCTGCGCGATTCCATCCANNGTGATCGGCCTCGTCGGACTGAAAGACATCGCAAAACATTACATGGACAGCGTCGGATTTTCTGATCTTTCGGAGATGCCGATAAACCTTGATATCTTCATTAAGACCCTCGACGGACGGATGATCAGCAACACCAAGCGAACGGAATACCTGTCCGGAAGGGTCGTCACTGCAGCGATGCAGAAGGGGACCGTTCTCAACCGGATAGGTCCAGGAGACATCGTTATAACCGGCGACCAGCAGGACATCCAGCTCGACGTGGTCCGCATGGGCTGTTCAGCACTTATCGTGACCGACTCCATGCCCGTCGGAACGGATGTGGTCGCAGCCGCCCAGGAGCGCGGTACCGTGATCATCTCTTCCCCCCATGCCGCCTTTGCAACAGTGCAGCTCATGACCATGTCAGAGCCGGTCGGTGTGATCATGTGTAGGAACATCTCTTCCGTCGGCCTTTATACGCCGATCACCGAGCTGAGAAAGTGTATTCTGGAGTCCGAGTACCGCTCCGTTGTGGTCGCTGACAGCGACAAGAGGCTGATCGGTTTTGT
>DKBO01000079.1 GCA_002448975.1 Nitrospiraceae bacterium UBA6898
GGCACAGTTTTTAGGGTAGAGGTCTCCTCTATTACCACTCCGGGCATTGCCGACATTTCTGACCGTCACCGACGGGAAGAAACACGATGTGCGCGTGCCTAAAGACCAGACCTTGCCCAGGCCCTCGGACAGCATCCAATCTCCGGCAAAAGGGTACTGCGATGAAAGCATTTCTCTCCAAGGACCGCTGACAAAGTCCAAATACTCAAAAGAACACAGATTGATCAGGTATTACGATGAAGAAAGGCAGAAGACGCTGACATTCCTTACGAATAATTTCAGGCCGGCAGCAACGACGATAGCCCAGATATACAAGTCCCGCTGACAGATAGAGCTGTTTTTCAAATGGATCAAGCAGAACCTGAAGATCAAGTCCTTTCTGGGTACCAGCAAGAACGCCGTGCTGACGCAAACCTTGGTGGCGATGTATTACTACCTGCTTTTGACCTACATCAAATACCAGACAAAATACGGCTTCTCGTTGCTGCAGATCAGCTGCGTTTTTGGGATTGCTTTTTGAGTGGAAGACCCTCATTGATTTTTTTATCATGAACCCAGACAAACTGAAAATCAAAGAAGAAGGGGCCCTTCAGGGTGTTCTATTTTAACCGGACAGTAATGACTTCTACTTATAATTCCTAAATAATGAGTATTGATAATTCTTGAACACTCGAGAATATAGCACGCCAAATATGAATAGGGGGCTATCATCCGAACAAGAGGTGGAGCAAGAGTAATTCTTTTAAGCTCTATGTCGCAGTCAAGAAAGAGCTCATAGATTTCACTCTTTTTCACCTTTTTCACATTTCTGTTCTTAGGATTATTATAGTAGAAATCGTAGTAAATAATTAGTCCGCTGGGCTTTAAAACTCTTAAAGCTTCCATTGCGATATTTTTTTTCATAGACAATTCAAAAATTGAAGTCAAGACTGTAAATAAAAGAATTATGTCGAAATAATTATCTTCATAAGGTAATCTTTCTGCATTTGCTAATCTAAAATGAATATTAGGAGATATAGCACATGCGCTGTCAATTCTATCTTGTAAAAGATCAACTCCAAAACAGTTTTCAGGCATTGCTCCATATCTCACGAAATTTCTTATTTCACAACCTGTGCCACATCCAATGTCAAGTATTCTTTCACCTTTTAGTGAGGTAATGCCATATTTTTTGAGCGCACTAAGAATGTTCCTTTCTCTACTTTGGTTGGTAAAAAGGTTACCAGAATTAAAAAAGGAATAGATATGGGGATTAATTGTCTCTTTCCTCTGTCGATATATTTTGGCAATTCGTTCGATTTCCCGCTGATTATTCAATTATTTCTCCACACAGTCCAAAGGTGATCTGGCCATTTTCCTTAATCATTTTCTTCTAACGTCCAATGAATAACCCCGCGGCAGAGACCGCAGGGTATCTATTTACTTGAAAAGTCCCATTTGCCGATGTTCCTCTTTCGGCTCCTCCTGCTTTACTATGTAGTCCTCCACGACTGTCCAATTCCCTCTTTCTCCCACCGTTCCGACATAATATCCATCTGTCCAGAGCTCCCCACCCAAAGTGACTTCTTTATTGCAGGCTTCCTTTGAAATATTTCCTTCGCCGCGATGCTCTTGAATATCCTTACCAACTGCTCTGGTGCTCTTTTCGCATGGGCTGAGCACAGCAGATGGCTATGTTCTCTGTCGCATCCTGGTCGCTCCATCTCAATATCTTATCGCTCTTCGATCCCCTGGCCGTTTCGGTGATTATTTTCGTAACTTCTCCGTCCAATTGCATTTCCCGATATTTCATAGGAAATACGACATGATAATGCTTGCCATACACAATGATGTCCTCTTCTTACATCCAGCATTAGATTCTACAAGGAGATCCCGTGGCAAGAACCACGGGGAATTGCAAGTTAAAATACGCTAGACTCGTGCTAGAGACATTTCTCAGTATATTTTAACTCAATAATGTCTACCACCCTTTGCGCAGCATTACCATCCCACAACGGTAGTTTCTCTCCTTTCTTGAACTTTCCCGACAGTATTTTCTCTACAGACGCTAATATTTCTTGACGCTCATTTCCCACCAGTATATTGGTTCCCTTGTTAACGGTTGATGGCCGCTCGGTATTGTTTCTCATTGTTAAGCATGGAACTCCAAGAGCCGTAGTCTCTTCTTGAATACCACCCGAATCCGTTAAGACAAAAGATGCTTTAGCCATGCAGCCCAAAAAAGAAAGATAAGGCAACGGGTCACAGAGAATAACTCTTTCTGCCAGAGGTCTTTTACAAAACAAAAGCTGCTTCCTAGTACGGGGGTGAACGGGAAAGATAAGCGGCAAGGTATTACTAACGCCATTAACAATGTCTATGAGATAGTCAAGGTTTTTCAGATCATCAACATTTGATGGACGATGTAAGGTGATGAGCGCGTAGTGCCGTGGGTCAAGATTGAAGTTGCTCCACGGTTGCTGATCAATAGCTCGAGACAGGTATTTATACAGACTGTCAATCATGCAATTCCCAACAAAATATATTTTTTCCTCGGGAATCCCCTCTTTCCGGAGATTTTCATTGCCGCTGACCTCGGTGGTAAACAGAAGATCGGAAAGGTGATCAGTCACAATCCTATTAATTTCCTCAGGCATGGTCCGATCAAAAGAACGAAGACCCGCTTCGACGTGCGCAACAGGTATTTGAAGCTTCGAACATACAAGAGCTACTGACGCAGTAGAGTTTACATCGCCGGCTACGATCACCAAGCCCGGTTTCTTCTCAAAACAGAATTCTTCAAATCCTATCATAATTTTAGCAGTTTGACGCGCATGCGTGTCTGCCCCGACGCCCATATATATATCAGGGGCAGGCATATTCAATTCGTCAAAAAATACCTGAGACATTTTTTCATCATAATGCTGTCCGGTATGCACAAGTAGCTGTTCAAAGCCCCTCTTTCGCATCTCATGAATAATCGGGGCCATTTTCATGAAATTGGGGCGAGCTCCTACCACGCTGCAGATCATCATGAATGTTCCTCCAGAAAATGTAACAGGTTTACAATAATTTTCTTTCGTTCGAATCTTTTCACCGCCGCGCTTCTTCCGTTTTCGCCAAGTCTTTGCCGAAGCTCCCTGCTCGAGAAAAGTCGCCTAATACCCTGAGCTATTGCAGCCACCTCACCTGGCGGCACGACGATTCCTGCATCAGCCTCATGGACAATGGTCGCAGCTTCGCCCTTTGCTACGAGAATGAGAGGCAGTGCGCTCGCCATGGCTTCATAGATCTTGGAAGGAACTGCTCCCGGAATATATATTTTTAACGGTATGATCGCTATGTCTGCCGAAGCAAGAAGTTGCGGTATCTCTTCCTTGTTTCGCGGGGGGAAGAAGGTGATGATATCAAGCCCCCGGGCCTGTTGCATCAGAGAACCTTTCTCCGGACCATCTCCAATGAAAACGATTTTCAGCTTTCCCTTCAGGTCACGCAGCATTCCTGCAGCCTCTATTATCTGGTTAAGCCCCTGCGCTATTCCGTGCAGTCCGGCATAGATGGCTACGCATTCAGCCCCTTCGCCCAACTGCCCATGAAGTTCGACTGACCGCATTTCGGGCGTAAAGCGGCCTGAATCTACGCCATTCGAGAAGTGATATGTCAGGGTTTTCGGTGCTTTCATGGTCACGCCCTTTAAGATCTCCTTGCTCTGGCCGCTTACCAGCGCAGCCTTCCGATAGCAGAACAACTCAAGATGTTCGCTCAACGTCAGAGATAAACCTTTGCCGACCACTCCGAGTCGGACCGCGGATTCAGGCCAGAGATCAGAAACATTGAAAATCCATCGTGCTCCTTTGAGCCGGCTCAATAAATACCCGGCGATTCCTAAGAACAGGGGGGGGCTTTCCGTGAAAAGGAAGTCAGCCCTCGGCAGCAGTGCGGCACCCAAAATTAACGACGAGAAGACGAATGAAAAGTAGTTAGATAGTCGAGGTATCAGCTTTACGCTTTTCGTTGGATAAATCCAGGTTCTGATTATCGATACGCCATTTCGCATCTCACGCCTGAGCAGTCCTCCATATCCCGGATAGAATTTACCGATAGGATAGTTCGGTAGCGCAGTTATAACAGTGACTTCATGCCCGTTCAGCACCAGCCTCTCGGCCAACTCCGAAAGTCTCCCCTGCGGGGCGCCTGTTTCCGGCGGATAGTACTGGGTATGAATAATAAATGTCATATCATATCTCCATTATATTCATGACGCACCGGTTTTACGCACATATGGTTTCCATCAGATTCCGAGTGATTGTCATCACATTGAATTCTTTTTCGACCTTATTCCTGCCCCTCTTGGCGACAGCCGCATAGTAGTCTGCAGTAACCGATAATTTCTCAATCGCAAAGGCAATTGCCATGGCATCCTTTTCCTCTACCATGATACCGCTGCCATCCCCGATTAATTCCGGAATACTGCCGGTCTTAGTAGATATTACGGGTATGCTGTATGCCATCGCTTCCACCAGGGCAACCGGGATTCCTTCCTTCTCCCCATCCGCTGTCTGAATGCTCGGTAGTATGACGGCATGCACTTCCTGCTGCTCGTAGAGGCTCAGTATTGTCTCATGGGCGAGACGTCCGGCAAACTCAACCATATCGGTAAGATCAAGTTCCTTAACATATGCCTTTAATTCATCCTGAAGCGGTCCATCTCCAGCAATAAGACATTTAATCCTTCTACCTCTGTTCTTTAATATTCTGCAGGCCTCAATTAAATATTTATGCCCCTTGACCAGTACCAGATTGGCCGGGCACAATATAGTAAAAACGTTCGATATGTCACGTGTGGTAGTGTGCGACTCCGGCATAAACACTCCCATATGCATGACACTCACCTTATGAGCAAGTGAACCGTCCTTGATGATTTGCAGCATTTCATCCCGGCCGGACTGACTGATCGTCCGGATGAACGCCGCGGTTCTGCACTTGATACTTAGAAGATTATTTTCCGTTATATCCCACCTGTGGGCAGTGAAACTCCAAGGGATCTTCGTAATCAGAGATATGATATACGCCATGGTTGAAGTGGTTGAAGCCCAATGACAGTGAATATGTGAAACATCGGCTTTTTCAAGAACATATGAAAGATATATGCTCTTGGGGAGTACTATTAGGTTTTTCATGGCGATCTTTATATTCCTCGCCTTAAGGATCACTCGATTGAGAATCGCTATAAAGGTAAGAGGTTGTGTTGCGATGAAGCGAAGTAATGCAGGGCAAATCGCAACACTGAGCAAAGGGGCACACATCGCATATTTTGCTATATCTTCGGCTTCCTTATGGAACACCTTAGCTGCCGTGTCTCTCGGTACTACAAGAAAATCCTCTCCCGCTTTTTTAATCGCCATTATCTCCGTCAGGATGAAAGTCTCCCCTGTGCCATAGGGTGTTCTTGCAGTGATAATCGCGAGCCTTTTCATAGTCTAAGGACCGTAGTGCAATCCGGTATTAGTCAGCCGCACAATCGGCTCTCCCTTGTGTCCTGTTTCTTTTGCTGGATATTATTTCTTTTATTACATCAAGATAAGAAGTTGCCATGCTGTCAACTGAATATTTCGAATGAAAAACCTCATTTCCCCGTTTACCGAGGTCTCGTCTCAGCACGTCATCCGTCAACAATCTCAAAATGGCGCCTGCGAGCGCATCAGGGTCTCGTGCCGGCACAAGGAGGCCGTTACAGCTATCCTTTATAACTTCGGGATTGCCGCCCACGTCTGTCACGACTGATGCAACGCCAAAGTACTGTGACTCCAGAAGGCTGATTGGCAGCCCTTCCCACAGCGAGGAAAGTACAAACACATCAAACGTCTTAAGTAGGGAAGGCACATCATTCCTGACCCCGATAAAACGACAGTATGATTCAATATCGCATGAATGCACTCTCTCCTCAATCATCGGCCTTAACTCTCCGTCTCCGACGAATACAAATTCCACATTCTTATATGCGCGTACGATTATTGCCGCTGCATCTACAAAATATGTATGCCCTTTCTGTTCACTAAACCGCCCAACGATCCCCACCCTCAGCGTCCCGTCCCTCGCAACTGTCGTGTCTTTCTCATGCCCGAATCTGTCTGTGCTCAGACCATTGGGAATGACAACCACCTTGGAAGGGTCCGTCCTCTCGATCTCCAACAGAGAGGCTTGCGAACTTCGAGAGATGCATACGATCTTGTCCGTGAAGAGCGTAAGCAATCTGTTAAGGAGAATCTGCATATATGCCTTAGTATGCGAAACATTATGTTCAACATGAATAAATGCAGGTACGTTCGAAAGTATTGCCGCAACTCTTGGAACCAGCCTGAAATTACCGTGTGTGATGACCGCGTCAACATTGAATTTCCTAATGTAACGGATGACGCTGAGTATTGACCTAACATCACAGCCTCCCTTAGCGTGAAAGCAATGAAAAGGAATGCCGGCTGCATCAAGTTCCTGAACAAGTTCACCCCCTGTTACCATGGTGCATACCATGGATATATGCCCCTGAGCGTGAAACGCCTTTGCGAGATCTACAGCAACTCGCTCCTGTCCCGCAAGTTGAAGACTTGAAGTAAACTGTGCTATCGTCAATTTCACTTCAATTATCCTGCTTTAAGGGGTCTTCATTCTTATTTCTTGCAGCAATATAATAGGATGAGGAGATAAGGGCAAGCAAAAACCACAATATTTTTTTATGATCAGCTGAAAGGAAATAAGAAGTAATCAATATTGAGACAAATGACGCCTTCAGACAAATGACAAGATTCCGCATATTCTTGTCATAATGCGTTTTCAACCTTAGTTTTCTCCAGCAGATTATTAAAATTATTAAAAATGGCGTAAAACTGAGCACGCCCCCACCGGTTAACATTTCAAGATAAGTATTGTGGACTACCAATAATTGTCCCGGAATACCGTAATCGTTACTATTAAACTTGAAGTTATAGAGCCCGACTCCGGCTATAGGATGGTCTACAAACATGGCTATTGCGGCCTTGTAATTATTCAACCTTATCGAAATGGACGAATCTTCTCCGTGCGTTTGCGTGACCGTAGATGCTCGAACCCATAACTCCTCAGGGATAAAGAAAAAAGCTGCAGTCGCCACCAGTATGAGCAACAATATTATCTGCCGCAATCTACCCATGGCGTAATGATAAATCAGGATTGCCGAAGCGCCCAGAAAACCCAATATTCCGCCCCTTGAACCGGTCATCCCAAGGAGCAGAATAAAACAGAAAAAGATTCCCCAGAGTAGTATTCTTCTAAGGGTACCGGAACTATTCATGATCCGGTATAAAACGAGGGGAATTAATACCAATATATAAGATGCAAATTCATTCGGATCGCCCATCCCGCTGCTGATTCGGGATGAAGCATTATGTCGAATTGAAAATCCCATAACCTGAACAACGGCAAATGCGAGGACGGTGCTGATAAAAATATAGCTTAACGCCCTATGGAGATCGTCGAGGTTCTTTATAAAATATCGGGTAAAGATATAGAGAAAGAACAGTGAAATGTAGGTTATGTATATCTGAATGCTTACAGAGAGAACTTTCGAAAACGCGAACGAAACTATGCTGCCAGCAAAAAAGAAGAAAAAATATATGTATGCATTGTCTTTGGGTATTGCTTCCCTGTTCATAGCCAGCCTTAGAGCCAAGCCGAGCGTTAAGAGAACTCCCAGGATTTTTGGATAGGAAACGCTTTCGAGTGCTGAAAAACCCTCGATCGAGAACAGGCATATCATTAATAGAAAAATGATATCCGGCCGGAGCAGCACGGTCATCAGTAACACTATGGCTGCGAGGACGATCAACCCTATTTTTGCTTCTATGGTAAGTGTAGTAACGAGAAGCAGCAGCCCAAGGAAAAGGGAAACGGTAAGGCTGTTGTCATGATTCCTGCTCACGGAAAATGCTCCTGTCATATTTCTTATTTTATCCATGATGATCTTGTTCAACACACATCGGCCTTGAGCGGACCTCTCCGCTTGGGGTGACCCGGTCTGGTCACCGTGCCGATACCCCTATGTGAACACCCACCCCCGTGGGGTAGTGAGTCGGGTAGTTAGGGTAAGAAACATCTATACTATTTCGGGGTCCTTAATAATTCCCTGAAGGACCAGGTAAAGGTACTTTTATAGATGTTCATGAGTTCTTTGACCCGGGGACTTTTACTCTTAAACAGGACGCTCCAGACATACTTTCCAAAGGTCAATATGCCTAACTCCAGAGAAAATAGCAGTGCGTACCATTGTCCGTTGTGCTTCCAGTAATAATATTTTAGGGCTTTTTCAGCTTCAACGCCCGCAAACACTTTCACCTGGTTTGAACTCTCGCCGCCACAGTGGATGATCGATGCATCTGCATCATAGTAAATGCCCCACCCGGCATCAAGCAGTCTTCTGCACCAGTCTATTTCATCACCATACATAAACTGCTTTTCGTCCATCAAGCCGACTTCATCTATTGCCGTTTTTCTAACGAGCATGCACGCACCAAGAAGACCTTCAACATATCGCGAGGTCTGATGGTCCCAGTAGGACTGGTATTCGCCGCCGAACAGTTGCGTTCCGGAGAACCTTCTGGACAATCCTGAGAGACGACAGAAGTCATAATAGAGGTTCGGCAAGTTTCTTGCGCAAACATTCTGGACTGTCTTGCCGTCCCTGCATAACACCTTAGGTCCGATAGCGCCAATATCATCATGCCGGTCAGCATATTCTACTAATGGTGAGAATACTTCCTCAATGAGGACTGTATCCGGGTTCAGAAGTGCGACATATCTTCCTTTTGAATCTTTTATCGCCTGGTTATTCGCCCTGGAATAACCGGCATTCTTCTCGTTTTGAATTAGCTTGACCTGAGGAAAGTCTCTATTTACCATATCAGCGCTGCCATCTGACGAGGCATTATCAACAACAAACACTTCAAACGTGATGCCTTTCGTAAATCGATTGAGGGATGCAAGACATTCTCTCAGTAACTCTCTTGTATTCCAAGAAACTATGATGACGCTTAAATCTATCATATGCTATAACAGTTCCAATACCCTTTCAAGTATTACATCTACCCTGTTATGCCAGGTGTTTCTTCGTGCAACTTCTATCCTTTTCCTGCGCATGTCACTATCATTTTCCCGGAGGGCATCCCTGATATATTGCGAGTATTGGAACTTATCTGATGTAACATATATCAGTTCTGCGAAGCGGTCGGCAGGTGGCATAGGTGTAGCTACTATCGGCTTCCCTGTCGCCAGGTATTCATATATTTTTATAGCATCAGCCCCCGCTGTCGTTCGATCATTGTTTTTGATGTTTATCAGCACGTCGCATTTTCTCATAATCTCGGCAGCCTCATAATGGCCTTTCGGGCCGAGGTAAGCCAGGTTATCATATTCGGCAGTCAGCATGTTGATATCCTTTAAGCATTCATCTGTCGCCCAGCCTATGAGCATAAAATTAACCTCAGTATTATTGCGGATGATAAATTCCAACAACTCCATATCCACTTCTTTGTTCAATATCCCAATATACGCAATTGTTTTGCGATCATTTTTCTTATCATGAGCCTTCTGAAGCGTCTCTATATGATCGCCGCAATCAACTCCATTGGGAAGATAATCTATTTCTCGCTGTGCATAATCTCGGTATTCACTCATGTTGAATGACGGTGACGTTGCAAATATCCAGTTGCAGTTCGGAAGTATTTTTTTGTAATTGTCAACAAGCTCCTTCTTTTTAGCCATATCTTCTGTCCTGCTGATATCATCATCCACCAGATCAGCGATGAGAACATCATGGTTAATAGCTTCTATTGCGTCGGGCATAAATATTGACGGCGGATACGCAAACAGTATTTTTCTGCCCGATGAATGCTTGATAAACCTATTAAGCATTTTGTATTGCTGCCGTTTCACAAAATCATTAATTCCTACGAATACTGCGCTCCTCCCTACATAGACGAGAACAACACTATAGACAAATAATTTATTCGACTTATCGACAGCGACAGGCCATAGAGAAACCCCTTTTTTAATTTGCCCTGCATATATCTTTTTTAATGCGCTGTTCTTTTCCTGGAGCCATCTCAGCATCAGGTAGATAATGCCCTTTATGCTGATATGCTCTATATGCAATACTCTTTCGACACTATCTCTTTTTGCAATATCCCGTGCAAAAGCCTCATGTCTGCGGTTATAAAGCCCCCAATCATTGAGTCGCCATATAAATATAAACTGGAGCTTATGGTCTGCTTTCATTTCGTCCGGCATCTTCATTATAAATGGCCGTCGCCATTATCAACGATAACTGTCCTGTATCTTCCCGAAGCGCAGAAAAGCGTGGATGCAGTCATAGCTGTAATGCCTAAATGTACGGCAAAACCAGGGTCTGCAGCAATACGGATTATGAGGTCAAGATATGTCTTCATGAGGGGCAACCCCGCACTTTCGTAGATACCTTCCCTGAGATACAGCATACGATCTTAAAGATATCAGACCCTGTCATTCACGTGCGCCATCTCTTCGTAATACTGTATCTGGCTGTCAATTAATCTGTCGGCGCCATAATTATCCTGAACGTGGAGGCGGCCGAAGGAACCAAATTGCGGCCATATTTCGCCGTGCTCCATGAAGTACAAAATTCTCTCTGCCAATGCCTCATAGTCGCCTTCGTCCACTAAGAAGCCATTCCTGCCGTCAATAATCTGATCCGGCAATCCGCTGTGCCTCGTTGCGATGACAGGCATTCCTGTTGCCAACGCCTGAGAAATGATTGTATTCATGTCCTCTTACTCCATGTCTCCGTTCCGGGCTGTCTTAGATGGTTGGACAAATACATGCATGCCCATAAAAAAAGTTATAATGGCTTCCATGTTCATAAAACCCTTATACTCTACAATGTCCTTTAATTTCAATTGATCTGTCAGGGCAAATAATTCATCCTTCATCACCCCGTCTCCAATGATGTAGCATTTGAAAGCTTTCTTGCTTTTTTCCTTTACGATAGCGAGTGCACGCAAAAGATCATCAAACCCTTTTTTCTCTACAAATCTGCCCACAGAGATAATGTTAACCGGCTCTCCATCATGAGGGGTTCTCTCTTTGTAAGGATAGGATTGCAGATCAATGCTTACCGGCAGAACTTTTATTTTATTTTTTTCGAAGCCCTGAGCAACGAGTCTCTCCTTCATGTTATGAGACATTGCAAAAAACAAGGTCGATTCTTCTTTCAGTTCGGCGTAATAATCAGACCGGTTTTCATTAAATATGCGGCTTGCGTCATAACCATAGAATGTTGTTACTATTTTTTGTCTTAGTCCAAGAATTTTTTTTATGCTTAAATAATTATTAGCGACAGTGCCAAAATGGCAATGCGCTAAATCAAACTTTTTGTCAAGAAAGGGTTCGATCCAGAACAATAAGCTCAGTGATAATGCTTTCCGGCGATATCTTCTTATGTTAAATATCTTAAATAGCAGAAGGGGATGAGTAACGAAAACATGTGCTATTTTGGGAATTGCACTACGCAGTCTTGTAACAATGTTTTTGGGTGTATCAAGATAGTGAACGAGCTCTGCCATGTTATAGGTATGGTATCTCTGAGAAATATTTTCCTTGTCCCCTTTGTGAAAAGAATATATTTCAACCTCAATCCCTCTATCCATCAAGTCGGCCACCTGGTTAATGACAAACGTCTCTGAGACAACGGGAAAACGATCTACGATAAAAGCAATCTTCATTTTTTACTTGCGCGAATAAAATGACTTTATAGCCGCACAGACCTCGAGCACTTCCTCTTGCCGCATCTCGGGATAAAGCGGCAAAGATAATATGTCGGCCATTACCTTCGTCGTAACCGGCAGTCCATTGCCGCTCTCACAGAGGAATTTATACGCTGTCTGTTCAAAAATAGGTTTCGGATAATGAATGGCCGTCTCGATCCCTCTGTTTTTCAAGTAGTCCTTCAATGCATCACGTCGTTCGCTCCGCACAACAAAAAGGTGCCATACAACGTCATGATCCTTATCGGAATGGGGTGGCAAGATCAGCGGCAATCCCTCAAGCTCGCTCAGATATAACATTGCCAGCACTTTTCTTTTTTCGTTCCATGCATCTAATTTATCCAAACCCCAATGCAATATCGCAGCCTGTATTTCATCCAGCCGGCTGTTAACGCCCTCCCTCTCATTGTTGTATTTCGAAACCTCGCCGTAGTTTCTCAGTTGTCTGACTGCGTCCGCTGCCTCCTTGCTGTTGGTAGCTATCGCACCAGCATCGCCAAAAGCACCCAAATTTTTTGTCGGGTAGAAGCTAAAGCACCCGATATCTCCCATCGTTCCGACCATTTTATTCTTATATGCCGCACCCTGCGCCTGGGCCGCATCTTCTAAAACTTTCAGTTTCTCTTTTTGGGCGATTTCCGTTATCCTTTCCATATTTGCCGGATACCCATACAAATGTACCGGCAAGATTACCCTGGTTTTCAGCGTGATCTTCTTTTCTATTAATTCCGGATTTATAGTGAAATCTTCTTTGTCTATATCAACGAATACCGGAACCGCCCCCGCCATTCTGATTGCGCTCACCGTCGGGGTTGCAGTATTCGCAACGGTAATGATCTCATCTCCGTGTTCAATGCCCAACGCTTTTAATGCCAAAAAGATTGCATCGGTTCCTGAATTGAGACCAACTGTGTAGCGGGCACCCACATATTCAGCAAACTTTGCCTCAAACATCTCGAGCTCTTTCCCCAAAATAAACCAGCCACTCTTCAGAACGCGCCCAATGACATCATCTATTTCCTGTTTGTAGAGTGCATACCGTCTTTTCAAATCTATAAACGGGACCATGTTATTTGTCCTCTTTTACATATTCCATGAACTGTTTATAGTCCCTGATATAGTCGCTTTTGTCATAATAATCATCAGCCAGGACGAGAATAACGCAATCCCGGGAAAATTTCGTCATGGTATGCCACAATTTCGGACCCAGACGTATTCCGTAATAGGGACTGTCAATGATGAAGTTCTGTTTCGTCTCCCCATCATCAAGCTGTAAACGAAAGGAGCCGCTTAAACAGAAGATGTACTGGTCTAACTTCTTATGTGCATGTTTGCCGCGCACCGCTTTCCGGTTTGACAAGTTTGTAATATAATAAATTCTCTTGATCTCGAAGGGGACACTTTTTCCGGCTTCGCCGATTACCAACGCACCGTCGGGAAAATCGTCATAAAATTGCAGTTTAATTATTCCGGAATGTTTTACTTTTATTTTTTTGTTCATTCTAATGATTTTCCTTGCTCCCTGCTCCCTACCATCATTCTTTTTATTGACTGTAGCCCCTTATATAGAGGGGTATCGTTCAACATATTATAGACAGGCGAAAGGAAATGATGAGCCGAAGGAAGGTACCGGTAACGAAAACTCTGAAATACGACGCCGTATGCGATAACACGCTTTATCGGCGCTTTAACTGCCGAGGCTCGTCTATAATTCAGCTGTGCGAAGAATCGCCTGCCTTCTTTTTTTATCAGATGCTTATTTTCTTTTGAAGCCAGATCACACATCAAGTCCAACAACATGTGAGAATCTTCACACCATTGTCCAACCTTGACAGAATACGTAATTTCGCCGGGATGGGTTCGAAAGCCCGCCTTGATATCAGCAACGTCCGCTCTTCCGAATTTTGCTGCCAGTCGGAGCTCGGCCATCACGTCCTGAAAAAGGTTATGCTTTGACTTGAAGCCACCAATCTCTCTTAGCCTCTTCGTATTAAATAACGTGCTGCAAAGATAGAAGGTTGTCTTATTTGTAAACCATCCCCTGAATAGTTCATCCGTTGTAAATCCGGAAGCCATATTGGGGCAGAGTCGTATTGCCTGGCCTTCTGCATCGGTTACTCGCGTGCCCGTTCGTATAAGTCCAACACCGATTTTGTAGTCAGCCGCTTTCATGCAAACGTCTATAAAATCACTGTCAATCAGATCATCGTCATGCAGAAGTAAGAAATAGTCGCCTTGAGCCTTTTCGAGACAAAAATTGAAGTTATTGTTCGCCCCGATGTTGGTGCTCTGCCGGAAGTACCGTATGCGCGGGTCATGGAAGCCTTTGACGACCTCTTCGGTGTTATCCGAAGAACAGTTGTCCGAGATCACAACCTCCACCTCCTGATAGGTCTGGCCCAGTGCGCATTCGATAGCGTTCCGCAGATACCCGTTCGCCCTGTTATACGTAGGAATGGCGATTGTGACTAATGGAAGTGTTTTATCCGTCATGACAGATCAGAGAATTGCGATGTCTGCCCTTCAAAGGACATGGGCCGGCGAAAAGGCCGGCCCATGTCCTTCAGGCTTGCGTTCTATGGCTGAATCGAAAAGAACAAATCGCTGGTATCTTTGCCTATGGTCTTCCCTGTGGCATCTTTCAGGACCACCATGACCCGACATTTATTCTTTTGTTTCGGGACAGTCGGCACAGTCCCACTAAAACTACCCGGATCACCATCAATTTTTTGTAGAGTTTTCCATGTAATTCCACCATTCTTCGTATATTTCAGGATCACTTTTGCTACTGAGCCCTGAACAGATGGGCTGGTCTGCCATGTGATTGTTAAGGGAGTTCCTGCCGTCAGTGTTTCTCCACCATTCGGCGTCGTCAGCCTGACTGTTCCTTCTATCGTGAAGAGTTCTGATAGGACCTTTCCCACTTTCACACCCTGCGCCGTATAGGCTACGACCTTGATACGACAGCTCATCTTATCCTTCTTTTGCGGTGGGGTGGGCCAGTTATAGGCGCGTTCCAAAATATTTTTGTCGATCAGGTTCCATGTTGTTCCGCTGTCCATTGAATAGAGCAATTTAAACTTTACCGCTTCAGGCGGCGCAGTCCATTGAATACGGTATGTCTCGCCTGAAGGCATCTTTTCAGCAGGCTGCGGCGTTATGAACGAAAAATAGTCAATGGCAGCAAAATTCGCGGTAATGTTCTTGTCGCCGTTCATCGTCACTGCCAATGGATTTGCCGAGCCCGTGGCATCACCGCTCCAGCCGGTAAACGTATATCCCGCAGCAGGTGTTGCTGTCAGCTGTACGTTCGTGCCATCAGCGTACACCGACTGATCAGGATTCTTGGCGACCGTGCCGTTGACGGCATTGATATCCAGTGAGCGCGGGATGGCCGTAAAGTTGGCGGTAATGTCTTTATCGGCATTCATAGTGACGGTAAGAGGGTTTGCCGAGCCCGAGGCATCACCGCTCCAGTTGGTGAATGTATAACCCGCATCAGGTGTTGCTGTCAGCTGTACGTCCGTGCCATAAACATAGGTTGCCTGATTTGGACTCTTTGCAACTGAACCATGGACTGCCGGGACATTCAGCGTATACAGGATGGCCGTAAAGGTCGCGGTAATGTTCTTGTTGTCGTTCATGGTAACCGTACGCGGATTTGTAGTGCCGGTGGCATCGCCACTCCAGCCGGCAAAGGTCGATCCGGCCGCAGGTGTGGCTGTCAGGGTCACATCGGTATCAGCGGTGTAATCCTCTGTGCAGTCACTCCCGCAGCTTATCCCTCCGTCATTGCTCGCTATCGTACCGGTCCCGGTCCCCGATTTCGAAACCGTCAGTGTATAGTTGTTTATACAGTATCCCTTCAAAAGCAGCCCGTCGTTATAGTGCTGCAGGACTTCGTAGCCGGGCAGGGACCGATTATAGAAGGCGACCTCGTCAAGACTTCCGTGAAAAAGATATTCGCCTGCGAGATGTCCCATATTGATCACGGTCGCAGCATCAAAACCGGATGAGTAGGTGAAATCCTGTGAATCTGTCTGTTCTCCGTCAACATAAAGAATGTTTTGCCCGAAGACACCGTCACGAACTCCCACAACATGATGCCAAGTCCCGTCATTGATGGCGGGTCCTGTCAAAGAAGCCGCCGGGCCATCACCGGAATTGTCGAGCAGAAGAAATTTCGCCGAGCCGGTTTCATTGCAGCCCAGATACCACTGGAGCCCCGGAGATACACCTGCGTCACGCCCAATGACAACCTCGAAATTTCCATTACAGGTTTGGCCGGCCACCCCTTTCAGCCAGAACTCTATCGAGAAACTGTCGGTTGAACCCCAGTCAAATGTAGTATCAGCTGCCACGTTCACTTCATTATTTCCGTTGAACAGTTGTGCATTATTGACACGCCCGGTCGTAAGCGAAGGGCAACTCGTACAGGTCGCATCAATACCTCCATAAAAGTCTCTGTAAGGAGATGTGTCCTCTTCAAGCGTCCAATAGTGAGACATGCCTGAAGGACATACGAGCGCATTTAAGATAATACTCTGTATATCGCCCCCTATTACGTTCGTGGCCTGAATTTCAACAGCGAAATTACCGCTTGATGGAGGTGTTCCTGTGACAAGGCCTGTGTTGGTGTCGATATTCAGCCAATTGGGGGCCTTTTTAAGGCTGTAAGCCGGCGCCGGTTTTCCCGTGGCGGCAACGTCATACCTGATTGACTGCCCCACTGCTGCAAGCGTTAAAGGAGTTGAAATGATCACGGGTGCAGCATCTCCACATACCGGCAAGAACGTATTCAGTCCGTTAAACCATACATCAGCCATCTTCTCATAACCCGCTTGTGTCGGATGAAGGGCGTCTTCCATATTATCTGGATAGGTAAGGGCATGTTCCTGATCAACAATAATAATTTTATCGCCATTGGCAATGCGGTTTTGAGCCATGCTCACGACATTATTATTAAATGTCGTAATTGCCCCGATGGGAACTTGCTCATTTATTATGCGGGAAAGAATAACAGTCACTTCCGAACTTGTATCTGCCTCATACTGGTCGATCTCATCTAATATTGCTTCAACATAAGCGGCGCTCGTATTGCCGGTACCATCTACTTCGTTGGTGCCGATATGCAGCAAGAGAACCTCGGCAGGATGCGTTGTCAACCAGGTATAAACACTACTTGACACGAGAGCTGCGGTATACGCTCCGTGCCCCTCATGGTCGATATCAAATGAAGGGATCGCCAATGCCCCGGATTGCTGGCTCCCGACAAAATTCACAGGGTAGCCCAAATTACTCAAGTCCAGGTACAGTTTTTGACGATACCCGATTTTGTAGTTATCATTCGTTACTGAAGGCCGGTAACCGCTCGTGATTGAGTCGCCGATCGGCATGATTCTGACCGGATTGGTACAGTCGGCACAATAGCCCTGGCGCAGACCAACAGACCCATCCCTATAATGCTGCAGAATCTCGACCCCTGTTAATGCCCTATGGTATAAGGCCACCTCATCAATGCTTCCGTGAAAATAATATTCGTTTGCGAGATGTCCTATGTTAAGCGACGCTGAAGAGTCAAAACCGGATGTGTAGGTTGTCGCCTGCGACTGTACTTTCTGCCCGTCAACATAGAGAATGTTTTGTCCCAGTATCCCCTGGCGAACTCCCACAACATGATGCCACGTCCCGTCATTGATGACCGGCCCTGTCAAAGACACTGTCGGGCCATTACCGGAATTGTCATGTAAACGAAATTTCGCCGCGCCGGAAGTGTTGCAGCCCAGCCACCACTGGAGGCTCCCGTCATCACGGCCGATGGCAACCTCGGTGTTCGTAGAACAGGTTTGGCCGGCTACCCCTTTCATCCAGAACTCCACTGAGAAACTGTCGGTCAATCCCCAATTGAAGGTTGCATCAGCAGGGACATCGATTCCATCATCGATTCCATCAAAGAGCAGTGCATTCAGAATCCTACCGCCGGCAAAACCCGGGCATGCAGGATCGATGCAAGCCGCATCATGACTTCCGACGAAATCCGCAAATGTTGTACCTGCAGTCTCGTCAAGCGTCCAGTAGGAAGTCAAGTTCGGGGGACACGTTCCTGCTGCCTGCGCTTGTGTTGCCCCTGCCAAAATAAATCCAGCGAGAAGGAAGAAAAAAGCTAAAGCGATAAAAAAATGAATCGAATACGGTCTTGAACATCCGAGTTTTTTCATGATTTGTCTCCTTGTTATATAGAAATATCAGTCTGTCTGAGTCATTTCACTGGCAATCTGCACTGCTCCGCCTCCTCAGTTACATTCCCTGTAACGAGCAGGTCATCATGGAGACAATGTTTGACCATATAAAATACGGAAAAACCAAACTCTCTCTTGTGTGAGCAATTGGTATGCCAATATCTATTGCGAAAGAGGTGAAACTGTTCGAAGGAATGCAGGATTATTTCTGGAGGGACAGGGGATGAAACTGCATTGTAACAGGCTGAATAATAAGCATTTATCTTGTTGGTTACTAAAAGCAACTCAATTACCTTTAGGATAAAAGGGAACCTACAATGTATCCCATAGCTACAACTTGAAAATCAAAGCTGTTTCCAATAGAAACAGGGCAAGGTCCTGTTATGCTTTCAGGATGATAGTTATCCTGATTATACTCGCTTTCGTACTAGCTGTTTGGGCACATGAATTTTGCCTAAGAGAAGTTCAGTTCTTCAACGTTGCTCGGTAACGGATCAAAATTCCCGCCCCAGCAATGTATTTTATAGGTCTCACTGCCTTCACCATCCATTGAGCGGGATATACTCTTAAAAGTATCCTGATTATCATGACCAGCCGGATGTCAGGCAATATCCTATGGTGCCAGTCAGATAAGGCCGAGAGAACGTTCAGCATAACGCACCGCATCCACAAAACTGCGACATTTTTCCATGTTTTTCACGAGAGGACCGCCCGG
Organism: Nitrospiraceae bacterium UBA6898; assembly: GCA_002448975.1. Lineage (GTDB taxonomy): Bacteria > Nitrospirota > Thermodesulfovibrionia > Thermodesulfovibrionales > UBA6898 > UBA6898. The sequence goes on from DKBO01000079.1 coordinate 18,762, forward strand.
TATACGGTCGCTGACACCAGATTCTACATCAACGCCAAACGGTCGAACGGTACTGAGAGCTTCCCCGACATTCCCGGCGTTCAAACCACCTGCCAGGAAAACCGGGAGCAGTGTTCTCTTGACGATTTCCGCGCAATGCTTCCAGTCACCCACCTTGCCTGTGCCCCCAACCCGATAGCTATCGAGAAGGATGCCGTCAACCACGGGTTCATAGGTGCTTAGAAAGACCCCATCGTCCGGGCTGAAGTTCTCTTCGGGACAGGCCGACATCACCTTGAGGATCTTTAGATCGTCCGGGGCTTGTTGGCGCAGCAGTCGTATGTGATCTACAGGCCAATCCGGATAGAGCTGGATAGTGTCCATTCGCAGCCTGGGCAAAATTTTATCGCAAAGCACGTCAAACGCCACGTCGGTCAACAATACCTTGTCAATGGTCTGAGGAAGATACCTGAAGATCTCCTGGAACTTCGCGGTCTTTTCCTCGACATTCTGGTGTTTGAAGACGTGAAAACCGAGCGCATCCACGCCCAACGAGCATGCTTCGTAGGCCGGATCCAGGCATTCAAACTCGCAGAGCTTGATTCTGATAGACTTAGCGGATCGGTCCAATAGCGTCATGTTGCTATTATCTGCAGCTGGTCAACGGATTAGCGCGGTTTCGAGTGAAGACAGGTATTCAGCAACGTCTTGCGGACCTCGGCCCATCGTTTCCAAAAAAGCAGTGCCGATAATCACTGCGTCGAGCCCCGCGATCACGGAAAGGGTTTTAATGTCTTCTGCGCTTCGAATTCCAAACCCTGCAGCAATCTTGGCTGAAGGGCATATCGACTTGGTGGTTTCGATACATTTCTTCAGCTCGGCATTGCTGAACAACTCTGCTCCCGTCAAGGGTGCTGACATCAAATATACGAGTGGCTTGGGTATGGCGAGCGAGAGTATCTCCTGAACCCTCTGCTCGGACATCCACGGGCCGACACACTGCACAAGCTCCATGCCATGGCGGTTGGCTGTTTCAACATAGGGAGCCTCATTCTCCTCCGACCATTCTAGAATGAGCCCTTCCCAAGCACCCTTGTTATCAATAAGTACCTGCTCGAACGAAGATTTCTCAACCGTCCCCTTGTACAATACGCATAACGCCGGTGTGGTCGGCCGCCTTAGGGGTATGGCAGCCGTATACCGACAGGCCTCGATGTGGGCACGTTTTATGGTATTGTTTGCATGGTTGGAAAAGCCGTCGCTTGTGGGAATTGTCGTCTCAATAATAGATACGAAATTGGCCGCATCCAGCTGGGAGAGTATGTTCTCGAATTGAGAAGGATCCGGATAATTCGGCACAACATAGATGATCAGTCCCTGTCGGCCTTCCTGGTTAGCCTTTTCTATCGCATTATGAAACTTCATGGCTTTTTCTTACCATTATACCCTGTCCATTCCTCAAATTGTTCGGCTGGGGTGATATTTTCCACGGACCACGATTCGACGAATTCCCTGGCCTTGCTCCACGTTGGAATAGGTTTCGGGAGATACCATGAGTGTGCAGATGGAACCGGGACGTCCCATTTGGGAGCTGTGCCATTTTTCCTCTGTCGGCCAAGAATCTCCTTGGAATACCGCCCCAGAGCCCACATGAAAGCTGCCGAGCATATCAACGAGATGGGATCTCCCAACTCAATCTTGACCCGCCCGTCCGTTCCCATGGGCAGCTGGAAGGGTTTCAGAAGACATTCAACAGTATCCACATAGCGGACGACCGTCAGCGGGTCAGCATATTTTTGGGCTTGTATTCTCGTCTCAAGGCACTGATTGAGAAACCCCGGGAGATGCGGGTTCCTGCTGCCAAAGAAAAAAACCGTATTGACTGCCGAGAAATGACCCTTTTGGTATAGATCCGCAATCAACGTACCGTATAACCCTACGTCCAGAATGAGCGTCTGGCCAAGGGCCAAAGTCCTCGTGAGACGTATTTGTCCATTACGGTATTCATGAAACAGCAGCGGCGATTCGCCTCTGTCGCGCAGAGGCCGCGTGTATACGAGAAAATTCAGCGGGATGGGATTCTTACCCCTCTGCAATGCACGCAGAGCAGGCCAGAAAAGCAGGGCATCCCTCAAGAAAAGCATCATGCTGTCAACCTTTCCCTTGCAGCCGGCAGCTAAAGCATCCTCCGCAAAGCCATGGAGAACGGGTAGCAGATAAGATGTGCTGTCCAGATAGCGTCGCACAATCTCAACGAGGAATCGCCTCGTCGGAAGACATGCAACTCGGTGATCCTGGATTTGCGCAAAGAGCGCGCTCGAAACAACATAGCCTTCTGCATCGTCTTCCCGGGAGAGATTCCGATAGAGCAGCGAGAGAAGAGCGCCGGGGTCGGCAGACCCTGTATCCAGGCCGATGTAATTGATGCAGGCGTCCACCAATGATGCCAAGGATTCTGCCTGATCAGTCAGGGCAAGAAACTGTATCAGATCCGGCAGTCCAACCTCAACGTCCCGGATGATCAAAGCAGGGGGAAGCTGGTCTAAATCGACAGATGAACCGCGGTAAAGCAACGGGATGCGCTCACCTGACAATTTTTCCATCTCCGGCAGAAAATCGAGCCGGGATATATCATCTAAAGGTGTACCTAAAATACTCATTTAGCTTCTTTCCACGGGTGACTTAATCTCCATGTAGACCATCAATTCCCTACTTGGAGTGAAATCGTCTGGATGTCAAAGAAGGAATTGGGTTTCTGAGGAAATCGTACATTTCTTTTTTTTAAATTTCTTATGATGTATACCTTATATTTAAGTACTCTGTGAGTCATGCGTTCCCAATCTGTCTCTTTTAAGAAGCAAAATAAATGCCAACTGGAAACGTATTGATTTAAAAAGCACTATCGAATCTTTGTACATAAAAGAATTGTAGCGAAGGGGATCACATGTGTCGATATCAGAGGCAGGATATTGTCGATGTCAAAAAAAAATCGCTACATGAATTCAGCCATCGGATCACAGGTCATATCAGCCCGCATTTTCACCACTCGGGCGGGATTACCGAGAGCGATCGCGCCATCCGGAATATCACGTGTGACCACGGAACCTGCGCCGACAACCGCTCCCCTGCCAATCCGGACTCCGCTCAGCACTATTGTCCCAAAGCCGATCCAGGCCTCATCTTCTATAATGATGGCTCCTTTCGATTGCACAGGCTGCTTGCGGATAGGTTTGTCCGGCAGGACACCATGATCATAGGAATAGAAAGCACAGTTTGGCGCAATCATTACGCCGCTGCCGATCTCGACGGGGGCAACATATGCATTCACCTGGCACCGGGGATGAATACTGGAATCGTCTCCGATTTTCAGATAGCCCCCATGACCTGTTTCGAGAATGGTATCTCTGTATATGTAGACCCGTTCGCCTATTTCGATGGGACCTGCATCCTCTCTCTGAAAGATTACAACGCGTTCGTCCATGAAAATGTTTTTCCCGAGCCGCAGATCTGAATGATAAATCGTTACGCTCGGTGCAATATACCCTCTCGAATTCATATGAGCGAGATAAGGCCGTGATTTATGCGGAGGAGCAGGCAAGGCCGCAAATCGCGCTGCCATGCGCCCGAAGAAGCCGACTCCAGCAAACCTCATCCAAAAACGCATCCAATACTTCGTCAGGACATTAAGACTGCTTGGGTGCCGATAGGTATTAATGATATAGTGTGCCCTTTTCTGTAAACCCATGTAATTTTCCAGAACTTGGTCGATAGATGAAAGCGCAAGGGGAAGGTTGATCTGCACTATAGCAGGTCAACAAACGGATCTGCTTTGCGGGTGCCCCATAAAAATACCCCTCAGAGAGTTTCCTCCCAAAATGACAAGAATTTTCTGGAACGCCACCCCACTGACCATGGCCAGGCCGGCCAATACAAACAGTGCATCCTGAAGATGCTTGCTCGCCATTTCATGTAAGCCCGTCAACGGGAGAAGCAGAATTAAGAAGATGCCAGGCACCAGATGCCCCAGGCCCAGAACAACTAAAAGAGACAGGGGATTGCGGAGAATCGCCGTAGCCGCGCGTAAAGCATGGTTCGCCTGAGGGATCCGCACATAAATACCGTATACAAATAAATTCAGAACCAGACATACAATCCCTGTGACAACCATTTGGGTCGAAAATGCCAATCCGCTCAGGCCCGACACGATTAGCAGCAGCCCGCAACCTCCAACAATGCTCGAGGTAAAAAAGCTAATTGGTGCAAGCGGCACATTCCAGGCTGTCACTGCCCTGGCACGATAGACCATGCAACCCTGGCTTATCACATAGACAAGGACAGCCCCGACAGAGAGCACATGCAGGAGGGGGTGTGGGAATAGCCAGTTCATCGATGCCAACAAGACAAATACTGTTCCCGACAAAACCTCTCGCGACATCCAGGAACTCTTGAGGTTGCCCAAAATGTAAACGCCTCGCAGCGGCCTGCCAGCTTCAAAGGTCATGAAAAGGAATCCCAGGACAATAAGGAGAGGAGACAGCAACATGGATATCATGTCCTGGGGTTCGCTGAAAGCAATCCCTTCCCGCAAAGATATATCGAAAAAGCGCAGCACGTAAAAGCCCGAAGCCATGCCCCCCATAAAAAAATTAAAAACTGCGGGCCAGCCCCACACCCTGTATTTTACTGGTTGAATATGTTCCATGCTCTGTTCCCGCGAATCTGCTCAGTCCACAATGTAGTAAACTGAGGGATCAGTTCCTAATTCCTCCTGGAGTCTGGCTGTTTTTCCCTCGCGCAACAGTTGCGAAACCACACTGTCGGGATCGTCTAAATCGCCAAATCGCATGGCTTTGGCACTGCAAGAGATCACGCACTGGGGAGAGGCGTCAGCATCCCGACCGGGCCGGCACCCCTTTCTCATGCCATCGGCAATCTTCGGCAGACAGAAATTACATTTGGTTGCGACACCCACGCGGTCGGGGTTGGTGTCAGACCCACCCAATCCATGAACAATATTCTTCACTTCCAAGTCATATTTGTCGTGAAATATAATACTGCGGGCTTGATACGGGCAGGCCACAATGCAGTACCCGCACCCTACACAACGCTCATTTCTGATAGCGACTATTCCGTCGGATCTCCGGTGTGAAGCGGCAGTGGGGCAGACCTCAACACACGGGGCTTTGCCGCAGTGCATACAGCTTATCGGGATAAACGTTCTTATCCTTTCAGGAGTGGGCGATAATCCACAATCAAAAACGCGGCGCCAACTATTGACGGGGACCCTGTTTGTCTGCTTGCAGACAATAGTGCAGGCCTTGCATCCGATACACTTTCTCAGGTCAATGACCATTCCCAACCGCAACGTATGTCTCCCTTCACAAAATGCGGCACATCACTTCATCCCATGATGCCCTTAATATGATCGGCAAGCCTAATCGCAAGAGCGACGGCAGTAAGCACCGGATTCGCATAGCCACCCGTCGGGAATAAGGAGGGCCCCGCTATGTATAGATTTGAAGTGTCGTGGACGCGGCAATTTTCATCAACGACTCCTTTTTTGGGATCCGTGTGAATCCGTGTCGTACCCATGTGATGCCATCCTCCCACAATTTTCGGGATGTCGTTTTCGTCCCTGAGGTCGATCTGCAGGCTGCCAAGACCGGAGGAACGAACTTCCTCATCCATTATTTCCTGTGCCCTCATAACGCTGCGTATGTCTAAAGGGCTCAATTTCCAGTCCAATCTGACGCGCCTTCGACCCAGGGCATCACATTCATCAGAAAGTGATACACGACTATCGGGGTTCGGAATCTGTTCAGTCATTTGATCAAGCTGGTACACGATGACCTTCTTTTGCTTATGTAAGAAACGCCCGCATCTGCGCAGTGCATTCTTCCGAACAGCTGTGGCTACTCCGCCGAGATTGGCAGCCACATCCTTCAACTGGCCGGTAAAATCATCTGGAAGCCGTCCGTCAACCATTACTGACCGAAGAAGCCTGCGTGCCTTGGCCCCTTCAGACTGGTCGGCCTGAAGGGGCAGGTTATCCGGCCGCACACGGGGAAGAATGGAAACGCAATAGTTTGCCAATCTCTCATTTCGCAGCGTATTTTCAGATAGAGTCAATTTCGCCATTATGGGAACGGACTTTGTCTTATGGATTCTGTACAGGGCAGTCTCATTATAAGTGTCAGGCCTGTCCGGAAGGTAAAAGCCTGAGTAGAAGTGAAGATGCTCCATAAAAAATCTGCCAACCAGATCATTTTGATTGCCGATTCCGTCACGCTGCTTCTTGTTCGAAAGTAATAGGAGTCGGGGGGTATCGATTCCTCCCAGCGCCAAAATGTAAAGTTTTGCTGAAACCCGGAATCTATTGCCCTCCAGGCAGGCCGCATGAATATGCGATACGGTCTGAGCAGCCGTATCCGTCTCCATTTCTACTGCATTGGCGAAAACGTAAGCACTGATATTCTCTGCCCTTCCAATTTCTTCTCTATAATCATTGAAAAAAGGGTCGCGTGGACCGAACTGGAATATCGCGGTCTTCATCCTTTCCGAAACAAAGGGAAGTTTGGGGGTTATCTCAGGGTCTTCCCAATCTTCGACCTCGTATGTATAGGGACCTATGCGGCAGACAGAGTGAGCGCGTTCATAAAAGGGATCAAGATAGGACTTGTCAAAAGGCCATCCGCTGTGCGGGAGCCAGTCACGCTCCTCGAAATCGATCGCGTCCAGGGGCCTCAGACGCACCCCGATACGGTTATCCCCCAGTTCAACACTCCACCGATGACTGGACCCACCGAAAGCACAGCCCCGTGCGGTATCAAGCTCATAGTAAGGGAGGCCGACATTTTCTCCCCAGTAAAGCGACTGTGTTGCCCTGTCAGGTTCAAGTCCGCCGCTTTCCAGAAGACAGACCTTGAATTCTTTTCCTATGAACTCCCTGGCCACAGTAATGCCTGCTATACCGGCACCTACGATGCAGACATCAGCCCGGATTGTCTTGTTTGACGGCAATGTACGCGCGTCGATAATCATTTCCTGCTACCCGTTCTGTTGCTTGCAATCATCAAAGTGCACACTTTCATTGTGGCCTGGGCTCCTTTTCTCGGACGGATTGCTGCCAGGCAAATCACTGCGCGCCGGTACGTTTTTCAGCCGTAAGAGACCCAGTTCCGCCGGGCTGCAACAGACGCGCATCGCGTGAGGAAAAGGACCGTGCAGAGACATTTGCAATAACACCTTTTATTTTGCCTCGCCAGTAATTGATCATCTCATGTCTTCGGAAAATGGTATTTTTTCTCTCGATAATTTTTGCCAGATCGCCAAGGCCTTTATCTCTCAAATAAGGGAGCAATTCCAGATAATAATAGGGGTCCAATTCTTTCTGGAGACTCATTGTCTTATGCAGGTCGCGTGCCTGGAAGACTTCTGTCCTGTCGAGAACGCCTACTATCTCGAGCGCCAGCATCGTGCGGAGACATTTCTCACATCTGCCGCAATTCAGCAGGCCCGGTCTATAGCTTTTATAATTGTTACAGACACGCAAATTCTGAAGTGCCGCTTCCGAGTCGGCGACTATTCTCGTCTTGTCCAGCCTTGACAGGGTGATACCGTCATGCCGAATTCTTAAATTGAGACTGCTGTAGTTCAGATCAAGGACGGGATGGGTGCCGTAAGGGCGGGGATGTTTTCCGTTTGTGGCTAACGCTTCTTCAGGAAGAGAGTCGGTTGCCGGGATGGATACAACCGTGAGCCGGCGGGAAAGTGCATGCGCGACAGCAGACAGCGCCGCAGACTGAAATTCATATGTCCAGAATTTGAATTTATTGCCCGCATCTTCCTGCCGGTAATTCAGGTAGACATTCGTATAGACAGGAATAAGCGTTATGTCCAGTGCATCGGCAGCCCTCTTCATCGGATCAAGAACATATTTGAAGATCTCAGGATCATCCTGTTCAAGCCCATAGATCAGCAGACCATCTTTAACTGATCCGGGGTGCTCCAATGGATAATCACGACGGTTTGTGAGCAGGGTTGCAAAGGAGTCTATTCCGCCGGAAAAAAACGACCCCGCACGCGCAGGAGGATGCGGGTGAGAACCGTTTGAGCGCAACGCCGCCTCAATCCGGACCGGCCGGCGTCCAGGTTCATAAAACCAATGGCACAGCCACGTCATGGCGGTGAGCAGGCCATTCCTCAGTTCAGGGCAGATTTCACCATCAATGAAAACCCTTTCTTCTCCGAAGTGCAGGGCAGGGATAGCGCACCCGATTAAGAATGCATGGGGGTCGCAGGACAGGCTCTCTGAAAATTGCTCATCCACTTCAAAGAAAAGATCATAGGCCGGACGTTCACAGTCCTCCCAGGTCACCGTCGCCGCGGCCCTCGCTTTGTTGCCGTTTTTTTCTGACCTCAGGTTTTCTATTTTCATGCAATCATCCCCTCAGCGAATTTCCATGGGCTATTTGAAATTGAATGATGTTATCTACAACTTTGCTGTATTCCTCGGTAAATCTTTCTCTCGTGTGGTTTGTCCTCGCAAATTCCCAGGCGCTCCTGGCCATCGCCTTGAGTTCTTGCCCTGAGAGATCAGAGATCTCTTTCACTGAATTCTTTATCTCTTCGATGGAGCATTTCTCTAAAATCAAGCCGAAGCTCCCGTCAACGGCAATGCCACATTCATAACTGATAATAGGAATAAGGCCTGCACGCGAGCAATTTATTACAGCTCCTGACCCGCCTTCTGAACACGACGGGCTTATTACCCCGACACAGGTATTTGCAACGTCGAGGAATTTTCGGCCGGCAACGTCAACAAACCCCAGATAATGAATATTGGGAGTTTGAAAAAGCTCTTTATGATAGGCGTCTGTAAAATCCTTTTCTTCTTCCAGCCTGCCGCAGACATAGAGATGGTAATTCGGCATTTCAGCAAAGGCCTCCAAAAGCAGGTCCAATCCCTTATGAACCGCTCCAAATCCACTGAAATACAAATAATTTGTCCGGGTGATGTCATAATCTTTATCCTCAGGGAAAGGACACATAATCTGTGACGGAATGGGAAGGTAAAACACCGGTCTTTGCGCGATACCGTAAGTGCCGGGAGTAAACTGATTTGCGGAAGTAAGGACTATGTCAGCCACCCCGATGCCTTTTGTGGGTTGCAGTTGCCTTTTGGGTTTCAAGATCAGCTTTCTTCGCTGCTGCAGTTCTACGTGACGTTTATAATTTGCATAATTATGAAACAGCCAATGAGCCCAAACTATGAGCAAAACCTTTACGCATTCCTGATTAAGCAATGGCCCTATTCTCTCAAGATTTGAATGCACATCAATGAAAATATTATAGTCTTTTTCCGGCATGAAACGATCATTCTGGTAGTCGATTACATCTACATTATACCCGCGGTCCAGGAAAGCTTGAGCCATTTCCAAACACTGCCACGCAGAAATATGCTTTTCCTTGACCGTCGGATCCAAAAAGGGATCCGCCCTGTAGGATAAAAGGACTTGGCCTGCACACGACTCCTTTGTTCTTAAAGATATGCTTTGCCATTTTTCCCTTTCCGCTCTGGAAATTCTTCTGACCTCAATACCGGACTTCTGCAGCGCCTTTTTGATTAATCTCTTCACCACGTTATACCCTTTCACCGTTAGCTGTTTTTAACGGACTCCTCGGCGCTGTATGTTGTCGTCCACTTCAGAAGCGGCCTTACTGCCCCACCAATATATTTAGTCCAATCCCCACGCGCGGAATCTGGATCCATATCATCGACAACGCGGAACGAGATAGCGTTGTCTTCGATAAAACGGGCGACGAATGGTTGCGGTGTCATCATGGCCGCATGGACAAATATTTCCCCATCAGATAGCAAATTGGCTGGAATCAGCGCGGCACTTATATAACGACCCGCCGGACGAGGACGCTGCCTCCACTCAGGATCGATATCTAAGGTTGTAAATATCTTCATACCTTCATCATTGTAAAGATTAAAATTGGGCACCAGCCAATTCCCCGGTTGAAGCACCTCATACTCCATTTCCAGACAGAACGACTGGTTCGTAAGGACGGTATCAGCAACACTACCTTCTTCTGTTCGCATACGGACAGCGCAGAGGCGTACCGTTTGGTCACCTGGTGCATTGCCAAGTTCGTTCCATTCCCGGTGGGCTCTTTTTTGCGTTCCTTCGCTTAAATAACTGCTTACAACCGTAATCGGAGGACCGTCCATTACTATTTTCCCGTCTTTCAGTAAAATAATTCGTTCACATAATCGGCCTATGGAAAGTATGTTATGCGACACGAAGAGGACTGTTCTACCACTTCTCCCAATGTCCTGCATTTTATTGAGACATTTCTTCTGAAAGCTCGCATCTCCCACCGCGAGCACCTCATCAACTATCAATATCTCCGGCTCTAAATGTGCCGCGACTGCGAAAGCTAATCTTAAATACATACCACTGGAATAATGCTTTACAGGGGTATCAATGAATTTTTCCACCTCGGCAAATGCCACAATCTCATCAAACTTTCTGCTGATTTCGCCTCTTGTCATGCCAAGAATTGCACCGTTAAGGTATATATTTTCCCTTCCAGTCAACTCCTGATGAAATCCGGTACCCACTTCCAATAATGAACCCACCCGGCCCCGTATTTCTGCAGATCCTTTTGTTGGCTCAGTAATTCGTGAAAGAATTTTTAATAAGGTGCTTTTGCCTGCTCCATTTCGTCCAATAATGCCTACTACCTCGCCCTGTTTGACATTAAAGGATACATCTTCAAGTGCCCATATGGATTGGTCTAATTCAGCAGCGCCTGCAGCATGTCCGTGCAATAATTTGCCTGCTTTTCTGAATGGTGCAACAAAAGAATCAGCAATAGTATCACGCAGGGTTTTATAGCTTTCCTGTCTTCGACCTATATGATATTGCTTACTTAAATTTTCCACACGGATTGCGATATTATTCATTGGTCTTGGTTTATCCTCTCGGTTCTTTGTTTCACGTTTACGGAGAAAGGTACTTATTAAATGTCCCTGCCTCGGACGGCCGGCCGTCTCCGTTCACCACCCTTGTTTTGAACATCAGATCGAAGTCTATTCCCGGTCGGCTTCCTGTTAAGAAAGTAATTGCACGTTACGTCATAGCAGTCCCAGCACAATTATCTGGGTCATTAACGAGCCCCGTCAATGCTGCAACCTGACCCCAGGTCGATCTGGTTCTCATGCAGCGGCAAAGGCTCTGCCATGCACCACTCCGTATACCGTTGTTGTCAAAACCTTTCACCGCAGCCCCGGGCTCGCAGACTGTCTCCTGGCCCTCCACGCACTTCAGACTCCAGTTCGTATAGGGAATGGCGCTTGTCGCTGCAGCAGCCGCTACTGAACCGCTCACCGTCAAAAGAAAACTCAGCAGGCGAAGTACTTGCAACCGAGGTAAACCTATTCATTATCATCATTGTGCAGCTGTGCCATGTATTTTAGTTTTATTTACCGGGTACAATAAAAACACTATAGCACGCCGCCTCCGGCGCTAGACCACATCTGCGAAGGTCTTTTCCAGCCGTCTGAAATAGAACAATCCACTTACGAGTAATGCCAGCGCAACACCCGAAGACATCCATATCGTAGAACCGGGGGCGGTATCCGTCGCGAGGAGCGCCCACCGAAACCCCTCGACCACGCCAACCATGGGGTTAATCGCATAGATCGTTCTCCAGGGTTCGCTCAGGAGACTGCTCGGGTAGGCAATAGGCGTTGCAAAGAACCATAGTTGTGTTATGAAGGGAATGATATGCTGCACGTCTCTGAATTGTACGTTCATTGCGGAAAGCCACAAGGAAACTCCCAACGCCGTCACTAATGCGAGCAGCAGGAAGAAAGGCAAAAACATAACATTGATCGTCGGTACAATACCAAAATATAGCGTCATGCCAATAAGGGTAATAAGGGCCAGGACGAAGTCCAATATCCCGGAGAGAACATTTGCTATCGGGATAGCAAGACGGGGAAAATAGACTTTTTTGATCAGGTTTGAACTGCTGACAAGACTATTAGATGCCTTGCTCAATCCGTTCGCGAAAAAAGTCCAGGGCACAAGGGCAGCAAAACTGAAGATGGGATAGGGCACTCCGTCAGAGGGTATTTTTGCCAGACGGCCAAAGAAGAGGCTGAAGACAACCATGGTCATGAAGGGTTGAATAATGGCCCAGGCAGCCCCCAGGACCGTCTGTTTGTAACGGATTTTGATATCTCGCCAGACGAGAAAATAAAGGAGTTCCTTGTATTCCCACAATTCTCTCAGTTTAAGGGAAACCCACCCACGGGAAGGTTCGATGCGGATTATCGGAATGTCGATTTGAGCAGCGTTAACAGTATCTTTTTCCATAGACCCTTTCTTTCTGTTGTGATGTCCTTTCGGATGTATGAGAATCCCGGCTTTGCTCTGCCCCAAGCCGGTCACACAGTCTGTTCTCAGGCAACTCCACGCGGCAAGTAAGCACCCGATCCTTTGCAGTGTTCCGTTTCAGATGGCGCCCCTCGGCCAAGCCCCTTGGAGGCAGCATTCGGAGTAAACTGTCTCGGAGTTCTGACACTGACCATAGATCATCACGACGCGCTTTCATGATCCCCTTAAAGGACACCTATTGCTTGCAGCCCTTGCGCGGAAAATCTCCCTGTATGAACGGCATGCTTTTCCTTATCTTGCACTGCAGGAATAAACTGCATCGAGTATTTCTTCCTGATTGCGGACGAAGATCCTCATGGCTGTCTCCTCGCCGAAGAGAGAGACTACTTCCCTGAATGCTTCCGAGAGTTGCGGTGGCCGCATCCGCACATCATGGCCATCAGATGCAACAAAATCAACAAGCCCCATTCTGAGCAATGCGTAACTGACATTTCGGATCTCTCTTCCGAACCCTCCCGTGATACTCTGGGCCGTTATCTGCGACATTGCACCGCATTCCCTCAATCTCCTCAGCAGTGCCGGACGCCTCGCGAGGAGAAGATGTCGTTCGGGATGCGTGATTATCGGGATGACCTTGTGCTGCCGAAGTTCAAGGATAAGGTCCTCCAATCGGGGCGGGAGTGCGAGGGAGGGGAATTCAAGAAGGAGATAGCCAGAGCCGTTCAGGGTCGGGATGTCTTCATTTTCTATCCTCTCCAGAAGATTATGACATATTCTTACGTCAGCGCCATACAGGAGCTGCAGACCGTTGGGAAGACTGCCTTTCAGTTTTTCACATGTCTCCTTGATCACGGCCGTCCCATTCCGGTAGAGACCATCCAGAATATGCGGTGTTGCAAACATGTGGGTTATACCATCATCGATCGCCATCTTTGCCATGGCAACTGAATCCTGAACAGCCCCGGGGCCATCGTCTATCCCAGGCAGGATATGGCAGTGAATATCAATAAAGCTCAAAAGTGCCTCCCTGTTTGATATGAGCTGAGATGCTTTGCGTCATAATCTGCTCCGGCTGTTCCAGGAGAGCACCTTTTTCGTCCCAGCCCTCTCTGATTTGCGTTGTTTACCGTAATCCTATCTCCGTTATCCCGAAATTCCGCGTTCGTGACAGCGCAGCCGATTTTTCCCATAAACCGGAACCTATCGGTCACGATCAAGCTTTCAACCCCTGGACAGCTTTCTTCCTTCATGTCCCTCTGAACGCTTCTTTTCTGTTTCCCCTTATCCTCGAAGATCATTGTGCAACAAAGACGGCATTCCTGTTTTCGAGGAATAATACGAAAAGGATGAGAATACAGATCAGAATCACGAGCGGCAGAATTATCTTTGAAATCAGCTTTCTCGGTCCGGCCGGCATGACATAATGCACCCGCATCTGTGAAGCGTGTCTGAGCGGAGCTTTCTTTTTCATGCCCCCCGGCGGTTGAACTGAGACGGGTCTCTTCCGCATGAACTTTCTGTCATATTCCATTCTCTTTCCAGTATCTTTCAGAACACTATAAACCTCGTTGATTTTGCTCGTACAGCTGACCCAGTTGCCCCCATCACTACGGTGCCTGTCAGGGTGGTAGAGCATCATGAGGCTCTTCCAGCGATCATGGATCTGGTCAGCCGTTACATTATGGGGCAGCCCCAGGGTGAAATAGTAATCATTCTCGGGATTGAAATATACCCTGTCGAGAATCTTGTTCAGGTTATCAATCACATAACTCCGATCTATACTGCTCTGAGCCAGGAAACTCTTTGCCCCCGGCGCATCACCCAAGAGATCGATAAAGGCATCGAAATTCCTGACAACCTTTATGCTGAATCGCTCCCAGGAAATACCACCCCTAACTTCCCCAATAAATTCAAGGGCATCCTGGTAGTTCACTTGCTTTTTCCCATTGTCATGCCGGGATTTCATTCCTTCGTCTGGCCTGTCTTTGCAGATTCGGTCACAATAGACTGTCGGTGAGGCACCCTGTATGTTTCCCCTGAAGAAGAACTTATCTCCGGCCAAAAAACAGTTCATTCTGTTCCGCTCGCAGCCTGTCACACAGCCTGTTGTCCGGCAGATCCACATCATCATAGGTAAGCACATGATCCCGGGAAATATCTTTCTTTAGGCGGCATCCTTCAGCAAGCCCCATGGGGAGCAGTCTCTCGCCCTTAACCGCATCCGAGTTCTCGCACTGACCATAGGTCATATAGTAGCCCATGCCATCAAGCACCTGCCCGGCCTTTAGATCTATCTTCGCGGTAGCCACAACATCGACTAACGGTTTGCCAAGCGGTGCGATGGCTGCGTCGTGGAAGAGCGCAGCCCTGGCAATAGTATTGTGTACCTCAAAGTGGCAGAGATGATAGGGGGTATAGAAACAATAAAGTGGGCCTTCGCCCAGCTTGTAGAGGTTCAGGTAGTGTTTCTGCATCGGGTGATCATGCGTACCAAGAACAAATACCCCCGGCCCGGGCTCAGCGCCGACTACATAGTCAACGACCCCGGGGCCTGACAAAAGATCCTCGAGAGGATACCAGGAAACCGCTTCCTTGATGGCAGTTCCTGCCGGCACCGTCGGTCCGTGCATGCCCCGCTTCGCCACCCTCATTCCCGTAGCATTCGCCACGATAGCCTGTTCAAAGGAGATCTTGGTTCCGTCGGCAAAAGACGTGACCATGTGCGCTTTCTGTCCCCACTTTCGTGCAAACCCCTCCTGGGTTGTCGGGTTGCGATAGGGGTCCTGAAGACCCTTTATGTTTCCGCACAAAACAGGGCGAACGCCGATCCCTTTGACAAAACGGTACAGGTTCATGATTACGCCGGGTTGATCTCCGTCTGCATTCGTCAGAACAACCCCCGCCTTATCAGCATACACCTTCAATACAGGGCCTATTGTTCCGTCAAGTTCGGCATTCATCATAACGACATGCTTTCCGTGCTCGATCGCTTTCAGCACTACTTCGGCTCCAAACTCAATAGCACCCGTCACTTCGATAACAGCGTCTATACCGTCGGCTTTGCAGAGAGCCAATGCATCTTCAGTTACCGCGTAATCACCTTTGCTTATCGCCTCCTCCATCTGGGCTACCGTTTCAACGGTTTGTGTTCTTTCGATGCCCGCCTCGGCATATGCCCGGCGAGCACCTTCGAGATGCCGGTTGGCGATAGCTACCAATTTCATCCCCGGCACATAATTGCATATCTGTAACGCTATCCCCCTCCCCATAAATCCGGCTCCGATCATGCCGACACGGACAGGGGTCCCGGCTGCATGAAGCTTCTGCAATGCTGTATCAAGAATGATCATACGAAGTCCTCCGTGGTTTGATTCACCCGACTTGCCGTACCTACGAACTTTCCCGGTGCAGAGATATCAATGCCTTGATCCTCAGTGCCGGAAATTGCAGTCCTTCCTCTCTTAATCTGCATATAACTTGTCATCCGGATATAACACCTCACAGAGAATAATCAGGCCAGCTTCTGTCCTTGTCTGAAATAACCTGAACTGCAAGCGGCCAATGTACCCGGAAGGCCGGGTCGTCATACCGTATTCCGCGTTCCGAACCCGGCGTATAAAACTGCGAAACCTGATAAATGACCTCCGTCTCGTCAACAAGCGTCTGAAACCCATGGGCAAATTTTTCCGGGACATAGAGCATCATATAATTGCCTGCTGTCAGTTCAACCCCGATCCATTGCTTGAAGGTCGGAGAACCGGGCCTGACGTCGATGATGACATCATATATGGCGCCTCTGGTGCACCTTACCAGTTTTACCTCTCCGTAAGGGTCCGCCTGATAGTGCATACCGCGCAGGGTTCCCTTCTTCTTATTGAAGGATACGTTCGCCTGGGATACATTGCTGTTCAGTCCGTACTTCTCAAATTCCTTCTGACAGAACGTCCGCCCGAAAAAACCACGGTCATCTTCAAATTTCTGTATCTCAATTACATACGCGTCCTTCAGTTTTGTTTCAGTGAAAATCATCTCATTCTCCTTATGCTTATTTTGCGGTTCCGCAGAACGGCTGCAGCATTTTTCTCCTATAATCAGAATGCCTTTCTGTGTGCCCACTCCAGCCGGTCATTCAAGAGATGCATGTTTCTGAGATGGGTAAGCATCTTGAGTCGCATAAATCTGGAGTTACGGAAATCACCGTCGCTGAAACCCATGCCTTCCAATCCCTCCTTAAGATCACGGATCGTCGTGATAAGGTCGACTTCCGGCTGATAACCCGGAGCGAGCTGTCGGAAGAGATTGAAGTTTACCCGGTAAGAACGTTTATCCGGCTGTGCATCCTTATTTATAGAGATGTCCACGTCAGGTATGACCTTTGCAACAGCTTCCGCAAGGTCCTTGACCTGATAGTTCCACGCGTCGCTCCCTACATTGACCGCAACGAAGGCCCCCCCCTTGCCGGTATCCCGCGTCACTGCCCAATCGATTGCACGCGCCATGTCCTTGGTATTGATCAGCGGTCTCCAGGGAGTACCGTCACTGAGGATCGTGATTTTCTTCGACATGACCGCCCCGGTAACAAAATCATTCAGAACAAGGTCGAGGCGAAGCCTCTCGCTCATGCCACAGGCCGTGGAAAATCTGAGACTGGTTACTTTGAAATTTTCCGTTGCCATCGCTTCCAGGTCCCTCTCGGTATAAACCTTTGATTTTGCATATGCCGTAAGCGGGTTGAGCGGAGATCTCTCATCCCGCGGACTGTCGTCAGCTGATCCGTACATACTGCAGCTCGATGCAAAGACAAAAGACCGAACCCCTTTTTCCTTGGCTTTTTTCGCAAGGTCCACACTCGCCCGATGGTTAATGTCAAAGGTGACTTCTTCAAAGGTATTGCCCATCGGGTCGTTCGAGATGCCGGCAAGGTGCACAACAGCGTCTACGCCGTCCAGCAACTCTGCGGGAAGCTTTCTGACATCGGCAAAATACTGCTGATCAACCCGGCATTCGGGAAGGACCTCAGCGTTGGTCAGACAGTTTGCAAAGTACCCCGTGTCGAAGCCTGCAAGCGTTGCGGCAGGATATGAAAAACGCAGCCTTTCCACAACGCATGGTCCAATGTATCCCATATTACCGGTAACTAAGATTTTCATATGCGGTTCTCCCTCATGCGTCTTATTTTTTTCCAGCAACCACTATCACGAGATGCCTTTGCCTCACGACACCCCTCCATTCAGGAGGCTTTTCACCCGCCGCGCTATGGCAGGAGCAGCCGTAAGTCCCGGGGATTCGATGCCGACGAGATTCACAAAACCGGGCTTGTCTTCACTGATAACGAAATCACGGAATGTTTCGCCAGGCCCCTGCAGTTTCGGGCGGATGCCCGACATATCGGCAACAATGTCCTCACGTTTGATAAACGGCAGGAACTTAACCGCCGCCGCGTAGAAGCGGTCAGCTTTGGAGGCGTCGACTTTGTATTCTTCGATACGTGCAATATAGGTAGCGTCAGGTCCCAACTTCAGACGGCCGCCAAGATCGAGCGTCAAGTGGACGCCTAACCCCACATGGTTCTTCTCGGGGACCGGGTATACCAATCTTTGAACCGTATCTTTCTTCACGTTTGCGATACTGAAATAGTCGCCTTTGCAGTAGTGGTGGTCATAGGTCTTTCCGATCATTGCGGCAATCCTGTCTGAGTACAGACCTGCAGCATTGACAACCCGTTCGGACGTAAAGGAGAACCGTTCACCTTCCCGGTTCTGCGTTGAGATCATATATCCACCGGCGACAGGTTCAACTTCATTTACCTCAGTTCCGCAAGCGATCTCTGCACCCTTTTCCCTCGCTGCGTGGAGAAAATAATCCATAAGTGCATGTGCGCTCACAATTCCCGTATCCGGTGAATAGAGGGCTCCCACCGCACGTATATGCGGTTCCATTTCCGCTATCCGCTCACGTGTGATCATCTCGACCGACGTCACGCCATTCCGAAGCGCAGCCGCCTCCAGCGATGCCACTTCCCCCATCTCGTCCTCGCCCGTTGCAATGATCAGCTTGCCCGTCCTGCGGTGAGGAATCTTATACTCCCGGCAAAGCTCATACAGCAGTTCACGACCCTCGACACAGAGGCGTCCCTTGAGCGATCCCGTTGGGTAGTAGATGCCTGCATGAATGACCTCGCTGTTACGCGAACTGATACCACGACCATGCGTTTCGTTCTTTTCGACGATATACATGTTTGTTCGCCCATCGGAAAGTTCGGCAGCAATCGCCAAGCCGATGATGCCTGCACCGATTATGGTTATGTCAGCGTCCATGTTCCCCCATTTCTGTTGTTGTCTCGACGTTCACCACTTTCTCCATGGAGCCTTTCCGCAATCCCACATCTCTTCCAAAACGTTCTTGTCCCTCAGCGTGTCCATGGGGTGCCAGAACCCGTAATGACGATATGCGGAGAGCATATCATTCTGTGCAAGCCTTTTTAGCGGCTCCTGCTCCCATACGCTGGCGTCATCGTCTATGAAATCAATCACTTGCGGTTCGAGCACAAAATATCCTCCATTGATCCAAGCTCCATCTCCCTGCGGCTTCTCCCGGAAATTGACGACCTTGTCCTTTTCCAGGCTGAGTATTCCAAACCTGCCCGGTGGTTGAACAGCTGTCAAGGTAGCATAGGTTTTCTGCCCCTTATGAAAGGTTATCAACTGACTGATATCAACATCGCTGACTCCGTCACCATAGGTAAAGCAGAAGGTTTCCGATCCTATGTAATCCTTCACTCTTTTCAATCTGCCGCCGGTCATGGTCTTCTCGCCGGTGTCGACGAGTGTCACCTTCCAGGGATCCGCACCGTTCGTGTGAACGCTCATCCTGTTCTCTTTCATATCGAACGTGATATCCGACACCTGCAGGAAATATTGGGAAAAATACTGTTTGATCATATATCCCTTGTACCCGCAGCATATGATGAAGTCATTGATCCCGTATGTTGAAAAGATCTTCATAATATGCCAAAGGATCGGCTTTCCCCCGATTTCGACCATTGGCTTCGGCCGAACAGACGTCTCCTCCGAAAGCCTTGTCCCGTAGCCACCCGCAAGAATAACCGCTTTCATAATATCACCTCACTAAAATTGATCACGCTTCTCCGGAGCCCTGCCTTACCTATAATAAGGCTCTATCTGATGCCTCTTATGCGAATCACGCTCTGCATGCTGACCTTCTCGCACGATGCATTACCTTCATACGCATAACCTCCCGCGCATGACTCGGCGCAGTTTTGCGGACTCCCCGCACTATCACTCACGCTGCTTGGCAACCACTGGACAGTATTCTGTCAGCACATCCGAGTTTAACGCTTGGCTTTGCTCTGTGGGATACAGATCCTTCAGCCTCTTATAAAAGGCTTTCCGAGAAATACCCAGCACCCTGCATGCCTTCGACTTGTTGCCATTACATACGTGGAGCGCATCACGCAAGGCCTGCATCTCCAGATCCTTAAGCGTTCGTATGGAACTCTGCATCGCTTTCTGTTTTCTGACGCTCATAAATTCTTCTGGCAGCGCACTCGGCGTGATCACTTTCCCCTGTGAAAGCACAACAGCCCTTTCAATAATGTTCTTGAGCTGCCGAACATTTCCCGGCCAGGGATACTCCTGGAATAACCTGAGGACGTCATTAGTAACCGTAAGTTCTTTCTTCTCACGTATGCAGAATTCATTGATGAATGAAGAGGCAAGCAACGGAATATCATCCTTCCGTTCCCTGAGCGAAGGGACCTTTATATCGATCACATTGATCCGATAGAAGAGGTCTTCCCGGAACCTGCCTTCGGACACCCACTTTTTGAGATCACGATTCGTGGAAGAAATGAGCCTGAAATTTACCTTGATCTTTTTATTGCTCCCGAGACGCTCGATCTCACGCTCCTGCAGCACCCTGAGCAGTTTAGCCTGAAGCGAAAGCTCGAGTTCACCGATCTCGTCAAGGAAGATTATCCCTTCTGCAGCCTCTTCGAACTTCCCGGTTCTTCTTGTAAAGGCTCCGGTAAAAGCGCCCTTCTCATATCCAAACAGCTCCGCCTCGATGAGCTCTTTCGGCATGGCGGCACAGTTTACCGCTACAAAGGGCCGCTCTTTTCTCGAGCTGCTATTATGCAGTGCACGGGCGATCAACTCCTTTCCCGTGCCTGTCTCCCCCCAAATCAGGACACTGGTCAACGATTCCTTGATCGACTCGATCGTCTCAAATATTCTCCTGATCTCCGGGTTATTACCGATGAGACGATGGCGGTATCCTTCGTCCAGAAGCCTCAGCTTCAGGGATTCGACTTCCCGTTTCAGGCGCCTCTGCTCAATAGCACGAACAAGGATTCCCTTAAGGTTCATATAATCCGGCGGCTTGATAAAATAATAAAAAGCACCACGTGTCATCGCAGAAACCGCCGATTCGACGGTTCCATAAGCAGTCAGGAAGACAACAGGAATGTCAGGATAATTTTCGGAAATGTGCTCAAAGAGATCCATTCCGTCCTTCCCCGGCATTTTCAGGTCTGTGATCACGGCATCCACATCAACCTGTTGGATAATCGCAATCGCCTTATCGACGTTATCGGATGACGTAACGTGATAACCCTCTTCCGTGAGTATGGCCGAGAGCACACGAAGCGCATTCGGCTCATCATCGACAACGAGGACTTTTCCTTTATGACTATTTCCGTTTTTCAAAATTACCTTCGCCCACCGACATAATCTCTCCGAACGCATCCATCAACAGGTATTCCTTTACCATA
This sequence comes from Nitrospiraceae bacterium UBA6898, assembly GCA_002448975.1. GTDB lineage: Bacteria > Nitrospirota > Thermodesulfovibrionia > Thermodesulfovibrionales > UBA6898 > UBA6898. The sequence goes on from DKBO01000079.1 coordinate 39,945, forward strand.
GCCGATATCAAACCTTCTGATCCTTTTGAGCCTGCAATCTGCATTCCGCCCTTTATGAGACAGACCATATGCCTTGTCACCGTGAGAGGGCATTGCATGTCCTCAGTGGAAATAACTTATAACGACGCTCTCCGATGCGTTTTCGGCTGAGGGGTTACTATAATTAGGAACGATCTTCTGTATTGCCGCCATCACTTCGTCTGCGCGGTATTCACGAGCTATGCGCTCAAAATCGTCAATACTCTGATACAGAACCTCGGAATCGGGGATTTCAGGAATTGCCATCATAAGCTTGCTGTGAAACGTGGGAAGCTTCTTCTCTGTTATATCAAAAAGTTCTTCATACATCTTTTCCCCGGGCCTCAGACCGGTATATATGATCTTGATCTCCTTATGAGGAATGAAACCGGAGAGGCGGATAAAATTTTCAGCCAGGTCGGCGATCCTGACCTGCTCTCCCATGTCGAGCACGAAGAGCTCACCTCCGTTCCCCGATGCAGCAGCTATGAGAACCAGCTGTACCGCCTCAGGGATGAGCATGAAGAACCGCTTGATCTCAGGGTGGGTCACGGTCAGCGGACCGCCCCTCTTCATCTGTTCCTTGAATATCGGTATCACGCTCCCGTTGGTTCCAAGGACATTCCCGAACCTCACCGTCGAGAATTTCGTCCGGCAGTCGGAATTCTTTTTTATGGTGAGAAACTCGGCAATCCGCTTTGTCGCACCCATTATGCTTGTCGGGTTTACGGCCTTGTCCGTTGAGATGAGAATGAAATTTTCCGCACAATGCCGGGATGCGGTATCGATGAGATTTTTCGTTCCAAAAACATTGTTCTTGACCGCCTCAACGGCATTTGTCTCCATAAGCGGGACATGTTTGTAGGCAGCCGCATGAAAGATGATCTGGGGTGCATGTCTGGTAAAGAGTTGTTCCAGAAATGCCAGATCCTGTACGTCTCCAATGATGGTTGTGATAGTCGTTTCACGCTCTTCAGTTCTCAGTTCGAGATCTATCTCATACGTACTGTTCTCATACCGGTCGCAGAGCATAAGATGGGATGGATTATATTTGATAATTTGCCTGCAGAGTTCCGACCCGATCGAGCCTCCTGCTCCCGTGACCATGACAGATTTCCCCCGGATGAATTCCCTCACCGAAGTAATGTCTGTTTTCACCGGTTCCCGCTGGAGGAGGTCTTCGAGAGAAATGGGTTCCATATGGGCAACACCATACTGTTTCTGGAGAAAAGAGAGCAACTTTTCCTCGGTGATGGCGCCCAGCTTCACGAGCTTGGCACCGAGCCTTCCACCCTCCTTTTTCTGGAGCGTCAGGGCCTCATTGATCTGTGCCTCCGTCACAAGGCTCGCTTCGACCAAACGCTGTCCGAGCTTTGCCGCAACCGAGATGCTGCCATCAAGAAGATCGACTATCTCGGGAAGTTTCTTGATAGGTATGTTAAAAGGCTTGGAGATCTCATAGATCTCTCTGATCGATTTCTGCAAGGCATTTAATGAGGAGATCAGGATCTCGTCAGGTTTGTGCTTCTCGATGATGCGGGAGAGCATATCGCTCGTCCCGAGAATGGGAATATCATGTATTGTCAGCCCTTTTGTGTAGGAATGGTCATCAACAAAACCGATAGGTTCATAGGCGTGCTCCCTTTTGTTTTTCATCTCTCTTACGATCATCTCTCCGGCATCAGCTGCGCCGATCACCAGGATCCTTTTCCGGGGTATTTCCAGAGACATGTACTCCCTGAAGATTCGCATGAGAAGCCTGCTCCCCCCGGATATAAGAATAAGCAGCAGTAAATCCAGGACGTAGATAGAGAGCGGATAAGTCGCGTCATTAAAGGCATAGCGAACGACCAGGAAAAACATGCAGCTGCCGAGCGTTGAAGACTTGATGATCTTCACCAGGTCGGTGATGCTCGCATAACGCCAGAGACCTTTATAGAGACCTCCCTGCAGAAAAAAGATAATGCGAAAGCAGAGAAGAAAGGGGAGATACTGCAAGAACAGTCCCCGGTAATCTGCGTTAATATTCGCGTCGAAACGTATGAGGAAGGCCAGGTAATTGGCAATAACCACATGGAAGAGAAAAACAAGCATGACAAAAATGCGCCGGTACTGCACAATTACCTTTTTGAGGGATTCGTATATGAGGGATGAGAATCGGCTCATAGGTTTCTGTATGCCTCTGCTGTCATGCTCACCCGAGCCTGGCCGCCTTCGCGACCGTTTTCAGGATCAGGGATACGTCCGTGACCAGCGAATGGTTCTCGACATATTCGAGCGACAGCCTGATCTTGTCCGGCAGGATCCTCTTGCGGTATTCCTCTTCCCAGTTCGGAGAACGTGCAAGAACTCCCTCTTCAGCGGCATACCGGAGAGATGCCGGATCTGTGATCCCGGGACGAACGCTGAGCAGTTTTCTGTATTCCGGTGCATATAATTCCACGTATTCCCTTACTTCAGGCCTCGGTCCGACCAGGCTCATATCACCCTTC
>DKBO01000074.1 GCA_002448975.1 Nitrospiraceae bacterium UBA6898
CGGCAGACCTTTTATGATTTCTCCTCATCCTATTCCGGGTATGCGCTCAAAAACCGTTTCTTGGCGAAGAAGACCGGCTGCAGAGGATGTCCCATACTCTGCAAGAAAGTCGGCGAACAGGGCGAAGTGATCCCCGAATATGAGACGGTATCCCATTTCGGCGCGCTGAACTTAAATCATGATGTTACAGCGATCGTGGAGGCGAACCGGCTCTGCAACGAATACGGGCTTGACACCATCTCTACGGCGGCTACCATTGCGTGCTATGCAGAGATCGAGGGCAGAAGGCTTTCACCGGACAGCATCCTCGATATCATCTGCGATATCGGCGAGCGGAGAAGCGGCCGCGGAGAAATGCTCGCGCATGGCTCCCGGCGGTATGCTCTTGCAGCGGAAAAGGCCGGTGCGAGCATGTCAGTCAAGGGGCTTGAGCTGCCGGCATATGATCCACGGGGAGCTTACGGCATGGCACTTGCCTATGCCACGTCAAACCGCGGGGGCTGCCATCTGCGTGCCTATCCGGTCAGCCACGAGATCCTGAGGAAGCCCGTCGCCACCGACCGCTTCTCTTTTGAAGGCAAGGCTAGGATCATCAAGATCGCCGAGGACATGAACGCTGTCATTGACTCGCTCACTGCATGCAAATTCGTATTTTTTGCCGCTTCGCTGGAGGAATATGCAAAGGCCGTATCCGCTGTCACCGGAAGGGAATATGACACCCAGTCACTGCTCAAAACAGGTGAGCGCATCTACGTGCTTGAGCGCTATCTGAACTCCCTAAACGGCTTTACTGCGATGGATGACGACCTGCCCCAACGGTTCTTTACGGAAGAAGGCACGTCATCACCGCATATCATGATGAAACCTCTCGACCGAAAGGCATTCCTCAAGGCACGGGCCGATTATTACAAGGTCAGGGGATATGACAAGGACGGCACGCCTACGGAACACTTGATGGAAAAGTTGGAACTGGGAGAATATCTCTAACCTATGTCAACAAGCTCGCTGCTGAAGGTGGAGGAGGAGTTGCCGCGAAAGACGGGACATAATCTGACCGTGCTGTCTGAGTATACCTAGCCGTATGAGACATCTCATCAACACCTATGCCACAAAGATTGTTGCCCAGGGATTGGCAGAAGAAAAAGACATTACACTCCTCGGCCTTGATGCAGACTTCATGGCGAATCAGCCCCTTTCCGGCATTGATCCGGAGCTTTTCCGGGTCTTCGACCGCATGAACATAAACACCCTCCTCTATGCCGAGCCTGCAGAACCTTACCGGAGCATCCTGCAATATTTTGCCCTTCAGGGAAGAGCTGCTCTGGTACCGACAGACTGTGAGACAAGAACGTTTCTGCATGACATTCCCCATATCCCTTCATTGTCTTCAGATGCTATCAGCGCCGCTCTGGCGCACCGAAAGGCAGCTATCGTCGGCAACAGGGGCATCATCTCCTATGGCACGGTCAGCCCTGAGCAGGCCTTTGTCTCCTTCAGCTCTGTCTGTTTTTCAACCTATGTTAAATTCTTCACTGATGTGATGTTCCATCTTGAGGACCATACCGGCAGCAGAACACTCCAAAACGCTGCCCTGCTGGGAGCCTATCGTAAGATCGCGGAAAAGGTCCCGTCCGGGTGCCTCGGCGGCGACGACCTCCCTGCATTGCCGCCACGGAATGAAGCCGAGATATATGAGCAGATGGTCAAAACAGGCAAAGAACTGGTAAAAAAGCGACTCGTTGACTCGTATTTCGGCAATATCTCCTATGTCCGCGGCGAGACCATCTACATCAGCCAGACAGGCAGTTCCATGGACGAACTTGAGGACTGTATAGATGCAGTACCCCTTGACGGATCATCCTCATCAGGCATCACGGCCTCCTCCGAACTTTCGGCGCACATCGGCATCTACAGAAAAACCGGCAAACGTGCCATTATTCATTGCCATCCGAAGTTCACGGTCATCATGTCCATGTCCTGCAGAAGACAGGGATGCGATATCTCGACCTGCTACCGTTCCTGCCGGGAGCACCGTTCCGTCGCAGGCGTTCCTATTGTCTCGGGAGAAATCGGCACCGGGCCAACAGGACTGGTTCAGACCGTACCCATGGCCATGTCCGTCAGCGGGGCAGTCATCGTCTTCGGTCATGGTATCTTTTCCGCCGGTGAGGACAGATTCAGGCCGGCCTTTGAACTCCTGCAGACTGTTGAAGATGCCTGCAGGAGAGAATATTTCAAGAAAATTCGGGCACTTATATAATATTTACTTCTTTCAAAAACCTTTGCGTATCTGGTAAAATGTCCGCTGATGTTCGCTGATCTCTGTTTGAGACTCTAACAGCCGGAGGAATTATCATGGACTATTTTTTGACTGAAGAGCAGGTTATGATACGGGATCTTGCAAGACAGATCGCGGAAGAGAAGATCGTTCCGGTAAGGGGTGAACTGGACGAGACCGGCGAGTTCCCCTGGGAGATCATGAAGGTGCTTGCTCAGTCCGATCTCTTCGGCCTTTTCATCCCCGAGGAATACGGGGGTCTCGGCAAGGGATGCCTGGAACTCTGTATCGCAGTTGAGGAACTGTCCCGCGCCTGTGTGGGCGTGTCCACCTCCTATGCCGCAAATGCCCTCGGAACATACCCGCTTCTGCTCTTCGGTACCGATGCCCAGAAGCAGAAATTCCTTCCCGAAATCGCCACCGGCAAAAAGCTCGTTGCATTCGGTCTCACCGAGGCAAATGCCGGAAGTGACGCCAGCGGCATCCAGACGACTGCCAAACTCGACAAGAATGAATATGTCCTGAACGGCACCAAGCAGTGGATCACGAACGGCAGCGTTGCCGACGTGTATACCATCATAGCAATCACGGACAGGGCAAAGGGGCCTCGCGGTGCCTCTGCTTTTGTCGTGGAAAAAGGGACCCCCGGCTTCACCTTCGGCAAGAAAGAGAACAAGATGGGCATTCGCGCATCCATTACCACGGAACTCGTCTTTGACAATTGCCGCATCCCCAAAGAGAATGTTATCGGCAAAGAGGGCATGGGCTTTATCGTTGCCATGAAAACCCTTGACAGCTCGCGTACCGGCGTTGGCGCGCAGGGTCTGGGTATTGCCCAAGGTGCATACGAAGAGGCAGTAAAGTTCGCCCGCAAGAGGGTTCAGTTCGGCCATCCGGTCATCAGCTTTCAGGCAATTCAGCACATGCTTGCCGACATGGCAACAGGGATTGAGGCAGCCCGTGCGCTGATCTATTCCGTGGCACGATATATCGACAGCGGCGCAAAAGAAGTTTCCAAGGTCTCTGCCATGGCAAAGTGCTTTGCCACTGACCTGGGTATGAAGGTCACCACGGATGCCGTACAGATTATGGGCGGCTCCGGTTATATGAAGGAATACCCGGTTGAAAAAATGATGCGTGATGCCAAAATCCTGCAGATCTACGAAGGTACAAACCAGATTCAGCGGAACGTCATCGGCCAGGAGATCATCAAAGAGTTCGCGCGAAACAGCAAGTAAACATGGCCTTCACCTCATAAGACCCGTTATTCTTCATCAGGACGTCTTTTGGGTTATTTACGGGCATGCATCCACTTTCCAAGGAAATAAAGAAGAGTTTCACGGGTGCTGTCTTTCACCGTGATGTTACTCCGGGCTGGAGATCACCGCTCGCAGGGTCACCCGGCCTCCCATCGTGCTGATCTGAGAACGCGCACAGGACAAAGAGAGCGGTTTGATCCCCTGCGCAGCGGCTTGACCATCTTAGTCTTTACCTCCCCGAGAATGCTATACTATATAAAATTTTTTGGTGATATATGGAAGGCATTCTACTCAGAGAACTGAAGCAGTTTCATGACGATCGCAGATGGCTTGTGGAGACCTTTGGGGAAGACGAGATCAACGATGACCCCTTCATGTCATATGTCTCGATGGCAAAGCCGGCAGGTGAGGTCCGGTATGAGGATGATCCGACCTCACCCTACGGGATGGACTGATGAATATCCTGGTCACCGGCGGCGCCGGCTTTATCGGATCCAACTTTGTCCGGCATCTCCTTGCAGCACATCCCGAACACAGCATTGTCAACCTCGACAAACTGACCTATGCGGGCAATCTTGAAAACCTTACGGATGTCGAACATCTTCCCGGTTATACCTTCATCAGGGGAGACATATGCGACCGGGATCTGATCGGCTCCCTCGACTTCGATGCGATCGTGCATTTTGCTGCTGAAAGCCATGTCGACCGCTCCATTCTCGATTCCTCCCCTTTTTTGCAGACCAATGTGATCGGTACGGCAACCCTGCTTGAGGCGGCACGGGAGCGCTGCTGCAGAATGCTCCATGTCTCGACAGATGAGGTGTATGGTTCTCTGCCGCAGGGTCTCTTTACCGAGGCATCCCTGATCAGCCCGAACAGTCCCTATGCCGCAAGCAAGGCGTCGTCCGACCTCCTTGTCCGTGCCTATCACGAGACTTACGGGATGGACCTTCTGATCACCCGCTGTTCGAACAATTATGGCCCCTACCAGTTTCCGGAGAAACTCATCCCCCTGGTCATTTCCCATGCACTTCAGGGCAAGACGATCCCCGTGTACGGTGACGGCCAGAATGTGCGTGACTGGATCCATGTAGCCGACCACAACAGGGCTGTTGATCTGGTATTTCACCATGCAAAAGCGGGCGATGTCTATAACATCGGCGCACGGAACGAGCAGAAGAATATAGACATCATTAAGACCCTCCTCGCGGTGATTGCCAAAAAGACCGGCAGGGACAGGGAAGGCCTCTTCCGGCTCATCACCTTTGTAAAGGACAGGCCAGGTCATGACAGGAGATATGCGATCGACCCTGCAAAGATAGAGACAGACCTCTCATGGAAACCGGAGATCCCCTTTGACCAGGGCCTTTCCGATACGGTTGCGTGGTATCTTGAGAACAGGTCGTGGTGGGAACGTGTCATCTCCGGTGCATATCTCGAATATTACCGGCTTCAGTACGGGGAGAGGTTCGGCGGATGAAAGTGGCGCTTACCGGCGCAGGAGGCATGCTCGGCCATGCCGTGGGGAAGGTCTTTTCTGATCTTGATCTCGTCCCCTTTTCCCGTGCTGAACTCGATATAGCCAGCCTTGACGATGCGGTGAGGAAGATACGGGATGCCCGGCCGGACTATCTCATCCATGCCGCGGCTTTTACGAATGTGGATGGCTGTGAGACAGAACCGGAAAAAGCGTACCTGGTGAACGGCATCGGTGCACGGAACATTGCCATTGCCTGTGAAGAGATCCGCTGTCCCGTTGTCCTTATCAGCTCCGACTACGTCTTCGACGGCTCGAAACCCGCCCCGTACGATGAATGGGACACGCCAAACCCCGTCAGCCGGTACGGCGTGTCAAAGCTCATGGCGGAAAAGTTCGTCTCATCCCTGATGAACCGCTACTATATCGTGCGCACGTCCTGGCTCTTCGGAAGCAACGGAAAGAACTTTGTCGATACCATCATCCGACTCCTCACGGAACAGGACCACCTCCGGGTGGTAAATGATCAGTTCGGCTCCCCTACCTATACGGAGGATCTCGCCCGTGCGCTGAAGGAACTGTTAGGCCGTGGTTACGGGATCTATCATATGACGAACGCCGGCATCTGCACCTGGTATGAGTTCGCCGTTGAGATCGCCGAGAAACGCGGGATACAAAAACAGATCATGCCGGTCACGTCCGAAGAGTTCGTGCGACCGGCCAGAAGGCCGGCCAACTCAGCGCTCAATGACACCATGCTGCGGCTGGAAGGCATCACCCCCCTCCGGCATTGGGAAGATGCGCTTGACGATTACCTTTCGCGCGATTCATGACCTGCCCCGCTACCCCTCCCGTCTCTGTCATCGCTCGCACTTACAACACCACGCGTCCGCGGGATTTAAAGTGATACCATGGTGCTTTCGGAGGTAAGATGTTCAGACTGTTGAAGCTCATTCTCATGACCGCGCTGACTGCCGGCGTACTTTTTCTTGCTCATGCTCCGCTTCTTACACAGGCAGGAAAGATGATCGTCAGGCAGGACGAAATGAAGCCTGCTGACGCCATTGTCGTCCTTGCCGGAGAGGAGACCGAACGCGTCGAGTACGGAGTAAAGCTCTTCAAGAACGGCTGGGCCAGAAAGGATATGATCATCATGGCTGGCGGCCCGCTCGTCTGGAAATACTCCTGGGCCGGCCTGATGAAAGATCATGCCGAATCCCTCAATGTGCCCGCCGGGAAGATCCTGGTCGAGGACAAGTCCCGCTCGACCGAAGAGGATGCTATTTACACAAAGGAAATTCTACAGAAAAATCATATCGCATCAATCATTCTTGTCACGTCACCCTATCACAGCCGGAGGGCATCGATCATCTTTGAGCGGGTGCTGGGAAAAGATATCAGCATTATCAATGCACCGGCGGAAAACAGCTGGTTAGAGATCCGTGACTGGTGGAAAAGAAGGCGCGAACGTGCAACGGTCCTGAATGAGTTCTCAAAGTATATCTGGCTCTGGGTCTTCGGCGTGAAGGAAAGGGCATAGGGTTCCTGGCTAAATGGTAATCATCAGGGTAGAACATCTGGTCAAGCACTACGGGAACCTCTGCGCTGTTGATGACATCTCCTTCGAGATCATGAAGGGTGAATGCTTCGGTTTTCTGGGGCCGAACGGTGCAGGCAAGACAACTGCCATGGGCATTATTTACTGCTTCATGCCGCCTACCTCAGGCCGAGTGACGGTATTCGGTCTTGATGTCACCCTGCAGCCGAGCATGATAAAAGCCCGTATCGGCGTCATGCCCCAGGACGACAATATCGATCCCGACCTTTCGGTGCTGCAGAACCTCATTGTCTATGCACGGTATTTCGATATACCGAAAAAAGCCTCCTCTCCGCGTGCATGGGAACTCCTCGATTTCGTTGAATTACGGGACAAGGCGAACGTGAACATTAAAAGCCTTTCCGGAGGCATGAAAAGACGCCTCCTCCTTGCACGAGCTCTTATGAATGACCCCGAATTGCTGATCATGGACGAGCCTACCGTGGGTCTCGACCCGCACAGCAGGCATGCCGTCTGGGACAATCTTGCACATCTCAAGGTTAGGGATACCACTATTATTCTCACTACCCACTATATAGAAGAAGCAGAAAGGATCTGCGACAGGGTCGCGATCATGGACAACGGGAAGATCATCGAAGCAGGCACGCCTGCGCACCTCATGGCCCGGTACGGCGGCAATCTCGAGGATGTCTATCTCAGACTCACCGGCAAGAAGCTCCGCGAGGAGATCGCATGAACCTGCGGCGGGCGTTCCGGGTCTTCCAGCGCAACCTGACGGTCTTCAGCAAACTGTACAAATCGAGCCTTGCGCTAAATTTTGCAGAGCCGGCCCTCTACCTCTGGGCTCTCGGACTGGGGCTCGGCGCCTATGTAAAGGAGATCAACGGCGTGCCGTACATCAACTTCATCGCTCCCGGCATGATTGCCTCATCAGCCATGTTCGCCGCGGTCTATGAAACAACCTACGGCACCTACGTACGCATGACCTACCAAAAGACCTTCGACGCGATCCTTGCCACACCCGTAAACATCTACGATCTTGTCGCAGGAGAACTCATGTGGGGTGCGGCAAAAAGCGTGCTGTACGGGACGATCATTATGCTGGTCATCTCGATCTTCGGGCTGGTGGACTCGGCAGCGGTCATTGCTGCCCTTCCCCTGATCTTCGTCAGCGGCATCATCTTTTCCGAGATATCCATGATCTTCGTCGCCATTGTTCCGGGCATCGATTCCTTCAATTACTTCTACACCCTCTTCATGACGCCCATGTTTCTCTTTTCGGGCATCTTCTTCCCCCTCGACAATCTTCCTCCGCTCGTAGCGAAGATAGCCTTCTTCACCCCGCTCTATCACATGGTGAATGTCTGCAGGTCCTTTGCGCAGGGACATATGGCAGGCGTGTGGCAGGACGTCCTTTGGCTGCTCGTAGCGGCAGCCATTCTCGCTGCTTTCCCCTTCAGGCTCATGAAGAAAAGGATCGTAAGGTAACGTTGCGATGAGCCGCGGGGGCGACTCTACACTGACTTGGTCCTCTTCATTTCCACGGTAGCAATTGTCGGTTCCATTGCCTTGTTGATCGTCACTTTCCTGTTTCCGTGAGCTTCAACGGTGCAGCATACTCCCGATAGCCGTCTTTCCGAAAGACAGTGCTATGGCCTTCTTTCCCATTGACAGCACCTTGTCCAAAGCATCGATGGCTTCATCAATCTGCTCAGTGGTCACGATCAGGGGTGGCTCAAACCTGATCACGGTCGGACTAAAGTCAAAGTAGGATGTGAGGATGTTGTGCTTATGTAGCAGTTCGCTGATAACCATGATTGACAGATTCTGCTCCATCGTCCTGCTAAACATACCTGCGGTCTCGAGTTCGATTCCAAGCAATAATCCTCTTCCTCGGATTTCCTTGATCAGATCATGTTTTGTCTTTAGGCCCTGCAGTCTCTCTCGTGCGTAATCTCCTAACGCCCGGGCGCGGTCAGGAATGCCGTCCCGCTGCATGATTTCAGTTGTCTTGAGGGCAGCAGCACAGGCTGCCGGGTTTCCCGCGAATGTTGATATCGTAAGATCGAACTTGTCACGTGAACCAAAGGCCTTCTTCCACACTTCTTCGCTTGTGACCGCCACGCTGACAGGAACTACGCCAGAGCCGAGAGACTTCGAAAGCGTGACGATGTCTGGTATCACCTGATCGTGCTCCATGGCGAACATCTTTCCGGTTCTTCCAAACCCGGTCTGGATCTCATCGAAGACCAGTAAGGTACCGTACTATCTGCACAATTCTGCCGCGCCGTGCAGATAGCCTCTCGGCGGAACAACAGCTCCACCCTCTCCCTGTACGGGTTCCACGATGAAAGCGGCGACGCCCTTGCCCCGCAAGCTCCGTTCGAGCGCTTCCAGGTCACCGAAAGGGATCAATTCACAATGTTCCAGCAAAGGGGCTACCGTCATGCGAAACCTTTCAGAGCCGCACACGGAAAGTGCACCGAAGGAAAGGCCGTGGTATCCGTTCACGCACGATATGAACTTCTGCCGGCCGGTGCTGGCACGAGCGGTCTTCATTGCGTTTTCGACAGCTTCGGCACCGCCGCTCCCGAAGACTGCGACTGAAAGGTCGCCAGGAAGAATGGATGCCAACGTCTTCCCCAAGGCACCCATGAGCGGACTGAAGCCAACGAGCAGTACTGCAGGGAGTTTCTGTGCTTGGTGAACAGCTTCGATAACCTCTTTCGGATTATGACCTAGATTGAGGGCACCGTATCCGGCAGTGAAATCCATGAAGGGCCGGTCTCCTTCGTCATATAAGTATATTCCTTCGGCCCTGGAAAACCTCATGTCGCCATTTGCCAGCTTGAGAAGACTGGCCAGCTGATGATTGACATGCCTTCCGAACAATTCTGTAGACTCATTCCTTGTCAGTTTCATAGCACGATCAAATGCCATGATCTCCTTTTCGGGCTTCATAATCTCACCTCTTTCGTCTGCGGTTCTCCTTCCGTTCTATGGCCAATGCAGGGGCGCTGAGCTCTGGCGGGTGGCTGCGGAGGAAGTCATGCAGCCGGACTGCCACGGAGTTCAAGCGCCTTGTTCAGCGCCAGGGCCATGCCGTATGGTTTGGTATCTTTATTATTATGCGCTTTCATTTTCGTATGCATTCATCTATTTTCCGACCGGTGACGGACATGCGCCTGGGCTCTGCACAGCGCCGCCGCGTTCGGCCGGGACGGTCTCATCGTTCCCGCTGAACATTGTTTTTTATGTCGCATGCGCTTTTTTGTAATTATATGGTATATGGGCATGTGAGGGAAGCGTCAAGGAAATTATGAAAATATTGGGAGTCTATCTGCCCGAAAAGAAAATAAGTTTCTCTTGAAGATTTTTTATATCATCATAGATTATGAATGCCGCAAACACTTGGCGAGGATCGCGGCCCCGAGGTCAAGATTGGTCTCCGGGTTCTGGGCAGGGCCCAGCAGCCGGATCTGGCTCACCAAGGTAAGGAGACGATCATCATAGACAGCGTTCGGGCTGAGCCTTCGCAGTTCAGTTATAAGGTGCGCGAAGTTCTGCTCCCGGGAAGGCTTCAGGGCAGGACCGAGTCCATTAAATGTTATGCCGTCCTGGCTAAAGACGGCCGGTACGCGGTCGGCCGAATAGAGATAGAGGAGTTTTTCACGAACCTCGGTCGTCATCTCTTCCTGATGCGAGACCTTTTTAGTCATCGGGATCCCGCCCGAAAGAAGCGTCTTGCCCAAACTCAGCTTGCGCTCCGTGACAGTTCTTGTCTCGGCCGAGCCACGTATTCTCATGCCGGATATGAGCAGAGTGATCTCATCATACGGGATCACGACGGATCGCCCGTCTCTTGAGACGACACGCAGCGACTCCCCAGCGAGTTCGAAGCGGCGAACAACGAAATGACCGGCGCTGCCACAAACTGCTGCATCCAGGACCAGCGTCTTGATTCCGCGTTCATCAAGCTTCACGGCCGCTGCCATGGCACCTTGCGGGTCGGCGAAATGCCCCACAACCGCCGGTCCGCCGCCGACCATCCGCTGCCGTGACTCAAAAACCGTTATACCGAGGGCGTCGGCTAGAGATCTGACCAGATCAGGCGTCTCTTCCTTCCACCCAAAGATTACTACGACATGCATGGGGACCTCCTATAGCGCCTGTCCTCGTAGTAAGTGGGAAAACAGGGCTGTCTCTCCCGGTCAGGCAGGTCTGAACTTCCTGAGTCGCAGGGCATTGGTGACAACGGTAACGGATGAAAAACCCATGGCCCCTGCAGCGAGCATGGGGTTCAGGAGGATGCCGAAGAAGGGAAAGAGCACACCGGAAGCAACCGGGATGAGGATAACGTTATAGGCAAAGGCCCAGAAGAGGTTCTGCTTGATATTCCTCATGGTCGCTTTTGAAAGCGCAATTGCGGTGACGACTCCCTTAATATTGCCGGATATAAGCGTAATATCAGACGCCTCCATGGCAACGTCAGTGCCGGTGCCTATGGCAATGCCGACATCTGCCTGGGCAAGCGCAGGAGCATCATTGATGCCGTCACCGACCATGGCAACGACCTTGCCCTCTGCCTGGAGCTTCTTCACCTGGTCCGCCTTTTCCTGCGGAAGCACTTCGGCAAGAACCCTGTCTATGCCTGCCTGCCGTCCTATTGCCTCGCCGGTGCGCCTGTTGTCTCCGGTGATCATTACAACCTCGATGCCGAGATCATGAAGCTGCCGAACTGCCTGCACGGACTCGTCCCTGAGGGTATCTGCTACGGCAATGATGCCTGCTGCCGACCCGTCGACGCTTACGAACATGGGGGTCTTTCCCTGCCTTGAAAGGCTTTCCGCTTCATCCATCAGTTCACCAATAGCTATTCCTTCGTCCTGCATGAGCTTCCGGTTGCCGAGCAGGACCGTTTTTCCCTGGATCACCGCCCTGATACCGTGCCCGGGTATCGCCCGGAACTCTTCGGGGTCAATGATCTTCAGATCGCCTTCCCCGGCCTTCCGTATGATCGCCTCACCGAGCGGATGTTCAGATCCCTTCTCGGCCGATGCTGCATAGAACGTCAGCTTCTCCGCATCAATTCCCCGGGGGAACACATCCGTCACCTCGGGCATTCCCTTGGTGAGCGTCCCGGTTTTGTCAAAGACCACTGCGGTTATGGTATGCGCCTTTTCCAGTGCCTCGCCGCTCCTGATAAGAATACCGTTTTCTGCACCCTTGCCGGTGCCGACCATGATCGAGGTGGGCGTGGCAAGTCCCAGTGAGCAGGGGCAGGCGATGATGAGCACGGCAATAAAGTTCAGGACCGCGTAAGTAAATGCAGGAGTCGGACCGAAAAGATACCAGATAAGAAAGGTTATCGTCGCAATGCCGATGACCGCAGGGACAAAAAAAGATGCGATTACATCAGCAAGGCGGGCAATGGGGGGCTTTGAGCCCTGTGCCGTCTGGACCATTTCGATGATATGCGAAAGCATGGTCTCTTTCCCGACCTTCGCCGCCTCAAATCGGAAAGTGCCCGTCTTGTTGATCGTGCCGCCGATAACGCTGTCGCCCTTATTCTTCTCTGCAGGGATCGATTCCCCTGTGACCATGGACTCATCAACAGCTGAATATCCTTCCATGATCACACCGTCTACCGGTACCTTTTCTCCCGGACGCACCAGAACAATATCGCCCATCTCCACGTCTTCAATCGGCACATCCATTTCCCTGTCATCCTTTATGATACGGGCCGTCTTTGCCTGGAGTCCTATCAATTTCTTGATTGCCTCCGAGGTCCTGCCCTTTGCCCGCGCCTCGAAGAGCCTCCCGAGCAGTATGAGAACAATGATCGTTGCCGATGTATCAAAGTAGACTTCTGCCGAATAGCCCGTAATCTCAAAGACCGCGGGGAAGAAGATGGCCACGATGCTATATCCGTAGGCTGAGGAGGTTCCGAGCGCGATCAGCGTATTCATGTTGGTTGTCCTGTGGCGCGCAGCAGAGATGGCGCCGGAATAGAACTGTCTGCCGATCCAGAACTGGACCGGTGTGGCAAGAATAAGCTGCAGCAGGTGGTTCGTCTGCAGCGAAACATGAAGCCATCCGCCGAAGATATGATTCCACTGCATGAGCACCATGAGTGAAGCCGCAAGAACAGCGCCGATAAGCACTTTTATGCGGAGTTCGTTATAGGCCTTTTCCCGTTCGCGCTGCTCCTTCTCGACAATATCCTCTCCTTGTTCTGCTTCAACCACTTCATATCCGGCTTCCCTGACCGCTCTTTTGAACTCCCTGATGCCGACCTGCGAGGGAAAGTAATCGATTGCCGCCTTCTCAGTCGCAAAGTTCACCGAAACAGCAACTACGCCGTCGAGTCCCCTCAACGCTTTTTCTACGGCAGAGACGCAGGCTGCGCAGGTCATACCCTTGACCGGCAGGTTGCTGCGCGAAACAGGGACACCATATCCCTGGTCAATAACAGTCTTAACGAGGTCTGTAACAGATACCATCGACGGGTCGTAGACAACGGCGGCCTTCTCGGCAGCAAAATTCACCGATGCCTCCGCCACGCCGTTCATTTCAGAGAGCGCATTCTGCACATGGCTCACACAGGAGGCGCAGGACATCCCGCTCACGGGCAGGTCAATGTGTATGGTTTTTCGACCGCTCTCTTCGTTCATGCTCATTTCTTCTTTGTTCTTACAAGTTCTTCGATCTCGGGGCGATTCCGGGTAAAGCCCCAAAACGTTCGTCCGCCGATCACCGCAAGAGGTGTTGCCATGCGGCCGAACTTCTCGATCATCTCATCGCGAACTTCCTTGTCCGCAACGTTCTTCTCCGTAAAGCCGATGCCCCGTTCCGAGAGAAAATCCCTCAGTGCATGGCAGTCATGTCATTTCGGCGCTGTGTAAATAACAATCCCGCTGTCCATGCACACCTCCTTCAGAGTTAAAGAGTTCTGCACTTTTTTAATTATACCACGTGCAATGATACCGGAACATTACACCTACTCTGTGAGAAGCTTAGAGGATGATGAATTTCTGTAGAGACAGAAGCGGCAGCAGGAAATAATCAGCGGTCCTTCACTTCGATACTCGTTTTTTTACAGGCAAAGTGTCTCAGGTTCCCGTTATAGTCTCCGACGGACATCTCCACTATACCATTACGCATATATGCAGCAGGAGAACTGTGGTTATTCACCTGGATG
>DKBO01000218.1 GCA_002448975.1 Nitrospiraceae bacterium UBA6898
TTCCGCCATTTCGTTCATTGTCTCTACGGTATCAGTACCCTGATGACAAGTCAATCCTTTGACACAGGTCTGTATTGCTCGGTCCGCCATACAAGAAGTGGCAAAACCATGCTGCAACGCTGCAATTGTTACTCCGAACAGTCCAGAATCCCTGCATTCACTTGACTTCCCTATTTATTTTGTAATATAAATAAGTTAGCACTCTTATCTGGCGAGTGCTAATAACTAAACTGAGAGGTTTTAAGATTATGCCGCCTGAAAAATATTCGTTCAAGACCGAGGTAAACCAGCTGCTTGATCTCATGATCCATTCCCTTTACTCGCACAAGGAGGTGAGCATACGCGAAATCATATCGAATGCATCAGATGCCCTCGACAAGGCGCGATATGAATCGCTGACGAACCCTGACATCGTGGTTCCGAAGGAAGGTTGGAAGATACGGGTCCACGCGGACAAGGATGCCGGCACCCTGATGATCAGCGACAACGGGATCGGCATGACCAGGGAGGAGGCGATCGAGGCACTCGGAACCATAGCCCATTCCGGAACAAAGGAATTTCTTGCGGCCCTGAAAAACAAAAATATGGAAAACAGCCCGGACCTTATCGGCCAGTTCGGAGTCGGCTTTTATTCGTCGTTTATGATCGCGGACAGAGTCACTCTGTTCTCCCGCAAGGCCGCTGCAAAGGACGTTACAGGTATCAAATGGGAATCTACCGCTGACGGGTCATTTCTTGTCGAAGATACTCCCAAGGATACCCCCGGCACCGAAGTGATTCTGCATATCAAGGATGATGAAAAGAGATACCTTGATGAATGGCAGATCAGGGACGTAGTTTCCAAATATTCCGATTATATCGAGTATCCCATCGTCATGGATGTGGTTAGGGAGGAGGACTCGGCACTCGAAAAGGGCAAGAAGGTCAAAATGCAAAAGGAAGAACAGATCAATTCCGGTAAGGCCATCTGGCTCAGGGACAGGGCCGATATACATGAAAACGAATATAACGAATTCTACAAACATATTTCGCATGATTTTTCCGATCCCCTAAAGGTAATCCACTATCGTTCGGAAGGAACGTCAGAGTTCACCTGCCTGCTCTATATTCCGGGGCATGCACCGCTCGATATTTTTTATAAGGAATTCAGGATAGGACCAGCCCTGTATGTCAAGAAAGTCCAGATCATGGACCACTGCGAAGAGCTCATCCCCCCCTATCTCAGGTTCATAAAAGGTATTGTCGATTCTTCGGACCTGCCGCTCAATGTTTCGAGAGAGATACTGCAGAACAACCGCCAGGTGACGGTCATGAAGAACAATATAACGAAGAAAGTGCTCGATACCCTTACAGAAATGAAAAACAATGACGGCGACAGATTTCGTACCTTCAGCCGTGAGTTTGGCAGAGTGCTCAAAGAAGGTATACATTACGATCATGTTAGGAAAGAAACTATCGCCGGGCTGCTTCTTTTCAGCTCTACGGCATCTGGTGACGTTGCCATGAGAACGCTCGATGATTATGTTGCCGGCATGAAACAGGGGCAGAATGATATTTTTTATATGACCGGAACGTCATTGGGCGATATGGCTGCCTCACCCTACCTTGAGGTATTCAGGGAAAAAGAATATGAAGTGCTTTTTCTGACAGATGACATCGATGACCTTATCTTCAGCGGATTCGAATACAAGGGTAAGAAATTTCAGTCCGTCCAGAAAGGTGACATCAACCTGGAGCGCACCGGCGAAAAGATCAAAACAGACGGACGGTTTGATAACCTGATAGACTTCATGAAAACAATCCTGAAGGAGGATGTAAAGGAAGTCCGAGTCTCGGGCAGGCTCAAGGATTCACCCTGCTGCCTTGTCGGCGATGTAGGGGATCTGGACCCGAGAATGGAAAAAATGCTCAAGGCAATGGGACAGGAAGTGCCTGTCCAGAACAAAGTGCTCGAGATCAATCCTGACCATCCCATTTTCGCATCAATGAAGGAATTATTTGAAAGGGATGGTATGGTTCCTCTTCTTGAAGAATACTCAAGGCTGCTTCTTGATCAGGCGCTGCTCTTATCAGGTTCACGGCCGAAAGATCCGGCACGTTTTTCACGATATCTCTCAGACCTGATGGTAGAAGGGGCAAGGCATGCCTCACCTGCGGAAAGACCAGATAAGGCTTGACCTCTCAGAAATTCATATGCAATAATTACTGCAAAGTTTCGGAAGTTTTTGTCCTACGATCAGACTGCAAAGACTTTTGAATTTGCAGTCTTTTTTTACAGCCGGATTTCCGGGATTCAATTAAACATTTTCAGGAGGAAAGAGTAGTATGCAGAAAGGTAAGGTTAAGTGGTTTAACGAGACCAAGGGCTACGGGTTCATTACTCAGGAAGATGGCGTGGATGTGTTTGTTCACTACTCAGAGATTCAGGCCAATGGTTTCAAGACACTCGCAGAAGGACAGGAAGTCAATTTCGAGGTTGCTGACGGACCCAAGGGCCCGAAGGCGGTCAATGTTACAAAGGCCTGACATCGCCAGAAGACAAAAACAAAACCCCTTCCTTTTCTGAGGTGGTTTTTTCTGCAATATCAGTCAGTTACACGTCAAATCTTAATGGCCTTCATTAAGCGTTCATACTTCTCAGCGCCGATACATTCCTTGGCGGCCGGACACCATGAAATGCAGGACGGCTTCATGTCGCGNNATCTCTGCGCTTCCTGGGCATCCTTCTTTAAACATCTCGCCTTTAGTTTAACAAATCTGGAGAAAAAGACTATGAGATAGATCATAGAGAATACTGTGACGCGATGAACGGTCTAAAAAATGGCCTATTTCCAGCGTCGATACAAACTGTGCTGGATACCCATGGAATCAAGTATCTTGCCGGAGATGAAATCGATCATATCCTCGACAGACACTGGTGCGTGGTAAAAACCCGGAATAGGCGGAGCTATCTTCACGCCTAAGCGTGCGAGTTTGAGCATATTTTCAAGATGGATAGCACTGAACGGCATTTCACGAGGGCAGAGAAGCAGCGGTCTGCCCTCCTTCAGGGTCACATCTGCAGCTCTCTGGATCAGGTTCTCCGTATACCCATTGGCCACCCCGGAAAGCGTCTTCATGGAGCAGGGGACGATAAACATGCCGTCTGTTTTGAAGGAACCACTCGACACCGGTGCTGCCATATCGTTCTCATTACAGTAAAAGACCTTCTTTGTGCCAAGAAAAGCCCTGATCTTTTTCTCCACGGCAGCATCTGAACCTGCCTGCCAGTCGATCCCGGCCTCTTCTCTGATGATGGAAAATGACTGCGATGAGACGATCAGGTATACTTCTGCGCTCCTGAGCAGCTCCCGGAGAACCCGTATGCCGATGATCGGCCCCGACGCACCACTTATGGCAAATATGTAACGCATCATATCATGTAATCCGCAAAAGTGGCGATAAAGATAGTCATACTGATATATCCGTTCATATTGAAAAACGCCATGTCGAGCCTGGTCAGATCATGCTCCTTTATGAGTGAGTGTTCATAAAGAAAAAGGCCTGCTACGATAAACATACCCGTTCCATAGAATTTTCCCAGTCCGAAAAGTACGCCATTCAGTACCAGGAGACTGAACGCGATAATGTGAAGGACCCGCGCAATATAAAGAGACCTCCTGATCCCAAATCTCTGCGGAATGGAAAAGAGGCCGTAGTGTTTGTCGAATTCTATATCCTGGAGCGCATACAGTATATCAAACCCGGCCAGCCAGAATATTACCGCGAGGACAAGAGGCAAGATCATACGATCGAAAGACCCCGTTATGGCGACCCATGCCCCGAGAGGGCCAGCCGAGATTGCAATACCCAGTACGAGATGGGCCATCCAGGTAACTCGTTTGGTAAAAGAGTAAAGAATAAGAATCCCTAGTGCAATAGGGGAAAGCATAAGGCAAAGCGGGTTCAGCATATAGGCCGCTCCGATCATGAGGGAAAAAGAGAGCAGGGCAAAAGCAATCGCCTCACTCACCTTCACAACCCCGCGAGGGATTTCTCTGCCGGCCGTGCGAGGGTTATCCGTGTCGATCTGCCGATCAATGATCCTGTTCATTCCCATGGCACCAGACCGCGCGCCGACCATCGCCACGGTAATCCAGAAAATCTGGCGCAGGGAAGGGATTCCTGAAGCTGCGATCAACGCTGAGGTGAAGGCGAACGGCAACGCAAAGATCGAGTGGGAGAACTTGATCATCCTGAGATAGAGGGAGACCTTCTGCATGACAGCGTTCATCTCTTAGCCCGCAGTTTCATTATAAACAATCCCTTTCAAAGTAGCAAAAAAACGTGTTTCAGGGAAAAACGAAAAATCAGCATAGCAGCCTCTTTCTCGCTTCTTCTTCAGGGGCATCCCGTCGGGACAAGATGGACGCTTCCGATTTCAGTTATAATATTAAAGTTACATTATGCAAAAGGCGATTCATATCAAGGGAGCCAGAGAGCATAACCTTAAGAATATCGACATTTCGATACCGAGACAGGCGGTAACCGTTATTACCGGTCCGTCAGGATCGGGCAAGTCTTCACTGGCCATTGATACCATCTACGCTGAAGGGCAGCGACGTTATGTTGAGAGCCTCTCCCCCTACTCCCGGCAATTCCTTGAGCAGATGCAGAAACCTGATGTTGACTTCATCGAGGGCTTATCTCCTTCGGTAGCCATTGACCAGAAAACAGTCAGCAGAAGCCCCCGCTCTACGCTTGGCACTATCACTGAGATATATGACTATCTGCGGGTCCTTTACACACGTCTGGGCAAGGCATTCTGTTATAACTGTGGGACGGAGATCTCAACGCAGGAGGCGAAAAGCGTCGTCAGGTCAGTCCTTGCGCTTCCTGAAGGAACCAAGATCCAGATCCTGTCACCGATCGTTCAGGACAGAAAAGGCAACTACCGCAAAGAACTCCAGGAAATGCGAAGCGAGGGATATGTCAGGGCACGCATAGACGGAGAGATGAAAGACCTGACGCAGACTATTATTCTCGCAAAGCAGAAACGGCACACTATCGAGATCGTCATCGACCGCATCATTATAAAGAGGAACATAGAACGACAACTGAACGATGCGGTCGAGACTGCGTTCAGATACGCTGATGCAATTGTTGTCAATCTGGTAAATGAGGCAAAGGATATTCTGTTCTCCAAAAAAGCCGCCTGCCCTGTATGCGGCATCAGTTATCCCGAGATTGTCCCCCGATTTTTCTCCTTCAACAGCTCGGCCGGTGCCTGTCCCTCCTGCAATGGCCTCGGATACGAAAATATTCTTGAAGTATCTGTCGACATCGATAAACAGAACGTCTGCAGAGAGTGCAATGGCCTGCGGTTGAATAAAGAAGCCCTGAGCGTGAAATTTCAGGGCATGAATATTGCCGAGTTCAGCAGGATGTCTGTCGAGCAAGCCCTCGCTTTTCTCAAGAAAATACATCTTACGGAGCGCGAACATATCATTGCATCGAGGATATGCAAAGAAATCAATGACCGGCTCTCCTTCCTGTCAAAAGTCGGCATAGGGTACCTGACACTTGACAGGCCTTCACGTACGCTTTCCGGCGGTGAGTCTCAACGGGTAAGGCTGGCTACGCAGATCGGCTCCTCACTTACCGGCGTCCTCTATGTGCTGGATGAACCGAGTGTTGGCCTGCACCCCCGGGACTGCGTGAAACTTCTTGAAAGCCTGTCTGCAATAAAGAACGCCGGCAACACGGTGATAGTGGTTGAACACGATGAAGAGACGATACGATGGGCGGACCATATCGTTGACATGGGCCCCGGCGCCGGGACGCGCGGAGGCTGGATCGTTGCCGAAGGAACACCCGAGGAATTAACGCTAAACGCGGGATCGCTTACCGGTAAGTACCTGAGTGGCGATATGCAGATACCGGTCCCATCACGGCGGAGGTCTTCAGATGATTTCATTGTTATCCAGGGAGCGTCCGAGCACAATCTGAAAAATATTACGGTGAAGATACCGTTGAAAACATTTACGTGTGTCACGGGAGTTTCCGGTTCAGGGAAAAGTACTCTCATCTTCGATATCCTCTACCGGGCTTCGGAGAAAGTCTTTCCCACGGCGGAACATACTATACATCAGCCGGGAAGATATTCCAAAATAACAGGCCTTGCAAAGATAGCCAGCATCATCAGCGTCGACCAGTCGCCGATTGGAAGAACACCGCGTTCGAACCCGGCAACGTACACTGGCTTCTTCAGTTCGATCAGGGATCTTTTCTCTCTTGCGGCCGATGCGAAAAAGCGCGGATATTCCTCCTCACGGTTCAGCTTCAATGTGCAGGGAGGGAGATGCGAATCTTGCCGCGGTAATGGGCTGATCAAGGTAGAGATGCATTTCCTGCCAGATGTCTATGTGCAATGCGACAAATGCCGGGGCAAGCGCTATAATGACGAAACACTCGAGATCCGGTATCGAAATAAGAACATTGCAGAGGTCCTTGACATGACCGTTGCTGAGGCCCTTCTGTTCTTTGAGAACATCCCTCACCTTCGGAGGAAGCTTGAACTGCTGGATGAGATAGGCCTCGGCTATCTTCAGCTTGGGCAATCTGCGACCACGCTTTCCGGCGGTGAGTCACAGAGGATACGCCTCTCCCGGGAGCTGGGAAAAAGGTCGACAGGTAACACCCTCTACATTCTTGACGAACCTACGACCGGTCTTCACTTTGTGGATATCCAGCGACTCCTGGATGTCATAAATATGCTCGTAGACAGGGGTAATACGGTCGTCGTCATAGAGCACAATCTCGAGGTCATAAAATCAGCTGACCACATCATTGATCTCGGCCCTGAGGGCGGTGACCAGGGAGGCAATATCGTCGCTGAGGGGACGCCAGAAGCGGTAAGCAAAAACCGCATTTCCTATACCGGAAAGTTTCTCAAAGAACGGTTGCCATTGCGTTAATCCTTTCTATCATGCATGACTTTGTTATAGAATTGATATCATCATGAATAAATGCTCTCTTATTGTCCTGACCTCCCTTATGCTGACAGCATCGTTATCCTGTTCGGCGAAGAAGGAATCCATGTATAAGAAATCAATGCCGATGATGGACACCATCGTGAGCATCACAGTCGTTTGTGAGTCGAAAGAGCGGGCAGAAAAGGCCATGGAAGAGGCGTTTGCAGCGATCGACCACATTGGCAACCTTATCAATTATTACTCTGATACCAGCGAACTTTCTGCCATCAACCGAAATGCCGGCATTTCTGAAACGAAGGTATCGCCTGAGACGTTCGGCATTATTGAAGAAGCCATCTATGTTGCCGACTCGTCGGAAGGATCCTTTGACCCGACCATAGGGCCAATTATAAAGCTCTGGGATTTTGCAGACAAGAAAATGCCCTCTGAGACGGAAGTCAGGCATGCTTTACCGCTGGTAAATTGGCGGGATATAATAATGGACAGGAAAACCTTGACGGTTATGCTCAGGAAAAAAGGAATGATGCTGGATCTCGGGGGCATAGCAAAGGGATACGCGGCAGACATTGCCGTGGCCTGTCTGATAAAGCAGGGCATTTCGTCGGGACTCGTTTCCATAGCAGGTGATATCAGGACATTCGGTCTAAAGCCGGATAACAGCCCCTGGACAATTGGCATCAAAAACCCGCGGCAGACAACCTGCAGGGATGAGATCATTGCAAAAATAAGGTTGACGGAAAAGGCAATATCAACATCAGGAGACTATGAGAGGTATTTCATCGCTGAGGGGAAAAGATATCATCATCTTCTCGATCCGAAGACAGGATTCCCCGCGGCAACCTGTAGAAGCGTAAGCGTTGTTGCCGATAAGGCAGTCTACACCGATGCATTTTCTACCGCGATTTTTGTACTCGGCCCTGATAAAGGGATGAAATTGGCTGAAGACCTGGGAATGGACGCACTTATCATTGACAGCAATGGTACCACGCATTCCACAGATGGCCTTAAGGGAAAACTGACTTTTGAAAAAAGCTCTTCGTAACACTACGATCGCAGACAGGACACTGTTCGTGATCCTGATCATTGCCTCATTTGCCGGAATGTTCTTTACGCGGGAAGCCCTCTCTCAG
This sequence comes from Nitrospiraceae bacterium UBA6898, assembly GCA_002448975.1. GTDB lineage: Bacteria > Nitrospirota > Thermodesulfovibrionia > Thermodesulfovibrionales > UBA6898 > UBA6898. Next base: position 8,105 of record DKBO01000218.1, read on the forward strand.
GGCACTGAGGTCATTATAGAGGTCAGCGGCAAAGCGGTCTTCACCGCTACTCTCGATACTGATAGGGAAATCCCGGTGGAAGGACCTCGCGGCCATGCTGTCGTGGAGATCAGGAACGGCAAGGTGCGCATGAAGGAGGCCTGGTGTAACAACCATCTCTGCATGAAACAGGGCTGGATCACGCGAGGAACCATCGTGTGCCTACCCAACAGCATCGTCGTCATCGCAGGAAGCGGCATGAATAAAGACCTGGATGCAATTACCGGATAAATATCGCATTGCCATCCTGTCGGCATACGCCCTTTCGCTGCACGGATTTGAGGCTCTGCTCCCCAGCCCGATTCCCTGGCTCAGGCTTGGTCTGTCGAACATCATCACGCTCACAGCACTGATGCTTTTCGGCTTTCGGGCGGCAATGATGATCACGCTGATCAGGGTCATTCTCGGTTCCCTTTTTATCGGGACATTTCTCGGTCCGTCTTTTATTCTCAGCCTTGGAGGAGGCGTCTGTGGGACATGCGCCATGGGTGCGATGCTCGTTATGAGCAGAAAGGTCTTCGGTCCGGTCGGTCTCAGTCTTATCGGTGCCCTCTTCCATAATGCAGCTCAGCTTTTTCTCGCCTACTGGCTTTTCATACGGCGGATCGAGGCGGTAGTTTTCATCAGCCCTGTTATNNCTGGGATCTCTTACCGGATTCGTTAATGGCATCGTTGCGGATATCTTGATCAAAAACCTGTTGAAAAAAGAGCCGGACTCATTACACAATGTAGCCCAGACCTGAAATGCAGATCCTCTGCCCCATATGCAGGAATATTACGACTTGGGAAGAGAACCCCTTCAGGCCTTTCTGCTCAGAACGGTGCAAGCTTATAGACCTTGGCGCGTGGGCAGATGAAAAGTACCGCATCCGGGGAAAAAAAGACGAAGAGGAAGACGAACAGTCAACAGAGGAGGAATCATGATAAAGATCGGTGTGGCAGGTGCAGCAGGAAAAATGGGAGGCAGGATAGCGGCTCTTTGCCGTGAATATGATGGGCTTCAGCTTGCCGGGGCGTTCGAGCGGAAAAGCCACAGTGAGGTCGGAAACGATATCGGTCTTATCTCCGGCATCGGGGAAACAGGGGTCATAATCCAAGACAGCATTGCTAAAGTGATCGATACGGTGGATATTGTTATAGATTTCACCTCGGTCGCGTCCACGAAAGAGAACCTGAAAGTTGTAGCGGAAAAGAGCAAGGCAATGGTCATAGGTACGACGGGCTTCACCAAGGATGACATACAGGAGGTCGAATCCTTACTCAAGAAAATTCCCTGCGTCATGGCTTCCAACATGAGTCTCGGCGTCAATCTCCTTCTCAAGACGCTTCAGGACGTAGCGAGGGTCTTGGGAGATGAATATGACATTGAGATCGTTGAGTATCATCACAGGATGAAAAAGGACGCTCCCAGCGGTACGGCGTTAAAAATGGCCCAGGTCATAGCAGATGCTGTCGACAGAAATCTTGAAGAGGTGGCGGTGTATACCAGAAAAGGCATTATCGGACAAAGAACCAAGAAGGAGATCGGCATTCAGACTGTCCGGGCTGGAGATATTGTCGGAGAACATACCGTTCTTTTCGGCGGTCTTGGTGAGCGTATCGAAATAACCCATAAGGCCTCAAGCAGGGATACCTTTGCCAGAGGAGCACTCAAAGCTGCAAGTTGGCTATATGAAAAACCTGCAGGCACCTATGATATGCAAGACGTACTTGACTTAAAGTAAACCATTATATATTGCCTATAACATACTAATTAATATGAAGTAAATAGCTTATATATCTCTACCCATTTTCGTGAGGCTCATGGCCTTATTTATATTATCTTTTTCCTATGGTTTTAGAAAAAACAAAAAGCAAAATAACGGGTCGCGAAGTTCAACCCGTTTTGGACAATAGCATCAGCCGCCCTACGCAGCAGAAATCTGCTTACATTTTCTCGAACTGATCTTTTGTTGCGCCGCAGACCGGACAAGCCCATCCGTCAGGAATGTCTTCGAATTTGGTTCCTGCAGCGACTCCTCCATCCGGATCCCCGTACTCAGGATCATAGACATAACCACATATAGTGCATCTCCACTTTTCCATGTCTCACCTCATCGTTAAAAGTAAAAAATTTTACCTTTTTTCCCGGATAATTACAATAGCCGAAGCGTGTTCTGTCAAGCCGAAGCGTGTTCTGATCAAGATCATGATTAGCGTGAATTTTTTGTCACGTTTTGCTATACTTATGCCGATCTTATGGACCTAAAAGAAAAGAAATCTTTGATTGAAGCGATGCTTTTTGTCTCGGGAGAGCCCGTAACCCTCGCATCACTCAAGGGAGTCCTGGATATACCTGAGGCCGACCTCAAGCAGGGTGTAGAAGAGCTTATTGCTGAGTATAGGGAACGTGACAGGGGCCTCCTTATACTTGAGATCGCGCAGGGATTCCAGATGGTGACCAATCCCCTCTACGCGAAGATTCTTCGCAAGTTCACCAATACGGCTACATCAAACAAACTCTCCATGCCTGCGCTTGAGACGCTGGCTATTGTTGCTTATAAGCAGCCGCTCATTAAACCAGAGATTGAACAGATCCGTGGCGTAAATTCTGATGGTGTCATCAAAAGTCTTCTTGACAAAAGGCTGATCAGGATCGTTGGACAGAAAGAAGCACCAGGAAAACCCCTGCTCTATGGAACAACAAAGGAATTCCTTCAGTATTTCGGCTTAAAGGACCTGACCGAACTGCCAACGCTTAAGGAATTAACGCGCGAGGAGGCTGCATAGTGAAGAGAGTTTGGCTCCTGACAATACTCTTCGTCCTATTCTTCATCAGTGCCGAAGCATCGGCAAAGGCTACCTATACGATCAGAAAAGGTGACAGTCTTTATACTATTGCAAAAAAATTCCGAATCAGCACCCAAGACCTTCAAAAAGAAAACCGGGTCATCGCCAAGAACCTTAAACCCGGTACAAAACTCGTTATCCCTGACAAAGATCATCATCCTCATGCCATGCACCAAGCGCATTCGCAAGATCTCAAAGATACAACAACTTCATCAATGCCGGCTGCTGCTGATAAAGATTTGGATTTGCCTTCACAGGATCTCACCGTACCGGAACCTGAGGAAAAAGAAAGCATGCAGTCCGATGATCCCCGTAAGCTCCATACAGTAAAAAAAGGGGATACGTTAAAAATTATCGCAGCGGAGTATAGTGTCTCCGTATCAGATATCAGGAAACTCAATGGATTAACTTCTACGAAGCTCACAGCTGGTCAGACACTCATCTTACGGCCTTCAGGGCCAAGAACGTATACGGTACGCAAGGGCGATACCCTTCGGAAAATTGCAAAAAAGTTCGATATGGACGCCGACGACCTCATGGAAATAAACGAGATGTCTGTCCCTTCGCTCAGGGTGGGTCGAAAGCTTTATCTCGATGAGAAACCGGATGTGCTCAATATTGACCAGAAATATCTCGTCATGGCAAATACCATTGAGAAGGAGATCAAGAAGGTATCAGAGTCCTCGGATTTCGCTGAGATGACGACTCAGGACAAACTTGCTATGTTCGCAAAGAAACTCTTGAACATCCCGTATAAATTTGGGGGAAACACCATCCTCGGCATTGACTGCTCGGCCTATGTAAAAAAAGTATACGGATTTCTGGGCATGGATCTCCCGCGGACGGCACGAGCACAATTCAACGAAGGACAACAAATCGATAAGGAAGAACTTTCTATCGGTGATCTTGTTTTTTTCAGAACTTACGCGTCCTTCCCTTCCCATGTTGGCATCTATCTTGGGAACAACCTCTTCATCCATGCCTCTTCAAAAGGCAAGAAGGTCACTATCAATAGCCTGGACACCCCTTATTATCTTAAACGTTTCATCGGCGCAAAACGTCTCATTTCCGATGCCGATGGGAATAACCTCGCATCTGCTGATCCGTCAAGTTAATTCATGCGGCAGCAATCACGGTCTTATGATGAGGATTTTTCCTAATGACTCGCTTTTTCATGCGCAGTAGATATAACACGCGGATATGATGCAGAATATTATTATCGTAGGCATGGGAGGGTTCTTTGGAGCTGTAGCCCGTTTTGTCATCGGGCTGTGGGTAGGCCAGAAATGGGGCAGGAGCTTCCCGCTCGGCACATTCTTCGTCAATGTGAGCGGTAGTTTTTTCATCGGTTTCCTTATGGCACTCTTCACGGAGCGCCTCATGCTTAACCCTCAGTGGAGAACGTTCTTTGTCATCGGCTTTCTGGGCGCCTATACCACCTTTTCGACTTTTGAATATGAAACAGGGGCGCTCATCAGGGACAGCGAATGGCTTATTGCAGCACTCAATGTCGTTCTCAGTGTGATCATGGGCTTTGGAGCGCTCAAACTAGGAGAAGGAGCAGCTCGTATATTATAGGAGAAATATCACGATGACGGCTATTCTGGCTAAAAAACTGGTGATTTATGTTGATGAGACCGACAAGGTTGTGGGAAAGCCGGTCTACGAGGTGGTAATGGAAATCTGCTACCGAAACAGGATTTCGGGCGTGAGCGTCTTCAGGGGTGTCGCTGGCTACGGCGGCGACAGAGTATTCCATACCTCCAAGATCCTCGAACTCTCGACCAGCCTGCCAGTCAAGATCGAGGTCGTTGATTCTGCAGATACCATAACGAAAATTCTTCCTGAGATAACCGCTGTCGTCACAAAAGGTCTCATCGAGATCAGTGATACGACAATTATCGGACCTGCGATCAAAAGCCCCTGAATCTTTCCTGCGATTATTCGTAACCACTCACATGTGGGACAACCGCACCTGAGGAAGGTTCTGCAATTCTCTAATCCGGCAGCAGAGTTCCACGGGCATGAATCCCCCCGGGTATTCC
>DKBO01000018.1 GCA_002448975.1 Nitrospiraceae bacterium UBA6898
GTCCGGATGCCGTACGCCACACCATCGACAATGCTATGGGTTACGCGGATTGGTTCCAGAGTGAATTCGCCTTCCCGTATGATATCCCGCGGCATGATGGACCGCAGCTCAATGTCTTCAAGGTTATGTTCCTTCAGCTTCTCCCTCACCAAGCCGAGCGTCAGCGGTGTACCGTAGATCGGCACCCGGATCTCCCGGAGCAGAAAGGGAAGAGCGCCGACATGGTCCTCATGTCCGTGGGTGAGAAAGATTGCCCGTACCTTTTCCCTGTTCTCGAGGACATAGGTAAAGTCAGGAATGACAAAGTCAACGCCGAGCATGTCTTCTTCGGGAAACATGAGGCCGGCATCGATGATGATCATGTCTTCCCCGTATTCCATGACCGTCATGTTCATGCCGATCTCTTCGACACCGCCGAGGGGAATGACCGAAAGCACCTTATCCATTACTTCTTATACCAGCCTTTCAACGGAAGTATACCATCGTTTCGCTGCCCACAGAACTGGCGGGTTCAGCGCCTGTGCAGGGCTCATTGCCGGGGAGAAAGCAGCAGTTCAAGGAGCGCTTTCTGCGTATGCAGGCGGTTTTCCGCCTGGTCAAAGACCGCGCTGTGCGGTCCGTCCATGACCTCGTCCGTTATCTCCTCGCCGCGGTGGGCAGGCAGGCAGTGCAGCACGATCACATCCTTCTTTGCGCAACTCAGAAGCCGTGCATTGATCTGATACTCGCTGAACTTCCTTTTCTTTTCTTCTGCTGTGTCTTCCTGACCCATACTCACCCAGACATCGGTATAGACGGCATCTGCCATCCCCGCAGCCTCCCGGGGGTCCCGAAGGATGACAATCTCACTCCGCGCAGCTGCACGGGCATCCTCCAGTATCTCCGTATGCGGTTCAAAACCTTCCGGGCAGGCAATAGCGAGGTTGAAGCTGAGAACTGAAGCTGCCTCGATCAGCGAATTGCATACGTTGTTGCCGTCTCCCACGTATGCTACTTTCAATCCTTCAACGGCCCCTTTTGTCTCCAGCAGGGTCATGGCATCGGCGAGTGCCTGGCAGGGATGCCGCAGATCGCTCAACCCGTTAATGACCGGTATTGAGCTGTTCAGGGCGAACGCCTCGATCGTCTCATGTGAGAACGTACGCATCATGATAGCATGGAGATACCGGGAGAGCGTCCTGGCCGTATCAGCCATCGTCTCTCCTCTGCCAAGTTGCAGCTCCGCAGGTGTCATGCAGATGGCGTTGCCGCCCAGCTGGTATATGCCCGCCTCAAAAGATACCCGCGTCCGCGTAGAGGGTTTTTCGAAAAAAAGTCCGATATTCTTTCCCATAAGCGGACAGAGGCTGGCATCCTTCCCCGCCTTAAGGTCAATGGCCCGTCGCAGCAGTCCTGTTATCTCATCCCGGGTGAGATCAGTCAGTTTGAGAAAATCCTTTTTCATGCGTCTCCTTTACGATAACGTGTCAAACACCTGCTCGAGGACATCGGTAAGGCTGTCTATCTCCTTTTCCGTGACGATGAGCGGCGGCATGAACCGCAGGACATTGCCTGCGGTGCAATTGATCAGCATCCCCCGCTCCATGCACGCCTTCACGACCGGGGTGCCGTCCCGGAGCAGCTCCATGCCGATAAGCAGACCCATGCCGCGGATATCCCCAATGATCTCCGGAAAGTCTTTCTTCAGGTCTTCGAGCCGCTTCCGGAAATATTTTCCCATCCTCTTGCACTGGTCAAGGATGAATCCGTCTTCGAGCACAGCCTCAAGCGTTGCCAATGCCGCAGCACATGCCAGCGGGTTTCCGCCGAAGGTCGAACCATGCGTGCCTGGCTGGAACGCCTCAGCCACCTTGTCCGTGGCAAGCATTGCACCGATCGGAACCCCCCCACCGAGCCCCTTGGCAAGGGTCATGATATCGGGCGTCATCCCGAAATGTTCATAGGCGAAGAGCTTGCCGGTCCTGCCGATGCCTGTCTGTACTTCGTCGAGGATCAGCAGGACATTATTGTCGTCACACAGCTTCCTCACCTGCCGGAGGTATTCCGGATCAGGAATCCGCACGCCGCTCTCTCCCTGGACCGGTTCGAGCAGCACTGCGCAGGTCTCATTGGTTATTGCATTCTTCAGGGCTTCGATGTTGTTGAACTCGACATGCCTGATGCCAGGCAGCAGCGGATCGAAGCCGACCTTGAACTTGTCCTGTCCTGTTGCCGTCAGTGTCGCAAGCGTCCTGCCATGAAACGAGTTGACCGTCGCAATGATCTCAAACTTGTTCTGGCCGACGTGCTCCTTGAAATACCTTCTGGCAAGCTTCATGGCAGCTTCGTTCGCTTCTGCGCCCGAGTTGCAGAAGAACGCCTTGTCCGCGAACGAATGGGTCACCAGCATCTTGGCCAGCCTGGTCTGGGGTTCGATGTGATAGAAATTTGAAACATGGATGAGCCGCTGAACCTGTTTCTGGACAGCGACAACAACCTTAGGGTGGCAATGGCCGAGACAGTTCGTTGCAACACCGCCGACGAAATCAAGGTATTCCTTGCCGTCCCA
>DKBO01000135.1 GCA_002448975.1 Nitrospiraceae bacterium UBA6898
GATATCGGTCCAGACCAGACCCGTAGTAACACCGACCCTGTCCTGTTCTTCCGCGACTTCAAAGTAAAATTTCCTGGGCCCCAGTAACTCTTCTACCATTGCGGGAGTCACGGTAACCGCTTCCGCAGGCCCTGCATGCTGCACGACCTTTTTNNTCAGGGTCGAGCACCTCGAGAAGTGCCGATGCAGGGTCCCCCTTGAAGTCCTGGCCGATCTTGTCAAGCTCGTCAAGGATCATAACCGGATTGCATACCCCGATCTTTCTGATCTCGTCAATAATCCTTCCGGGCATTGCTCCCGCGTAAGTCTTCCGGTGTCCCCGAATCTCTGCCTCGTCCTTGATCCCCCCAAGGGATATCCGGACGAACCTCCTGCCGAGCGCGCGCGCAATGGAGCGGCCAAGGGATGTTTTGCCTGTCCCGGGAGGACCGGAGAAGCAGAGGACTGATCCGCGTGTATCCTGGAGCACGATCCTCTTCTCCAGTGCCTGATTAACAACGGTTCGCACATCATCAAGCTTGAACGGTTTGGCGATGTAATGAAACGCACCTTTCTTCATCGCCTCGACAGCCGTGTTGATCGTCGCGTACCCCGTGATCATGATCACCTGCGTATTCGGAGACCTGACCTTGATCTTTTCGAGTACCTCGAGACCGTCCATCTTTTCCATCTTAAAATCGGTCAGGACAACATCGAACTCCGTCTTTTCAACTGCAGCAAGGGCCTCGTGCCCATCCTTGGCCGTCTGCACGGCGTAGTTTTCCCTTGTAAGGACGTGTGACATGTTTCGCCGCACGATCTCCTCGTCATCAACAACCAGGACCTGCGGCTTCCTGTTCATCTTCAGCTTCTTTACGGCAAGATGCTCAAGGATACGCTCCTTGATGTTCCTGAGACCGTAATGCTCTTCATTAAGGATGCGCTCGGCCTGGTTGAGGTCCAGGATATCATCAGTCCTGGCCTTCCAGGGCATGGAAAGGAGATATTCGATGTAGGAAAGGCCAATCGTATATTCAGACGTAGAGGGTCCGATCCTGCCGAGGAGTTCAATTTCCCGGTCAATCACCTCTTTCACGTGACGCAGGACATCAGCATTCGTGATCTTTTCCCTCAGTTTTTCAAGGACCGGGTCCTGCTGGGGCTGGTCGCGTCTGCCGAAGAGTTTCATGGGATTATTGTATAAAATTACCGTCGCTTAATAAACAGAATAGTGCGCTCGTTTAATTTATCCCTTCTCCGGTGCTAATATACCGTTATATGTCCCTTAAGAAAAAGATCGTTCTCAGCCTCTTCGTCAGCGCGTTCATCATTGCCCTCCTCTCTTTCTTTCTCTATCTGAACTTCCTTGAGATAAAGAAAGAGACGGGGTTTCTTGAGATGACCGATTCCATCCGCAGCAAATCGCTTCAGCTCAGGAGACATGAGAAGAATTATTTTCTCTACGCACCGGAACATGCAGAGGAAGAGTCAAAGGCCATATATCAGTATCTGAGCGAACTCGATGATTTTCTCAACGGCATGAAGCCGGATGTCATGGATCGTACAGCTTCCCTGCGGATGCTGGTCAATGAATACCGGGGGCGCTTCATTGCCATAGAAACGCTGGTCGCATCTCTTTCTGAAGAGTCCCGGAAGCTCAAGACATCATCGCTACCCTACCGGCATGTCAGTCGGCTGATCGAGGCAAATTTTCTCGATAAGCCGCTGGAGGACGTGAGGTATCTCCATGAGTTCTTTGCTTTTCAACCGAACCACCGGCTTATACAGGGTCTCAGAGAGATCGACGCCGAGATCATCGCGATCAGGAAGACCGGTGAAAACATCCTTGCTGCCTCAAAGGACCTCGACAAGGCTGCACGTGACAAGGTTGACGGATTTATTGAGGTCTCCCGGACTGCCATCCTGATCTTTTTCCCGCTTTTTCTTATCGTCGGCTTCAGCACCATGCTCTTCATCATCAGTAATGTAGTAAAGCGCCTCCAGCTCCTCACCAACCTCATTGAACGCACCGGCACAGGAGATTTTGTCCCTGTGACCGGGCCGGTGACCGCCTGGGGCACGGACGAAGTAGGAGCTCTGATCAGTAAGTTCAATGACATGGAAGAGCAGCTTGTCTTGCGGGAGCAAGAACTCCTGAGAAGCAAGAAGCTGGCAGCCATCGGAACCCTGGCATCGGGTGTAGCCCATGAACTCAACAACCCGCTGAACAATATCTATACGACGGCCCAGCGGCTGATGAAGAAATCTGGCGATGACACGCCTCCCTATCTCAGAAAAGGCCTCGATGACATCTTCGGCCAGACCATGCGGGTCAAAAGCATTGTCAGTGACCTTCTTGAGTTTGCGCGGGGGCGTGAGCCCCATTACCGTGCTGTTGAGCTGAAGGGTCTGATCAACGGGGCCTTCCAGCATGTTGCCAACACGCGTAACATGTCAGCGGTCAGGTTTCATCTGGAACTGGTTCCTGACGAGATCGTTCTGTATGCAGACACGGAGCAGCTGGAGCAGATTTTCATCAATCTCATTGTCAATGCTGCCGACGCCATGTCGGGTGAGGGATATCTTTCAATAAGAGCGGAAGAAGAGGAACATGCCATCCGGATAACCGTTTCTGACAGCGGAAAGGGTATGCCGGCCGCTACATTGGAAAAGATCTTCGAGCCCTTCTTCACTACCAAGGACAAAGGGACAGGCCTTGGTCTTGCCATTGTCTTCAATCTCGTCCAAAAGCATCTCGGCAGCATTACGGTTGAAAGCGCCGAAGACAAAGGAACGTCATTTACCATCACCCTTCCCAAGAAAGCTCCCTGATCATGTTGCCGGGAAGCGCTGGTAACCGTTACACTATGGCCGGAGAACGTTGATATATGTCATTCAGGATGCTCATAGCAGAGGATGAGGAGATCACCCTCACCAATATCGTGGACACCCTTCGGGACGAGGGATATGACGTCACCGGAACCAAAGACGGCAATGAGGCCCTCCTGAAGCTGGAAAAGGATCATTTTGATGTCCTTATCACGGACATCAAGATGCCGGGACTCAGCGGCATTGATCTTCTGGAAAAGGTCAAGGAAAAACATCCGTCCACTGAGGTGATCCTCATCACCGGCTTCGGCAGTATCGGTTCTGCTGTGGATGCCATGCGGAAAGGGGCCTATGACTACATAACAAAACCCTTTGACCTTGACGAACTTGTGCTAAGGGTCAAAAAGATCCGGGAGCAGTCCTTTCTGAAGAAAGAGAATATCGCGCTGAAAACCTATTTCGGCATGAATAAGAATGTATCGATCATTGCCCGCAGTGACAGGATGAAGCGCATTCTGGAGATGATCGAGGGGATACACGACTCGGACATAAACATGCTCCTCACCGGTGAAACCGGGGTCGGCAAGAGCCTTATTGCCAAGATCATCCACTTTACCGGCAGAAGAAAGGAACGACCTTTTCTCTCCATAAATTGTGCCACCCTTACCGAGGACCTGCTTGCAAGTGAACTCTTCGGCCATGAGCGGGGCGCGTTTACTGGAGCAATCAGCGCAAAACAGGGACTGGTGGAAATAGCTGATACCGGAACGCTTTTTCTTGATGAAATCGCCGAACTCTCGCCCAATCTCCAGGCAAAGCTCCTAAAGGTGGTAGAAGAAGGAGAATTCTATCGCGTGGGAGCAACTCGGCCCCAGAAGGTTGACGTACGCTTCATAGCGGCGACCAATCAGAACGTGAGAAACATGATTGCTGAGGGGAAGTTCAGGGAGGACCTCTATTACCGTCTGAATGTCATGGAGCTGTTCATCCCTCCTCTGCGTGAACGGCAGGAAGATATCCGTCCGCTCAGCAGGTATTTTCTTCAGAAGCACCTGCCGAAGTCGAACAAAAAAATTTCTACCATTTCCGATGAGGCTATGGAAGTGCTCATGCATTATAGTTTTCCCGGCAATGTCCGGGAGCTTGAGAACATTATCGAACGCGCCCTTATCCTTGAGAAGAGTCCGGTTATAACACCGGAGAGCTTGCCGCACGGAATCCGGGTCCTTCAGATCGAGACCTTTGACCCTTCCAGGATAAAGACCATCGACGAAATAACCAAAGAATATGCAGAAAAGGTTACAAAAATGCTCAGTGGCAACCGTTCAAAGGCTGCCGAGCTTTTAGGCATTTCTAGGACAAGCCTCTGGAAGATACTGAAAGAAGAGTAACTCAATCCCCATGAGCACTCATCTGTCAATGCTGTTCATATTTTAAACACTATCTTTTTTCTTCAACCATCCCATCACCGACAGAGATAATTATTCTTGTTTTTCAATCTGTTATGTCTGATGTTCAGCAAATAAACAATCAGAATAACAGCCGCGTCCAACTGTTTATATTCTAAACGCAATTTTCCATGAATATAATATTTAGCTTAATTTCAATATGTTACAAGTTGGCATCTAACATGCTCTATAAGAAGTGATTGATTTTGCAGGTAGGAGGAAAGAAATGAAGCGGAACCTATTGTTTGTGACGTACAAGGATGGCGAGATCGACGAAGGGCTAAATTACGCCCTTGATCTGGCCAAGATGACTGACAAGGGGATGGCCGTTCTTCTGGTAAACAAGAAGAAGCTGTCCAGGAAACTGGAGGATATCATGTCGGCCGTGGCCTTTGCGGAAGAGAACGAGGCGGCAATGGCGCAGCAGATCATGCGGGAATCGGAAAGACAGGAAGACGTACAGACAGCAATCGAGGCAAAGTGCAAGACCTCGGGAATAGCAGCAGCAGTACATACAGCCTTTCAGGACGCTGCCACTTCTCTGAAGGATTTTCTCAAGCAGAACAGCAGCATAGACATGGTTTTGCTCAGTCCCACCATAACGGAGAATGGCAATATCTCTTCCCGGGAACTGAGCAAACTCGTAAAGACAGCATCCCGGCCGATCGTAACCATGGCAAAGCAGCCGCATACGGCATAACTACACGCAAGGAGGAATTAGATGTATCTGTATTTACCGGTAGCACTCACCAGCATCAACATCCTGATCCCGGTAGGATTGGGATTGGCAGTCGGCCTGCTTTCGGGCCTTTTCGGGGTCGGCGGCGGCTTTCTGATGACGCCCCTTCTTATCATGTTCGGCATACCAGCAACGGTAGCCGCGGCAACCGATTCAAACCAGATCGTGGCAGCATCGACCTCGGGAACGTACGCCCACTGGAGGGTCGGAAACGTTGATTTCAAGATGGGATTTCATCTGCTTATCGGCGGATTCGTCGGCGGTCTTGTCGGCGTACAGGCGATCAAAATACTCAAGGCAATGGGCAACGCTGACTTCGTGATCAAAATGACCTACGTGATCATGCTCGGCGTGGTCGGCTCCTACATGTTCATCGAGAGTCTGAATGCAATCCGCAAGAGCAAGAACAAGGGCGAAGCAGTAACGCCGGTGGAGACGAAGGACAATGCCTTCACGCGTTTCCTTAAGTCCCTGCCCCTCCAGACCAGGTACGAGAAGTCCGGTGTGACGCACTCGATGCTCCTGCCGATCGTTTTTGGGGGATTTGTAGGCATCCTCGCAGCGCTCATGGGCGTTGGCGGCGGATTCCTCATGGTCCCGGTTATGGTCTACATCCTCAGGATGCCGATGCATGTGGTCGTCGGAACGAGCCTCTTTCAGATTCTCTTCAACTGCATCGAGGTGACGTTCCTGCAGGCATACACCAACCACAACGTCGACTTCATCCTTGCGGTGCTGCTCCTGCTCGGCTCCACGGTTGGCGCACAGATCGGCACGGTCTTTGGACGGAAGCTCAAGGGCGAGCAGCTCAAGATCATACTCGCCGTGATCGTGCTCGTGGTCACGGTAAAGATCGTTTTCGATCTGACACTCACCCCATCACTACTTTTGGCGCAGGCAGGAGGACACTAATATGTTCAATATTCAAGGTTCAAAGTTATCCACTCTCTTCACCCTGCTGATATGCATGGCAGTGCTGCTGGTCTCAGGCACGGCCTCAGCCATGCTCACGGCAAAGGCGAACCACGACAATATCAAGATCGACTTCTTCTATCACGGCAGCTCGGTCAGCGTCAGCGGCATCACCGAGCCGGGAACCGACCTCGTCATCAAGATAACATCACCCGAGGGTCACGAGACTCTCAAAGAAAAAGGCAAAGTCGGCGGCCTCCTCTGGATGAACGTCGGCACCATGAAGTTCGAGCACGTGTCGAACCTCTACTCCGTCCACAGCACGAAGAAACTGGAGGAATTGCTCGTCCCTGAGGAGATGGACAAGTACGGCATCGGGTACAAGGCGATCGAGAAACAGGCAGTACTCGACCCGGTCCAGAACAATGAAGAGAAGGCCAAGTGGTTCAGCGAATTCCTCAGGTTCAAGGAAAAGTCCAAGCTGTATGCCTCTTCGAACGGCAACATCGAGATGAAGGAGAAAGACGGAAAACAGTCCTACTACATCCTGACGCAGTGGCCGTACCAGGCGCCTCCGGGCGACTATCTCGTGACGGTCTATGCGGTGAAGGACGGCAAGGTCGTCGACCAGGCAGAATCAAAGGTGCTGGTCGAGCAGGCAGGCATCGTCAAGACGCTGGCAGGCATGGCAAAGAACAAAGCAGCGCTCTATGGACTGATCTCGATCGTCTCTGCACTGGGCGCCGGGTTCGGCGTCGGTCTGGTCTTCAGAAAGGGCGGAGGTGCACATTAATCATGTATGAAACATTGGTAGTCGGCTTTGATGATTCATTGTCGAGCAAGGCAGCGCTTATCGAGGCCTCCAATAGGGTTCGTAAACATGGCGGGAAAGTGATCATGGTGCATGCGGTCTTTTTCGACACTGAAGAGTTCGGTATTGCTCCCGATCAGCTTGACAAACGCATGAAGATCGGTGAAAAGGCCTGCATTGAATCTAAGGAAAAGATAACCTCGGAATTCGGCATAGAGGTGCAGTCCCTGCTCTGCGAAGGTGATCCCCCTGATGTGATCCTCGACGTTGCCCAGGGGAAGAAGGCGGATCTCATCGTGCTTGGGACTTACGGCAGGCGCGGCCTGAACCGGCTTCTTATGGGAAGTGTCACCTCCCGCATTATCCTGGATTCACCGGCCGATGTGCTCGTTGTGAAAAAGCCCTGCACCGAATGCACTGGAGAGTATGCTTCGGTGCTTGTTCCCTTCGACGGCTCTGACTTCAGCAAACGAGCCCTGAACCGGGCCTGCCAGATCGCGAAGCAGGACAGCAGTTCAGTCACCGTACTCTACGTTATCCCCCGGTACGAGGAAATGGTCAACTTTTTCAAGACCGAATCGATACGGAAGAGCCTGATGCAGGAGGCCGAGAAGATTATGGAAACGGCCAGGGAGTTTGCAGCCATCCAGGGAATAGCGGTGAAGACAGAGGTGACCGAAGGCTATGCGCCCGACCGGATTGCGGAGATCGCTAAAGAACGGAGCCAAGATCTGATCGTAATAGGCAGCCACGGATACCGCGGTATGAACAAGGCAATCATGGGCAGCACGACCGAACGGGTCATTCTGAACGCCGGCTGTCCGATACTCATAGTGAGGTAAAGAAACATGAAAGGATATCGCAAGGTACTTATTGCCGTGAACGGATCGAAAGAGGTGCTCTCGAAGGGGATCAACCTCGCCTGCGACGAGAAGTGCTGGATCACGGTCGTCAAAGTGCTTCCGCCGAACGAAGGCGATCTGAATCTCGTCGGGATAAAGAACATCGAAGATGTGCTCGACAACGGCTCCCGGCTTGAAACCGCCGAGATCAGACGTCTTGCCGACACGGAAGGAGTGCTGGTCAAGACGAGNNGTGATCGTCATGGGAGCACAGAAGCGAAATTGGCTGAGAAGGATATTCGGCGACAACACTGTCGGAAAAGTGATACATCAGTCCCCCTGTCCCGTTTTTGTTGTGAGTGCCTGAATTCCTCTGTACGGGGGCTCAACGAGCCCCCGTCCCTTTTTCCCCGCATGCGGCCCACCCGCACCGGCAGTTTCAGTATAATATGACACGCACAGTGAATCGAGAACCAACAGATGACAACATGGCCAGGGACGGGGCTCCCGGCGACATCGGCCTTCGCCCATCTAGGAAGTGATTACACCATGATAGCGCACAAATTTTCCCGCCTAATAGAGCGGCGCCTTATTACGAACGAAGAGCTTGCTTCCACGGTCAGGACCGCAAAAGCGGCCGGAGAATTCCCGGAAGACCTGCTGCTGAGCGGCGGCATCCCAAAACACGAGATCCTCTTCAGCCTTTCAGAATATTACGGCCTACCCTATGCGGAATTCGACGAAGGCGTTCTGGTCTCGTATTTTATTACGATGCGGTTGGACATGGATCAGCTCAAACGTTCTCTCTGGCTTCCGCTGTCAATCGGCGAAGACCGCGCAGAGGTAATCGTTGCCGATCCTGAGTCTCCTGCCGTCGCCAGTGACATCCGCGCAACGCTCAAGGTCGGTTCGATCGATCTCATCGTTGCGTTACCTTCGGACCTCATACGAATAATCGAACACAATTTCGATGTCAACCCTGGGTTCCCCCGCGCAGCCGGACGCACACCGCTCGCCAAGGTGAGGACATTCCTCGCGGACCGGAGAAGTCTCATGGCCTGCTCGCGGACATCCCTGGCAAAGGGACGCACCGGCCTTGCATTTCTCCGCACCGGCATATCTTTCATTGCCATTTCGGTGGTGTTGTTCCGCTTTTTCGGTCTTGGCTTGTCTGTCATTTTGGAATGTCTGCTTCTGGCTGCCGGTATGGTCATGACCGTGGACGGGCTGGTCTGGTATACACGCGCACGCAGACAGGGCAAGGCCGCTCTCAACTGCGCATCTACAGAACCAACCTGGGGAACGACTGTCCTGCAGGTCAGACATCCCGGAGATAACCCTTCCTTCATCCGCACAGAAGCCGTGGAGAAAGCATCAGGACTCCGGTCAGGATGGAGCAGCCTGTCGCCGGTCATGCGCCGCAGGTTTCTTGCGAGCGACAGAACGGATTTCGCAGAAGAACGTACCGTCCTTGCCTGTTTCCGGACAAAGATGGCCCGGGCGCGGACCGGTCTTGCATTCACACGCACAGGTATCGCCTTTGCCGGACTCGGGATAGCCATGCTTCGTCAGTTCCACGCGGGACCCTGGACCGTCTTTGATGCATCGCTCATAATCCTCGGCGTGCTGATGGCAGGCGAAGGCTTTTACTGGTACCTTCCGGGCAGACGCGCAGGCAGAGAGGGTCAGAAATCGGTGAGCAGGAGCCAGCAAGGGAAGACCATATGGGACCTTGCCTTCCCGCCCGCCATACAAGAGCCCCCTGCCGGTCAGGTCCCACCTCCCCATGTCAGACCCGGCCATGCTCCCGGCATATGGGCAACTACCGGTCTGGCGCTCGAGCGGACCATACTTGCAGACAGGCGCAATGTCATGGCGCGGCTCAGGACCGTTATGGCGCGTTCACGCACAGGGCTGGCCTTTATAAGGACTGGCATGAGCATAGCAGCGGTCGGCATGGGGCTGCTCGCCTATTTCGGATTGGCGAGCATACCCTGGACAATCCTCAATCTGCTGCTGGTCGCGGCCGGTCTGTTACTCGTCGCTGACGGTCTATACTGGCATCTGCCTGCCGACAAGATACGGAAACAGTACCCCTATTGCTACGGCGAGATGGAGATGACGATCCCGGACTACGGCAGGCCTGCACGTACGTGGAAAAAGGCGGTATTCAATAGTGATATCGATGCATAAGGAGGAAGTGCACCAAGTGGAAAACAGATACCAGATGCTGGTGAACCGCGGCGCCATCTCCCCCGAGGAGCTGCGACAGGCCAAATTTTCCGCTGCTGCACGGGGGCAGGATATCGAGCGGGTCCTGACCGTTGAGTTCCACGTTCCGAAACGTCTCCTTCTTGAGGCCCTCTCGGATTATTACCGGTGTCCGTTTGTGGAATACGATGAACGGTTTCCGGTGCCTGCGGAACTGCTTGACGGCCTGGATGGAGAGCGGCTCTCGTTGAGCCAGTGGTTCCCGGTCATCAGGGAAGGAGCCACTGTGGTCATCGCTGCGAACGATCCCGCAGACGCATCCCTGCGGGCTGAAGTGGAACGTCTTCTGCCTGCAGAGCGCTACGAATACTGGGTCGCCCTTGGCGAAGACCTGCAGTGGTTCATCCAGGACTTTCTGCATGCGAAGCCCGGTCACCTTATCGGCACAGAACGGACTGGACTGGCCTTCTGGCGCAATACCATGGCCCACTGGAGAACCCGAATGGCATGCTACCGAAATGATCTTGCTACAGCGCGCACAAACCTCGCATTCCTCCGCTGGGGGCTGGGTGTCATCGCCCTGTCGAACACCCTCTTGCGCATGCGGGGCCCCGGGCCCGGCGTGATTGTTTATTGGACCATGCTCTTCGCGGGTTTCTGCCTCTCAATCTACGGGTTGACCGGATACCTGCGGGTTCGCAGATCCCGGATGAGCCCTCCCCGTCACCAAACGCTGATAGAAGTTACGGCCGCATGCCTGCAGTTTCTCGAACAGTACCATTTCATTGATACACCGGGGATCACGGTACCGGCGCGTCAGACAATGCTCGCACGGCTCGGTGATTTTCTGGCGAACCACTGCACCATACTCTACCCGGCTCCGTCAAGCAGGGAGCGGACGCATCTCGCCCGGGAAAGAAACGTCCTCGCTGCTCAGCGGAGCGTTGCTGCCTGTTACCGCACGATCTACGCGCGCGCCCGCACCGGCCTCGCATTTATCAGGACAGGTGTCTCGTTCACCAGCCTCGGGCTCGGCCTGCTGTCATTCTTCTCCTTCGGCGTCATGAGCATGTTCGATTCGCTCCTCTTCGTTGCCGGCATGCTGATGATCACCGACGGGCTCATCTGGTACCTGCCGGTCCGGAAGGAACAGTCAGAGGTGCCCCGCTGCCCCATGCCGCAGGAGTGACACCATGAAAATCGAGCAGAAGATCATCTTGTCAAACACGATCAATGTCGCGCTGATCGTGCTGATCGGATTTTTCGCCTTTCAGAACCTCAACAATGTCCTTGCCAAGCTCCGGTTCATGGAGATAGCCGACGACCTGAACGCGTCATTTCTTGAGATGCGGCTCTCGGAAAAAAACTTTTTCCTCTATAAGGATGTCGCCGCTCTCGAAGAGATCCAGGAGATGATCGCATCGACCAGCATTAAGATCAATGCGGTCCGCCTCGATATCACCCGCGCAATCGGCGACGCGGACCTCGGCAGATTGGAAGACTATCTGGCCGAGTACGCCACAACGGTCGGGGAGATACGGAAGGAACAGGCGACCGGCCCGCAGGCAGCTTCCCGGCTCCGGGCCAAAGGGAAGAAGCTGAAGGAATTTTCCGAAACCATCACCAGGATGGAACAGAAGCGCGTGAACGACATCATTACCGGCTCCAAGAACATCCTCGCCTATTCCTTCTTTGCGGTCCTGTTTCTTGCGGGAGTGGTGAGCCACTTCATCTCGCAGCGAATCCTTCGTTCACTCAGAAAGATCGAAAACCTCGCAAAATCCATCTCGAAGGGGAATTTCCACCGGATCGAGGACGTCCGCTCGACCGACGAGATGGGCGCGCTGATCGATGCCATCAATACCATGTCCGAGGAGCTCGGCCACCGGGAGGACCAGCTTATCCAATCAAAAAAACTCGCCTCGCTCGGCATCCTGACCGCAGGCGTTGCACACGAACTGACAAACCCGCTGAACAACATATCGATGATCGCGCAGACCTATGCAGAGCTTTTCGAGCGGCTCGATGCGGAACAGCGCATCGGGTTCATGAATACGATTGAGTCCGAAACCGAACGGATCCGGGAGATCGTGAAGAACCTCCTCGACTTCGCGAAACCGCAGAAGGCCGACCTCAAGCCGGCCGGGATTAACGATACCGTACAGACCGCGCTGAAGTTCCTGCAGAACATGATAGAAATATCTAACGTGGAACTGAACCAGAATATGGCGGCCGGGCTGCCGCCGGTCTTCATCGATCGGCGCCAGATCCAGCAAGTGCTCGTGAATCTCATCACAAACGCGATTCAGGCAATGACCCATGGCGGCGTCCTCTTCGTGGGCACCCGCCTCGGCAAGGAGCCCGGGGTTGTCGAGGTGACTATCAAGGACAACGGCAAGGGCATCTCCCCGGAATATGTCCCGCACATCTTCGATCCCTTTTTCAGTACCAAGGGTGAGGGAGGTACCGGTCTCGGTCTCTCGGTAAGTTATGGTATTGTAAAAAACCACCAGGGGGAAATTCGGGTCGAAAGCAAGGTGGGTGTCGGCACCACCTTCACCATTGAATTGCCGATATATCAGGGAAAGGAGCAGACAGATGAACACACCGTATAGGATCATGATCATCGACGACGAAAAAATCGTCGGGGACATGGCAAAATTGTCACTGGAGCAGGAGGGATATGAGGTCGAGACCTTCCTGAACGCAGCTCCTGCGCTTGAGCGCCTGCAGACGCTGCCGTTCGACGTGGTCGTCACGGACTATAAAATGAAGGGCATCGACGGCATGGAGGTCCTNNAAGCTGAGCGGCGAGTATATCTTCGACATCGTCTATATTCGGCAGGCCTACGAGGAGCTGTACCGGACCTTTTCCGCGTTTCTTGAGCGCTTCTCGGTGCTGACCGATAACCGTTATGCGGAACTCGGCAGCAGACTTGAGCGGATCGACCATGACGTACGGCAGCTGATCAATGAAGACGAAACGCCTTCGGACGACCTTGTCGTACCGCTTGTTGATGCACGGATGAACCGTCTGCGGGATGTCGGCGGAAAGATGGCGAACCTTGGCGAACTGGGAAGCCTTCCTGAGATCACGATTCCGCAGGGCTTCGTAATCACTACGCGTTCCTTTGACGAGTTCATGAGCCTCAACAGACTGACCGACAAGATCGCAGATCTGTCGGTGACAGGGGAAATCGACCCCGCTGCACTCGCAGCGTTGCGATCGGCCGTCTGTTCCGGCGCACTCCCCCCGGGGGTCCGTGATGCGGTCACCGGTGAACTCGCCGGGATGGTGGACGGCACACCACACCGGCTGCTCGCCGTAAGAAGCAGTGCGGTCGGCGAAGACGGAGAATACTCATTCGCCGGACAGTTCGAAACGGTGCTGAATGTACCGGCCGATGCGGCCTCCCTTGCAGAGGCCTACAAGACAGTGATCGCCAGCCTTTTTTCGGATCGGGCGTTCCACTATTGCAAAACAATCGGCTGCAATCCCGCAGGAATACGGATGGCCGTTGGCGTCATCCGCATGATCGATGCCGCTGCCAGCGGTGTTGCATACTCTTCCGACCCTGGGGGAACTGAAGGACAGATGCTGATCAACGCGACCTGGGGCCTCGGAACTTCTGTGGTTGAGGGACAGGTGGATGCAGACTCCTACCGTATCGCCCGTTCTCCTCAGGCTGTCATGTGCGAACGCAGGATTGGTGCAAAGGAAACCATGGTCGTACCGGCACAGCATGGCGGGACAACAGTCATGAAGACGCCTGATGCCATGGTCAATAAAGCAGTTCTCGATGACCGTGCGCTGACAACTCTGGCAACCCAGGCGCTCAGCATTGAAAGACTCTTCCATCGGCCGCAGGACATTGAATGGGCGATCGACCGGAGCGGCGCTATCACCTTTCTCCAGACGCGGCCGCTCCCGCTCCGACCAGCAGCTGAAACCGTCGCGACAGGAGCAGCCCCTGCCGGTCTACCCGTTTTTCAGACCTTCTCGGGCATATCCGTCAGACGAGGCGCCGGCGCGGGTACGGTCTTTATTGCTGCCTCATCGGATGACCTCGACCGCTTTCCAAAAGGCGGCGTGCTCGTTGCACGACACGACTCGTCGCACTTCATACGGGTCATGCCGTATGCATCCGCCATCCTGACGGACCAGGGCACGCCCACCAGCCACATGGCCGCGCTCTGCCGTGAGTTCAGGGTGCCTACACTCGTCAACTGCAGCTCCG
>DKBO01000033.1 GCA_002448975.1 Nitrospiraceae bacterium UBA6898
CCAGTAAACCCGGCGGGATTCAGTGTTGAGGTAGACACCGCTGCATCCATTAACACTCGTTAGCTTGTTGTCAGAGACTATATTATGAGAAAAAACTATTTCTCCTGGGGAAGTGATATGTGCGCCTCTTTCTCCCGATTTAAGCGTTATGCCTTCTACAGTTATCTTTGCCACCTGAGGCAACTCTCTCGAATATATTCTTCCAATTCCTAAAACAATTCCGGACATTGTGCCGTCAAAGAGAACTGTCTTTTCAGGATTTAAATCTCTTTTACTGCATCCATCTCTATATCCACCCGCCAAATATAGCCCGTATACATCTACTAATGAAATCCCAAAAATTGACCGGCCCTCAGTTACAGCAGCATACATGCCTTCCTCAATCATGATAATGTCATACATGTTATTTGTTTGCGCAACGGTTAATACCTCCTGCAGTTCTGTGCTGTTTGTTACGCAGTGATAAGCCGTGCATGAGTCCCCAATGCCGTCTCCGTTGGTGTCAGGCTGATCAGGGTTTGATACGGTCGGACAATTGTCAAGCTCATCAGCAATCCCGTCTTCGTCATTGTCAAGAGCCAAGACTGGAGTACTAAAAACCAGAAGTATCAACACCGCAAAAATCAAAGAGATAACATGCCGGCTATTTTTTCCCTTCAACATAGTCCCTCCTTGAAAAGCGCACCGAAAAGGATGCGATGCTTGCTGTTTTTTTTAGAAGGATAGCGCAGGATATATCAGGTGTCAAGGGGAGAGGTTGGAAGGTTGGAAGATGCCTGCTTGCTGCCTGATTGTTGGAAGATTGTTCGCCTTTGGCGACAAGATAAGCTTAACTGATAGCTCTTAAATGCCGTTCAGAAGCGCTGTCGGTGACGGAGGACATCCGAGTATATACACGTCCACCGGGATTGCCTCCGAGCGAAGCGTAGCTCTTGCTCCCCCTGCCAGGGGTTAAGTCCGCATATCTTATCTGCTTGCCCATGCCGTGATCGTAAGGCCAGGTACTAAAACCTCTATTGGACTTCTATTGTTGTCGCGTAAGGGGTGGTGTTTGCAGGAATTGCCTCCGAGTCGGGATAGGGGTAATACTCTTCTCCCGCCAGTGGACGCGCACATAACCGCCCTGCTGATCGCCCTCATGAAGCAACGTGATTCTTCCAAAACTACGGGAGTACAAACGACCGGGAAGAAGTTCAGATACGCGGGGAAAAGCCAGAGACAACGCCGTTTGATCAGCTGGTTGTTTCATGGACGTTTTAACGACGAAGGGCTACGGGTCCGCGTGGAGCAGAATCGACAGAATGAGCACTACAACTGCGTAAAACAGAAAAGCTTCGATTTCTCACAGAACTCGACACAAAAGATTATGCTGATCACAGCGAGGAGTACGAGCGGTTATTATCACACTGGACAAAGGATCGTCTGAATATCAAAACTACATTCGCGCCAACTTACAAATCATTCTACGCGGTTTCGAATCCCGCCGGGGACGCCAATAATATCAGAGGGTTGTAGCGATGCAGCCCCTTTTCTTTTCCCTCCCTGTGATAAATTTATAATAGATTCCCGGCCGGCCATCTTTACAATTCTTCATGATCCCTTCGCTCTTTCTTCATCTTGATTTGATAAGCTTTGGTTAACAGAAAGGCTGAAAGGAGGAAGAAAAATGAAGAAGCTGATCTCGATAAGTCTGGTGCTGGTGCTGGCAGGAGGTCTTATCCTGGCGGAAAATAAAAGGGCTGATGCTATGGACCCTGGAACGGCAGCGCTGATAGCTACGTCGTTATTCTTCTTGCCGGTTCTTAGTGCAATATCGCATGAGCATGACCATTACAGGCCTGCTGCATACTACGCCGGTACTTACCCTGCTGCAAACTACTACGGTGCGTACTATGATGCGCCATATTTGGCTCGAACCAGAGTGTATTACAGCGCCCCCAGGTACGAGGGATATTATAGCCGCAATTGGAACAGGGGCTACGGGCATGAGAGGGACTATCGCAGTCACAGAGGGTATAATGAAGACCGCCGGGTCCGTTATGCCAAAAGGCATTACCGGTGACCACGACTGACAAATGCCCGGCTTGTTTCGTCTGGTTCGTTAGACGTGGTTCGCCCTTTCAAGTCGGTGACGCGGTTCGAATCTCGCTCGGGACGCCAGAATATGGCGTATTTATGAGATATGGGTGATTACAGGTCATTACAGATCTGTAGTCACCCAACAAGCCTCCGCTGAGTTACCTCAAAGGACTCTAAGGTTCAACTGGCAATCCTCGTTTCTGAGATGATCGACTGACTGATTGTTAGCAGGTGTTAGCTGATTTCATTATAGCTATTTTGACAACCCTACGCTGACGCCGGCGAGACGCACGTTCTTCTTCAACGCAAACCTGCCGTGGGACAGGAATGCCAACCTCCAGCTCCACCCCGGAGGTGGAAGGATTTCGGGGTATCATAAAAGTCAAGGGCAGAGTCACCGGCGCAAAGAAGGTCACTGTTACGAAAAATGAGATACTGACCGCACTGAACAAGCCACATGATTTTATACCGGCTATTGTAGAAGTGGACGGGGACAAGAGCGTGCCGCGATATGTCCGGCACCCTTTTAAGCGGGAACCTGACTTCGGCGTCACCAGTGTCAACTATGATCTTGGTGATCTCCTGGCAAAGGCAGAGGTACATGTGTAGGCAAGATCATATCGATCATGATATAGTATACAAAAGAAATATCGATGGAGGTTATGTATGAAAGCAACGATTTCTCCTAAATATCAAGTGGTGATTCCTCGTGAACTCAGGGAAAACCTGCATCTCAAACCTGGCGAAAAAGTTGAGTTCCTGCAGTATGAGAATAGGATCGAGATAATTCCTGTCAGAGACATAAAGAAGATGCGTGGATTTCTAAAAGGGATTGATACGACGGTTGAGAGAGAAAAGGATAGGGTATGAACCTCGTCGATTCCTGCGGCTGGCTTGAGTATCTCGCCGACAGGCCAAATGCAGGCTTTTTTGCCGGGCCGTTAGAAAATCAGGAAAAGCTGCTTGTCCCAACCATCTGCATTACCGAAGTATTTAAGCGAGTGCTTCAGCAGCGGGGAGAGGACGCAGCGCTCCATGCTGCGGCACTCATGCAGCAGGGGAATGTTGTGGACCTGAACAGCGCTATAGCTATTGAGGCAGCCAGGTTGGGATATAAGCATAATATTCCGATTGCTGATGGAATCATTCTGGCTACGGCATATATGCATAAAGCCATTATCTGGACGCAAGACGCAGACTTCAAGGGCTTAAGAGACGTTAAATATAAGGAAAAACAGTAGGCATTGAAGATGAGAACAACAGCGAATGAAAATTTCTTGAAGCAGTTGGAGCGGTCGGCGCGGAGCTGCGTTCTTTGTCGCGGGAATAATTTGCGGGCGAGTTGACGCGTCTTGATGACGGTGATTTTGCACGAATGCTCGTGGTAGCAGATCTCATTATAGCTATTTTGACAACCCTACGCTGACGCCGGCGGGACGCACGTTCTTCTTCAACGCAAACCTGCCGAGGCACAGGAATGCCAACCTCCAGCTCCACCCCGGAGGTGGAAGAATTTCGGGACAGCGTGAGGCATCATTCCTGAAATCTTGCTTCATGGGCTGCTGTTATCGACTATCGTTGCGACCGGAATTTTATTCTTGATTAGTTAGCTGCCAAATGATATATAACTATTATTCTTGGGGGAAGCGTGAGACGGCGTAAGGGGGGGGGAAGTTATGTGCAGCATGATATCCGTCGACAGTCAGCGAGAGGCAAGTCGGCGCAATCAGTCAGCCCTGTTCATTCCGCAGTACTTTTCACGAGGACCTGCATGTTAGTCAGAAAGCGCGGTTCCATGCTCAATGGAATATTAGGCATCATGGCAAATAATATTACATCAAATAGTTACGGCATGTATGGATTCTCTCTCAAGGTAGAGTCAAATTGAAATTTACGGTATTAGCTAGAAACTATCTACTATCTTGTTATGGCCTGAGGAACTATGAGACGAATCCGTGAGTTGGTCGGCGATATAAGGACCCATTATCCTGAAGACGGTTTCTTTTCCTTCTTTGAAAATACTCGTCGGGACTACCCAAGATTATGGAAGACTGTGCTAGCCTACGATAGAGCATTAATGGCGCTGGACGACACATCCTGGCAAATACTAAAGAATAAGGCGTTGCAACATTATTTGGACCATCCCCGACCGGGTCAGAAGAAACAGGGATTTTTCAATCAACTGAACGAAGCATTTGCATACCGGTATTTGATTAACCAAGGATTTACCGATGTGCGATTCATCGAGGAAGAGAAGAATAAGAGCCCTGATATCAGATTTATGGTTCATAACACTCAAGCCTATTGCGAAGTCAAAACCTTAGGTATCTCCGACAAAGAAATAGACCGGCGAAACAGAATGACGGTTTTTGATCCTATGGAAGTCTATGTGAAGTTGAGCGATGGGTTTCTAAATAAATTCTCTGACGCAATAGATTCGGCATGGCGACAGATAAATACAAAGGGAGCCAAGGGACTGGTTTATATCTTAGTCCTTTTTGATGATTCAATCCGTTTAGATTTCTATAACGACTACAGAAAGCACCTGATTTGTTTTTGCCGGATTCATGGTTTTGAGAACCTTTTTATAAAAATCGGCCTCGAGGGAAATAAACGTATAGACATAACACACCGCTCCATCTAACATGGCTGAACATAAGAAAAAAGGGTCACGTCTCCACGCTTCACAAAAACCACGACTTTTCATATTGCGGTTCGTCTGGTGCCCATAAATGATAATAACCAGCGCGTCCACAGCGACGCGCCTCAGGCGGCGCGTGACGCGCCGGAGGGCGGAATTATGATACAGAATCCAAGCAAAGTAGCGAACGAATATGATCTCGTGGCTGAAGAATATGCTGCGACATTCACGGGTGAACATGAAAAGAAACCGAAAGACCAAGAAGTACTGCACCGATTCTCGAAAGAGATTGGAGGTAGAAGGCCAGTCTGGGATTTCGGCTGTGGGCCCGGTCAAACTACAAAGTACCTGAAAGATCTTGGCATTGAAATATCCGGGCTGGATCTTTCAGAAAAAATACTGGAAGAGGCAAGAAAAATTCACCCAGAGATACACTTCCGAAAGGGAAATATTCTTGATCTCGAATTTGAAAACGACACGATAGCTGGTGTGGTGGCTTTCTACGCCATAGTCCACTTCGCCGAAGAACAAGTAGTAACAGCATTCCGAGAGATATTTCGCGTATTGCAGCCGGGTGGAATATTCCTTTTCACATATCAC
This sequence comes from Nitrospiraceae bacterium UBA6898, assembly GCA_002448975.1. Taxonomy (GTDB): domain Bacteria; phylum Nitrospirota; class Thermodesulfovibrionia; order Thermodesulfovibrionales; family UBA6898; genus UBA6898. The sequence goes on from DKBO01000033.1 coordinate 5,321, forward strand.
ATTGGAGAGGAGACAATCCACTTAGACGTCTTTCTCGGCAAAAAAATCAATATAGACTTCATGTTTTTCACTACTGACTTCATTTTCAGTTGTCTGAAGGAGAATGGTTTTGAAAAGATAGAGATAATCGAGAGAGAACCATATCCCGGGGTGGAGTACGAAAGCCGAAGGGCGTATGCGTTTGCTATAAAGCCGGTCGTACGAAAATCACTCTAACGAGGCGGTCCACATCGACTCGCCTTGCGGCGAGTGACCGCTGCAATATGCATAAGTTTAAATAAAGACAGGAGGCACTATGACAGATAAACAGCAATTAGATCGAACTTATCATTATATAATGAAAACCTTCACAGATCGAGGCAATGCACCTCATTATACCGAGATAGCAAAAGAGTTTGGCGTAAAACCTGATGAAGGCAAGAAATTACTGCATGATTTGATGAATACGGGAATGGCAATGTGGCTTTATCCCGGAACCGACCTCATTGCTTCATTTGCTCCATTCAACAATCAGCCGACGCAATATCGCATTACTGTGGACGGACAACAGAAATGGTTTGCACAATGAGGATTTAAAGCCCTGGCGGTCTGCTGGGTATTTCCAGGAAAAGCAGTGCAGATTGATGCTCCGTGCTTAGATTGCGGTGATTCTATGCGAATTGTTGTGCGTGATGGTGTCATAGAATATGAAGCACCTATCGGTATTCATGGCTATATAGATATCCCCCTGAGGCAATGGGCAAAGAACTGGCCTTTTACATGAAGTCGTATCCACCTCTTCCGGTCGGAAGCTCATATAGAAAACTGGCCCTACTTTCGCTCAGGAACTGAAGAGGCAATTCTTCCTCTCGCCGACGTAATGACTATAATGAGTACGCCTCGACATAGTGCTAAATTGAGCGGTCATTACGTCTCATCTGCTGCGGAATATGCTCCATTATTTTTTCAGCGACTTAAGGAAGTCACACGAAATTCAGAATTCTGGAATCCTAAGGCTTAAGGGGCGCGTCTGTAGGTCGGGTTGAGCATGCGAAACCCGACGCAATGATTTAACCTGCGCGTCCACAGCGACGCGCCGAAAGCGGAGCGTGACGCTCGGTTCCCCCTTCGCTTCGCTCAGGGGGAATGCCTCATTGTTGGAAGATTGTTCTCTTTTGTGCGACAAGATAAGCTTAACTGATGGCTCTTAAAATGCCGTTCAGAAGCGCTGTCGGTGAAGGAGGGCATCCGGGTATATACACGTCCACCGGGATGACCGCGTCAATGCCTCCGAGCGACGCATAGCTCTTGCCGAATATGCCGCCGTTACACCCGCAGTCGCCGACAGCGACCACCAGCTTGGGAGAGGGCGTAGCAGCATAGGTCCTGCGGAGCGCTATCTCCATGTTCCTGGTCACCGGGCCGGTGACCAGCAGCATGTC
>DKBO01000056.1 GCA_002448975.1 Nitrospiraceae bacterium UBA6898
TCGAGTATCACCGAGCGGCTGCTGTCTGCAACCTCCGAAGCGATCTCGATGCCGCGGTTCATGGGACCCGGATGCATGATGATCGCGTCTTCTTTCGCCCGTGCCACCCTCGCTGCCGTAAGACCCCAGTTCCTGAAATATTCATGTGTGGAAGGGAAAAAGCCTTTGCCCTGCCGCTCGAGCTGTATCCTGAGCATCATGATCACGTCAGCGCCCTCAAGGCCGGTGTTCATATCGGCGTATATGCCTGCGCCCAGATCCCTCAGGCAGTCGGGAACCAGTGTCGGCGGCCCGATGAGCCGTAACTTTGCGCCGAGCCTGGAGAGGGCGTAGATATTCGATTTCGCGACCCTGCTGTGCAGGATGTCCCCGACGATCGCGACCTCAAGCCCTTGTATCCTGCCCTTTTTCTCTTTCATGGTGAAGAGATCAAGGAGGGCCTGTGTCGGATGTTCATTGGTGCCGTCACCCGCATTGACGACCGAAGCATCAATGTTCCGTGCGAGAAAGTGAGGTGTTCCTGAGCATTTGTGCCGGATCACGACAATATCTGCACCGAGCGCAAGGACGGTCCTTGCGGTGTCAAGCAGGGTCTCGCCTTTCACCACGCTGCTCGTCGAGGTCGCTATATTGATGACGTCCGTGCTCAGCCGTTTCGCCGCAACCTCGAAGGATGTCCGTGTGCGTGTCGAAGGTTCGTAAAAGAGATTTACCGTTGTCTTGCCCCTGAGCGCCGGGACCTTTTTAATGTCCCTGCCGAGCACATCCTTGAAGCCCGCGGCAGTCTCGAGGATATGCTCGATTTCTCCGGCACTGAGGTCCTTGATGCTGACAAGGTCCTTTGACCTGAGATTCATTCGAGCACTACCCGGTCCTCCACCTCATCCTCTGACAGCTGCACGATTACCGTCTCGTTCATGGAGGTAGGGATGTTTTTGCCCACAAAGTCGGCCTTTATCGGCAGTTCACGATGGCCCCGGTCGACCAGGACGGCAAGCTGTATTGCAGCGGGCCGACCGAGGTCCATGACCGCATCCATGGCCGCGCGGATGGACCTGCCGGTAAAGAGCACATCATCAACGAGCACGACCTTCTGGTCATTGATCTCGCAGGGGACTTGTGTCCTGCGTACCACCGGCTGGTCTTTTCTTACGTTCAGGTCGTCGCGGTAGAAGGAAATGTCGAGCGTCCCTACGGGGAGGTCACTCCCCTCTATCTCTTTGAGCTTTGCGCTCAACCTGTTTGCAAGATGTACTCCGCCCCGCTGGATGCCTACAAGACAGATGTCCCTGATGCCCTTGTTCCTCTCAATGATCTCATGTGCCATACGCGTGATCGCCCGTTCGATATCTTTTTTGTCAAGAAGTTCTTTAGCCATATACAACGCCACGAAGGGTGATGGGCAAGGAGTAAAGCGAACAAGGGAAGAACAAAAAAAAGGGAACAGTTGTCCGGGGTTTCGGTAAGGCAAGAGAGAGAGGTATGTTGTGCTGAACGCAGCTCACGCTGACTCCTTTGCTTTTAGCCTCACAGGGCTATTCTTAAAGCGAAGGTATTAAAGCATAGTCCTCCGGCGCCTGTCAAATGAGCCGTTATAACAGCCTATTTGGCCCAGTCGTACTTGTGCCGGGACCTGTGGTGAAGAAATTTTTCGGCTGAAAGAGCTGCGATCGCCCCGTCAGAAGCTGCGGTGACCACCTGGCGTATCTCGGTACAGCGGACGTCTCCTGCAGCGAAAACGCCGGAGATGGGGGTTTCCATCATCCGGTTCGCATCGATGCACTCCTCCTCGGTGAGCGGGACCGAGCCGAAGAGGAAGTCGACGATCGGCTTGGAACCATAGATATAGACGAAGACCCCGGCCAACGGGAGCTCCGATTCTCTTTTTGCTTCATCGGAGAGCCGGATCTTTTCCACGGCGTCTCCGCCCTCGATCGCGGATACGGTCTGTCCAAGGAGTACTTTCATGTTCGCTGATTCAAGCGCAGGATGGTCTTCCACTTTGAGCTTTGGTGTCGGTGAGATAAGGTAAACGGTCTCAGCGAACCTTGTGAGATAGCCGGCCTCTTTTACCGCTTCCTCGGAGTTGCCGATGACGCAGACGACCTTTCCTTTGAAGAAGGCTGCGTCACAGACAGCACAGTAACTGACACCTTTGCCGAGGAATTCAGCCTCTCCCTTGATGGATGCTTTTCTGCCCATGGACCCGGTTGCGATAATGATACTTTTCCCTTTATATCCGCCCTCCATGGTAAAGACCTCCTTGATCTCGCCCTCGAGCTTTACCCCGACTACCTGTGCCTCTACCACTTCTGCACCGAAGGTGACCGCCTGCTCCCTGAACATGTCGAGCAGTTCCCTGCCCGATACCGGACGGACCAGGCCGGGATAGTTCTCAATGTTGCTGCTGTAGGCTAATGCTCCCGCTGTCCTCGATTTGTCGATCACAAGGGTCTTCAGCTTTGAGCGTGATGCGTACTGTGCAGCAGAAAGGCCGGCAGGTCCCCCGCCGATGATCAGGACATCATAAATATTTTCTTCGCCGGACATGGAGCCTCCTCAGGAGCAAAAAGATGTATGCAATATTTAACCACAGACAGGGAGGGCTTGTCAGCAGTATGCCGGAATAACAACAGCGGAGAAGGCATGTATGATCCTGACCATGGTCTGGAAAGACAGAAGGAAGAAGGCTATCCGGCCTTTTTTACGAAGGCGCCAAAGCCTTTCAGTATACTGAGGCCGAGTGCCTGGCTCTTTTCCGGGTGGAACTGGGTGGCAAGGACATTGTCCTTCCAGATCATTGACGTAAAACGTCCGTTATAGTCGGTCATACCTGATATGACGGCCCTGTCTTCGGGGACTACATAATAGGAATGCACAAAATAAAAATAGGAGTTGTCTTCAATGCCGTCGAATACAGGAGGCCTTTTTTCAAGGGTTACGGTGTTCCAGCCCATGTGCGGAACCTTCATTCCGGGACCGAACCGTACTACCTTTCCCCTGAAGATATCGAGTCCCCTGCATCTGCCGAATTCTTCGGATTCGCTGAACAATACCTGCATGCCAAGACAGATGCCGAGGTACGGCTTGCCTTTCTTGATCGAACGGACCACGGCATCGGTCAGCGAAAGATCGCTCAGGTTCCTGATGCAGTCCCTGAATGCCCCGACACCGGGCAGCACTATTGCTGAAGCATCATCGATGACTCGCGGATCCGAGGTTACCGTTACCTCGATACCCACCTTCTGAAAGCCTTTTTCAACGCTTCTCAGATTGCCCATGCCATAGTCAACTACCGCGATCATGTTTTACCTTACTTTCCGGTCCGGTGAATTGTCAACTTTGATGGAGAATGATGGGAGCAGAATACTCTAAGTCGTTGACACTCTTGAATTTTTCCTGATATACTCCACCTGGGTAGCGGTATAACCGATGATGAGCTTTATCCCTGGTTTGTCCGTGCTGTTTTCATGCGCGCATGAAGCTGCGGCACCAAAGAGTCAGGAGGCATTACTATCATACCTTTTCTGAAGGGGGAAGATGAAGGCTAAGGGTCACAGCAGGGAAAAGCTGATGAAAAATGTCCTTGCAGTCATCCTTGCAGGCGGAAAAGGTGAACGGCTCCATCCCCTCACCATCCACAGGGCAAAACCTGCCGTGCCGTTTGGCGGCAAGTACCGGATCATNNATCTACAAGATGGACTATGCCGAGATGTTCGACTTCCATATGGATAAACTCGCAACGGGGACCGTAGCAACGATACGGATCCATAAGTCCCTGTCATCATCTTTCGGCATCGTGCAGGTAGATCAGGATTCACGGATTATCGGCTTTCAGGAGAAACCTGCCGAGCCGCAGACCATTCCCGGCGACCCTGACCACTGTTATGCCTCCATGGGTATCTATATCTTCAATACCGGCGACATTATCCATGAGCTGAGGGCGGATGCGGGGAAATCCTCTGCGCATGATTTCGGCAAGAACATCCTTCCGGAAATGATGAAGACCGGCAGACTTTTTGCCCACGAGTTCATGGACGAAAACAAGAAAGAGTCAAAATACTGGAGGGATGTCGGCACGATCGACGCCTATTGGGAGGCGAACATGGACCTGGTGTCTGTTGACCCTCAGTTCAACCTCTATGATGAGCGGTGGCCGGTAAGAACCTATCAGGGGCAGTTTCCGCCTGCCAAATTTGTCTTTGCACAGGAATATAAAGGCGGAAGGCTCGGCGTAGCGCTGGATTCCATTGTCTCGGGCGGATGCATTATCAGCGGCGGCAGGGTCCAGAGTTCCGTACTCTCTCCCAGTGTGCGGATCAACAGCTATGTTGACATCAAAGAATCGATCCTGCTGGAGAATGTGGAGGTCGGCAGGCACTGCAGGATACGGAAGGCGATAATTGATAAGGATGTCTATATCCCTGCGGGAACCATAATCGGCTACCATGCTGAAGAGGACGCCCGGCGGTTCGCCGTGAGTTCGGGAGGCGTGGTGGTCATCCCGAAAGGGGCGGAGGTGCAATGAGCCTTGCCGGGAGGCTTGAGGACCTTGCGCTTTCGGATATCTTCCAGATATTAAGTATCGGCAGGAAGACCGGGACGTTCGTTGTCAAAGGGACCAAGGGTACCGCGCTGATCGTTTTCAAAAACGGCCTCATTGTCAGGGCGGAAACCGACGATCTGGAAGGTACGCTGGGCAATACCCTGCTCGCGGCAGGCGTGATCAAGGAATCGGTCCTGCAGATGGCGGCAGAGGTAAAGAAAAAACTGCCGGCACAATCACTTGCGGCTATCCTCTTTGATCTTGGCGCGGTAAGCAGTGACACGCTCGAACAGGTTACCCGGAAACGGATCGAACATGTCGTCTATCGTCTGCTCCTCTGGGAGGACGGCGATTTTCAGTTCGAGCCCGATGATCTGGCAATCGAGGGAAAGACCGACCTTGTTGATTTCGGCTGGGAGCTTTCGAAAGGCATGAGCCCGGAATACCTTCTGATGGAGGGTGCGCGGGTGCAGGACGAATCCTCTCAGGCTTCGTTCCTGCCGACCCAGACCTTCTCGGTCGAAGAACCGGACCAGAAAGATACGACTGAATCCGAGGCAGGCTGGGACGAGGACTGGGGCAGCGCACCTGCCGGCGGGCGGAAGGATATCACGGCGCTCAAGTCGCTGACCCAGGAACTCCGATTCCCGAATGCAGCCTCTGAGATCACCCTGCTGGTTCTGCGGTTTGCCAGCGATATTTTTC
>DKBO01000259.1 GCA_002448975.1 Nitrospiraceae bacterium UBA6898
AGCCTCTGCCTTGCCGTAGAGAAGGTCTGCGCGTGCAATGGTCTTTGCCACCCTCTGGAAAAGGTCTTCAGACGTTTCTACTACCTTGCCATCCTCGTCTTTTTTCAGGTATCGCTTTTCCAGGACCTTCAGGGCGTTTGGGCTAAGACCAACTGCTGATGAGGTGCTCTTCATGATAATTCCCTCCATAGGAATGAAAAATGTAAAAAATTGCCGGTATTTTGAGCGAAAACAGTGTCTATTTAAGGCTTTTTTTTATTTTTTTTGCCTTTTTTTGCCCTCTCTGTGCCCAAAATACGGCTGACCAATAAACTACAAATTGTGCAACTGAAGAATTTAACCACAAGATATTGTATATGTCAAGGTCAAAGTAGGGGTTTTATAAACCTTTTGTTTTTAATGGATATTTCCGGTGAATTGGCTGTGTAAAAATTGTTGGTTCCGGAAGGGTCGGGAAGAGACGCTCCGGCCTCTCAGGATTGAGGCGAAAGGAGTGGAGAAAAAGGGGTGACCCGGTTGGGGTACGGTCAGTCGAAAAGGCCGGTAAGTGCTTTTGCCTTTTCCTCTATTTTCCGTGTAACGGTCTCCTGCTCATCCCTGATCCGGTGAAGCTCGTCGGCAATGTTGAGCGAGGCAAGGATCGACGCCTTCAGCGGTGTGATGTTGGGGTTGGCTGCGTAGATCTCCTTCAGCTTTTCATCGACGTAGGCTGCAAGCTTCTTGATATGTTCCTCGGAGGCGTCTCCCTTGATTGAGTAATTCTGGCCGAGGATGTTTATCTCTACACTGCCCATATGCCCGCTATATCTCCAATGTCTCGAGCTCATCGAGGAGCTCTTCAACCTGGCTCTTGATCGTCGTCTTTTCGTTCCTGAGCGATGCAATCTCCTGGTTCTTTTCGTCCAGGACCGTTTCGAGCTCCCTGATCTTCCTTTCGAGCGATATTTTTTCCTCTTTCAGGGCCTTGACCCTTTCAACGACAGTCGTGATTTTTTCCTCAAGATTTTTCAACCTGTCCACTGCCACTACCTCCTTGATGATACGCGATGATCTTCCTTCTGGCTCTTCTACCGGCTCCGAACCGGTAAGTTCATCGCCAAAAAGGGAATGTTGCAACGGCATGGATTACGATACCAGATGAAAACCGTTCATGTCCATATCACTGCCGGCAGCCGGAAAATGTTCCGGTGCCGTCTTGCCCCCCGTTTTCAGCGGACGAAGTCCGCCGATACTGAAAGTAGCTGGAGAGGACCTTTTTAACGTAGTTCCTGGTCTCGGGGTAAGGGATATCCTCGATGAACTCGTCTGCCGACCGGTACGAGAAGCGGCCCTGCCATGACCTGACCGCGAGCTCTCCCGCATTGTACGCTGCAAGGGCATGGGGCAGGGAGGCAAACTCCTCGGAAAGCCTTTTCAGATAATATGTGCCGAGTGCAATGTTGGTGCCTGCATCTGTCAGCTGCGTAGGACGGGTAATACCAAGTTTGAGGCTCCGGTCAAGGCGGTATGCGGTCTGGGGCATGAGCTGCATCAGGCCATATGCGCCGGCGGGAGATTTTGCCGACGGGTCAAAGCGGCTTTCCTCGCGCATGACGGCGAGAACGATATAGGGATCGATCCCGTTGCGCTCTGCGGTCAATTCAACCGTTTCCCAGAATGCACGGGGATACCAGAAGCGGTACATCTTTTCCGAATAGGGGATACTGGTAGCAAGACTGATCGAACGTTTATACTCCCCAAGCTCCTGGAACAGGGAAGCGCTGTAAAGCAGGTCGGTCGTGGACGAGAGCCGCCTGCTGAGCGCAGCCAGCTCCGTAACAGCCTCGCTCCGCATATCGAGGGAGATGAGCATGTCGACCCGTTCCTGCGCCGGGGTCTTCTCCCGGGCAAGGTCCGGAGTGAAGGCAGCCGATGTCGCCCTGGGCATTGGCTTGTTATTCCGCGCATAGGCAAGAGCTGCATAAAAGCTGTTTTCTGATGTCATGACACTGCTGAAGAGACTTTCCGCATCGTCACCAGTCGCCTCGACGCTCCTTGCCTGCCAGTAGCGGTATTTGGTGTCTCCGTAAGTTTCAGAGAGCCGGGAAAAGGTCTCTGCTGCATTCCGGTGGTCGCCCGAGAGATACTGGGTCCAGCCCATACCCCAGAGCGCATCTTCTGCGTCTGCAGGGTAGCCTGTAAGCACCTTCTGGTATGTCTCCAGGGCGCCGTCAAAGTCCTTTTCTCTTCTCTTGTCTGCAGCCACGGCGACGAGCAGGTATCCTGCCTTTTTGTCATTCCGAGCGGTCATCGCCTGCAGCGCGGCATCGAACCCTTTGTTGTCTCCGGCGCGGTAGAGGGAGCGGGCCCTGAAGAAGGCATCGTTCACCTGGCCGAAGATATCGGCGGCCTCACGGTATTTTTTTTGCCTGAAAAGGGCAGAGGCAAGGTTTCTGAGAAGTTCCCGGCGGTCCTTTTCCCCGCACCGGGACAGCGCATGCCTGAGGTCACGTTCGGCGTCTGCGAAGTCATACTGTTTTGAGAGGTTTGCAGCCCGTTCCAGGATATCTGCGACTGTGATATCGTCGGACGAAAGCTCGATGCGTGCTGCGGAGGCGAGATGGCCTGCGCTGACATACAGCCGCTTGAAGACTGCAACCGCCCTGCTTTTTTCGTTGTTCCGGTTCAGGAGCTGACCGTACAGGTACGCAGCTTCATCATCGTCAGGAAAGTCCCTGACATATGCCTGGAGCAGGTCGAGCCGGCCCGGGCCGCCGCTATCGGTTACTTCCCGGATCTCGGTCATGCGCGCCTTCTGTCTCAGGACAGAGGAAGGGTACTCCTGAAGGAGTGACCTTGCAGTATCGAGCGCCTTGGTATGTTCTCCCAGGTTGTGATATGCCTCAGCAAGGTAGGAAAGGGTGTAGTCACCGAGTACGCCGAACTCCTGCCGGGCTATCGCAAGGTTGGTTACGGCATCTGCATAGCGGCCGGCTTCAAGGGCTGCTTTGCCGTTTATGAATGCGTCCTTGCCGCCTGCGTCACCGGCAGAGACGGAGATGAAAACGGTAAGGGGGATGAGCACAAGAGAGATAAGTATGAGGACAGCTCTCTTTCCGGGAGAAGGGATATGCACAGGGTTGTTCTTCATCATCACGCCTCTTTCTATAATAGATGAAACCGTTTCTTTCATCAATATTTCCGGCCCTGTGCACGCCCCCTGCATTAGAATTAAACATCAGCGCTGTGGTATATTTTCACTATGATCAAAGACCTCAGACTCCACGGCAGTCTCGGTCCCGCAGATTTCTTTGCCTTTGTGTCCGGCGCGGATATTTTTAACACCTATTTTTACGAGGAGGAGCCCGGCCGCATCCGGTTCTTTGCCCGCGGCAACGAGCTGAGCATTTCCGATACCGGCGTCAGCTACCGCGGGACCGGCGGCAGTTTCTGCAGCTATATGTTCGGTGTTGAAAAGCCGCTCAAGGACCTGGAAAAGGAGGACGTGCTCAACCGGCTCATTATGTTCGGGGCGGTCATGGATGACCAGGAGAAGGTTGTTTTCACGAACGACACCGAAGGATCGGAAACCTTCTACCGCCTCTTTCTCCAGGGACATGCCGTCGCCAACTACTTTTTTCTGGTGGCATCTGAGGCCGATCGCGACTATAAGAAGCGTCAGAAACAGGTGCTGAAGTCCGTGGGAAAGTTCCTGAAACGCACGGACCTCGTGTCTCTCAACAGGGACACGGAACTTCTCGAAGCCTTCTGCGCGGAACTCCGGGAGAAGCGGTCCATGGTATTCATCTTCAAGCTGATCAACAGGGCGAACAAGGAATATTATGATGCGTACCGGGACTTCTATGCCCGCAGCAAGACGCTTTCCCCCCAGGAAGCGCTGCATCTTGCAGAGATCGTGGAGCGGAACAATATCGACCAGTACCAGCAGGAGCGGATGAAAATCAATATCATGTACCTGCATCCCGACAACAAGCTGGTGGTTGACGAATACCGAGACATCCTGATACAGGGGCTTGCGGACGATACGCTTCAGGAATCGGAACATGCGCGGCTCAACCGCCTCAGGACACTGAGCATCCGCAATAACATACCGGTGGTGCTCTTCGACACTCTTGACGACCTCCTGCTCAAGGGCAAGAAGGTGATGGAGATCGAGGAGCATGAATACCTGAGGGTGGCGCGCGCCATCCTTGAAAACCTCTTCTTCAAGGACATGGCGCTCAAACGGCATATCATCAAGGAGGATATCGTCAGGCTCATCAAGGCGAAGCATGTCGCGTACGCACAGAATGACCGCGGCTTCGAGCAGATTCTGCTTGATATCGGCAAGGCATGCGATGAGTTCTCGCGGGAGCATGACGACTTCTCGGTCTTTGAGGAGTTCAGCTCCATCATCACCTATTTCGACCGGTATGACAACGTGCAGGCGCTGCTCAGCCAGCTTTCTTTCATGAAGAACATCGAGTTCAGGGAGGAAGCGCTGCGGAGCCTTGTGGGTAACAAGAAAGAGTTCGATGGGCTGGAGAGCGGTCTCTTCAGAGCGCTCTTTATCAGGGACCTTCTGGACAACAAGTATATTACCGCATACGGCAGGCTCAAGCTGAAGCTCGTCGTGAAGGGCGTCGAGAACATCCTGAACGGCGAAGCATCCTACCGGGACGTTATCAGTGAACTCACGGCCCTTGCCGCAGAGGAGAAGCTCTATTTCGAACTCCATGCGGCACTGAAGGAGCGGATGAGGAGCTTTTTCCCGGGACTTGAACTGAAAGAGGTGAGGGATCAGATACGCCAGGACATTGCCCGCGAACTTACGGAAAAGGGTTTTCCCGCCAAGATCCCGGTAAAGCTCTTCGAAAAGGTCTTCCTCGACCTTCGTAAGGAATCGGTTTATCTCAATCAGATCCTTCCCAAGGTCATTCAGGCCAGGGACGCGGAACTCCGGGAGGACTTCCTGCAGAACAGCGGTCTTGACCGGTTCTATCTGGAGTCTCTTGAGCAGGAATATATCGAGGAAAAGGGGCTGGACCTTTCTCTGCTGGAGTCCATCAGAGCGGGTGTTTCCTAGGGAGTGGAGGCGGCGAGCGGATTCGAACCGCTGNNGTCTACCGGGAGATCCTTGCCGATACCTTTACCCCGGTGACGGCCTTCCTGAGGCTCGGCGGAACACCGTCATTTCTGCTGGAGAGCGTCGAGGGCGGCGAGAAGTGGGCGCGGTACTCGTTCATCGGTTCCCGGCCGGCAAAGGTCCTGCGGGGAAGGGGCAGGGCGGTCGAAATTATTGAGGGCAATAACGCGCCTGTAGTGATCGAGGCCGACAATCCTCTTGATATCATCAAACAGGAGATAGCCGCGTATCGTCCTGTCGAAGTGAAAGGGCTGCCGCGGTTCTTCGGCGGTCTTGTCGGGTATATCGGCTATGACATGGTCCGGTTCTTCGAGCAGGTTCAACAGACCGAGAAAGAGGACCTCGGACTGCCGGATTTCTTTCTTATGCTCACGGATACCATGCTCATCTTCGACAGTCTCCGGCAGAAGATACTGGTCGTCTCGAATGCCCATGTCAGTGGCGGAGACGTCGCGGGCGTCTACCGGGAGTCCGTGCAGAAGATCGACGCGATCATCAGCCGTCTCAAATCTCCGGCAGAACCGCTGAACAGAGACGAAGGCGGCAGTTCTGACGGGTTTGTCTCGAACATGCAGAAGCCGGATTTCCTTTCTGCCGTGGAGCGCTCCAAGGAATATGTCATGGCGGGAGATATTGTCCAGGTCGTCCTTTCCCAGAGATTCGAACGGCCGACCCGGGTTGATCCTTTCACCGTATACCGTGCGCTGAGAGTTATCAATCCTTCACCCTACATGTACTATCTCGATACTGGTGAGGCAACACTGGTGGGATCTTCTCCCGAGATCCTGGTCCGCATGGAGAACGGCAGGATCGTGCTTCGTCCTATTGCGGGCACCAGGAGGCGGGGTGAGTCCGAGGCCGCTGACCGTGCGCTCGAGGCAGAGCTGAAAAGCGATCCCAAGGAGATAGCCGAACATATCATGCTGGTCGACCTCGGCAGGAACGATGTAGGCAGGGTTGCAAAAATAGGATCGGTAACGGTGACCGACCTCATGACCGTAGAGCGTTACAGTCATGTGATGCATCTCGTGTCAAATGTGGAAGGCGACCTTGTGGGCGGCCTCGACGCCTTTGATGTGCTGGCAGCGTGTTTCCCCGCAGGTACGGTCTCAGGTGCGCCAAAGGTGCGTGCTATGGAGATCATCGAAGAACTTGAACCGGCCCGCCGAGGCCCCTATGCGGGATCGGTCGGGTATTTCAGCTATTCGGGCAACATGGACATGTGTATCACGATCCGTACGCTCATCATGAAGGACGGCAAAGTCCATGTACAGGCGGGCGCCGGCATTGTTGCCGATTCCGAGCCGGAAAAGGAATACGTGGAGACGGTCAATAAGGCAAAGGGCATGATGAAGGCGGTCGATATGGCGGAAGAAGGATTGGACTAGAGGGGTCAGGTAATCCGTGATGGATATGCAATGGTTGTGCCCGGTCCCGGCAGACGGTCTTTGATACCGTACCATGCCGCGGTTTTTTTATTGCAGCAGATAAGCATCAGTTTGTGAAGAAATGACGGGAGAAGAAGAATGCTCTTGATGATAGATAATTACGATTCGTTCACCTATAACCTGGTCCAGTACTTCGGTGAACTGGGCGAAGATGTGCGGGTATTCAGGAACAACAGGATCACCCTTGCCGAGATCGAGACACTGCAGCCCGACCGAATCGTTATCTCTCCTGGACCCTGCACGCCGAATGAGGCGGGGATCTCGGTCGAGGCGATCAGGCATTTTGCAGGGAGACTGCCGATACTCGGCGTATGTCTCGGCCACCAGGCGATAGGTGCTGCCTTCGGGGGAGAGATCATCCGTGCGCCGCGGCTCATGCATGGCAAGACCTCGCTGATCCATCACGACGGAAAGACCATCTTCGCGGGGCTGCCCAACCCCTTTGAAGCCACACGGTATCATTCGCTGCTCATCAGGAAAGAAACCCGACCCAAATGCCTTGAGACCACGGCATGGACTGAAGCAGGAGAGATCATGGGGGTGAGGCATAAAGAGCTGGTCATCGAGGGGGTGCAGTTTCATCCCGAATCGATACTGACCCTTGCGGGAAAAGACCTGCTGAGAAATTTCCTGCAGCTGAAGCAGCCCCGGGGTTAGAGGCTGTTCGAGACCTTCCTGATCTCCTCAAGTTTTCTTGCCGCCCTGCCTGAATCGATTGTCTCCTGAGCAAGGGCAAGGGCTGTTTTCCAATCGTTCGACCTGCCTGCTACCGCGAGGGCAGCTGCCGCATTGATCAGTACGATGTCCCTCTTCGATCCTTTCTCGCCATGCAGGATACGGAGGGTGAGCGCCGCGTTCTCCTTATTATCGCCTCCCACCAGGTCCTCCCGCTTTCCCCTGCTGATCCCGAAGTCCTCGGGAGCGATGATAAGGTTCTCGACCCTGCCCCGGCTGAACCGCGAGACCTGCGTGCCGTCGGTTACGGTGATCTCATCCAGTCCGTCTTCGCCATGTACGACCATGGCATCTTCTGCGCCGAGATTGCCGAGGACCGTCGCAAGGGTTTCGGTGAGCTTGGCGGAAAAAACGCCCAGGACCTGGCGACGCGCTCCTGCCGGGTTTGTGATGGGGCCGAGGATATTGAAGATCGTGCGAATGCCCATTTCCCTCCGGGGACCGATCGCATATTTCATGGCAGGGTGGAAAAGCGGGGCAAAGAGAAAACCGAACCCTGTGGCGAAAAGACATTTCTCAACCTTGTCCGGCGCGAGGTCTATCTTGACACCGAGCGCCTCCAGGACATCTGCACTGCCCGATTTGCTCGATACGGCCTTATTCCCGTGCTTGGCAACGGGGACGCCGGCTGCCGCAACCACCAAAGCAACCGTTGTGGATATATTGAAGGTGTGGGACATGTCACCGCCGGTGCCGCAGGTGTCAAGTACGCCCTCAGGCGCCGTGATCTTGGCCGCCTTGTCCCGCATGATCCGCGCTGCACCGGTGATCTCATCGACCGTCTCTCCCTTGAGCCTGAGCGCGGTGAGGAACGAACCGATCTGCGCATCCGTGGATCGGCCTTCCATGATCTCTTTCATGCATTCGGCCATTTCGGTTTCAGAGAGGTGGATACCCCCGACGAGAAGGTTGATGGCTTCTTTGATCATAATGGCCCTTTCCACAAAGACAACGCATAGTCATCGTTGTCTCCCGCAGGAACCGTACCGATTCCTGCGGGAGGCTCGGCTGGGGTAATGAAAGCCATCGGCGCAGATGAAGCTCCCTCTCCGCGCTGGTAACCTTCCGCCGCCACTTCCGCAGGCGCACCTGCGGTATCTTTCTGCAATATGAAGTCCCGGTACTGGGGAGAGAGGTGGCGAATCCGGACATCTCCCTGCATCCTGAGCTTGACATACGCAGCGCAGGCCTGAACATTGAGTCGGGAGTTTTCGATAAACCCTGCAGCTGTCTCCTCGGATATATCTTCAGGGGAGAATGTCGAGAGCTCCGGGACAATATAATACCTGTCCGCAGCAGTAAAGTTCGTCATGTACTGGTAGAACTCTTTCTGGCACCGTCCAACATAGCCGCCGCCGATCAGCATAGTTTCTGCACCGACTGCTTTCAGGAACGACAGCAGGGGAATGAGGTCCTCGGCAAGGAGTTTACCGCTGCTTGATGACTCAGATTCAAGATAGAGGATGGCAGGGGAGCCGTTTGCGATCCCGTTGAGATAGCGTGCATATTCATCAGGACCCTCCGTATATTCGTAGTTCATTGCGTGGCGGTAATCTCGAGGGAGGACCAGAATGGCAAGCTTCTCCTCAGTCGTAAGATATTCAATGAAGTTCTTCTCGATTTTCAGCTGTTCCTGCTCAAGCAGCGCGACCGCAGTATCAGGGGAGGTTTCGAGAAAACTGTCGACGATGCTCCTGTGCCGATCAGCGGATCTCTTGAGAACGCCGGGCTTTTTCGCATGGAAAAAAAGGGAATAGGAAGGATGGACAAAAATGTATGCAGACCCATGGTCAACATATTTTCTGAAGCCTTCGTACCGTTCAGGCGATAGGGTGTTCAGGTTAGCGAGGGAAAGGCCCTGATACGCCCAGTCGATCCATTCCGTGTCTGCTTCAATCCCGTGGTTTCGTTCATCAACCGCAGCCATGACATTCCGGACGGTTCTTTCTTTCTGTTTCTGCAGTTCTGCTGAGAGGATATCGTCTGGTATGCCGGCAGCTTCGCTCCTCGCCGTCTGCTGCGGTGCGCAGCCTGCCATGCATGCCAAGGCGAGGCAGACCAGAAGATATGATCGAACGATCTCCACGATTTGCTATTCTACCTAGGGAACTCACCCGAATACAAGAAATCCCCGGTGCCTTGCTGAAAAGGCCTGCGATAGTGCAATATATCCTTTATTTTGAAAGAAAGGGGAGCGTGTGTCACTGCGTGTCGGTGTGATCGGCGTCGGATACCTCGGACAGCACCATGCACGCATCTTTGCCGGTCTTGAGGGTGTGAAGCTGGCCGGCGTAGCGGATGCGGACAAAGCAAGGTCTGATGAGATAGCGGCAAAGTACGGGTGTGCGTCATTCGGCGACTGGAACGAGCTCGCTGGGCAATGCGATGCGCTCAGCATCGTTACCCCGACAACAACGCACTTTGAAATCGCACGTGCTTGTCTGAGGGCCGGCAGGGACGTCTTTATCGAGAAGCCGATCACGGAACTTCTTGATGAGGCGCGCGAACTCATCAGCGTGGCTGATGCGGGAAACCGCATCCTGCAGGTAGGCCACCTGGAGCGTTACAATCCGGGTATCGTCGCAGCAGCAGAACTGATACAGGAACCGCGGTTCGTCGAGGCCGAACGGCTGTCGCCCTTCCTCGGCAGGGGCACGGACGTGGATATCACTCTCGATCTCATGATCCATGACATCGATATTGTCACGGGATTTGTGCGATCATCCGTAAAGAGCATCAGTGCAGTGGGTGACCGGGTGCTTACCGGCAAGATCGATGCAGTAAAGGCGTGGATAGAGTTCGAGAACGGCTGCAAGGCGCTTATCACGGCAAGCCGGCTGGCAGCGGAGAAGGTGCGGCGGCTGCGAATCCACCAGCAGGACACGTTTATATCCGTTGATTATCAGACCCAGGAAGTGAGAAAGTATTTCAAGGGTGCTGCCGGTATCGCATTCGACGTGATCAGGCCGGAGAGCAGGGAACCGCTCAGGGAAGAACTGAAAGACTTTGTTGCCTGTGTTCGGGGGAGGTCATGTCCGCGGGTATCCGGCAGAGAGGCGACGCAGGCACTGGAGATCGTTCTCAGGATCAACGAAATACTGAAACAATAATAATATGCGGTAATGGAGAGCGAGAGAACATGGTCCCAATGATAGATCTGAAAAAGCAGTTTGCCGGAATTAAGGACGAGGTCCTTGCCGTCGTGACCGAGATCCTTGAGAGTGCCCATTATGTTCTGGGCCCCAAAGTTTCGGAGTTTGAGAAAAAGATGGCTGCCTATCACGGCGTGGCCGAGGCCATAGGGGTTGCGTCCGGCACGGATGCCCTGCATCTCGCGGTCAAGGCGCTTGGTATCGGAGAGGGGGATGAAGTGATAACCACGCCGTTCACCTTTTTTGCCACCGCGGAATCGATCCTTTATACCGGCGCCAGACCGGTTTTTGCCGATATTGACCCCGAGACCATGAATATCGATCCGGTACAGATTGAGGCAAAGATAACAAGGAAGACAAAGGCTATCATCCCGGTGCACATCTTTGGCCACCCTGCAGATATGGATGCCGTCATGGCAATCGCCGGGAAACATCACCTCTCTGTCATCGAAGACTGTGCCCAGTCATTCGGCGCCGGCATCAGGGGAAAGAAGACCGGCAGCTTCGGCGAGGCCGGATGTTTCAGTTTTTATCCGA
>DKBO01000175.1 GCA_002448975.1 Nitrospiraceae bacterium UBA6898
GACATCAAGGTGATCGCGCCCTGGCGCGAATGGTCGTTCAACTCCCGGGAATCGCTCATTAACTACGCAAACCTTCACCGGATCCCGGTCACCGCGACCAAGGCAAAACCCTACAGCACGGACAGGAACATATTTCACATCAGCTATGAAGGCGGTATTCTTGAGGATCCTTGGGCAGAGCCGCCGGCCGGGATGCATACCCTGACCGTCCCGTTGGAGAAGACGCCGCAGAAGCCGGAGTATGTCGAAATCGGATTTGAACAGGGGGACCCGGTCAGCATAAACGGGAGGAGACTGTCCCCGGCGAACCTTCTGGAGAAACTGAACGGGATAGCCGGACGGCACGGCATCGGCAGAATCGATATTGTCGAGAACCGGTATGTCGGCATCAAGTCGCGGGGAGTATATGAGACACCGGGGGGAACCGTCCTCCATGCTGCGCGGCGGGCAGTACAGTCTCTCACCCTTGATCGTGAAGTGACGCATCTGCTGGACTCGCTCATGCCGAAATATGCAGAGCTGGTCTATTATGGATACTGGTTCGCCCCGGAACGCATTGCCCTTCAGAGCATGATCGACAGCGTCCAGCGTGCGGTAACGGGCACCGCGCGGCTCAAGCTGTACAAGGGAAACTGCCTTGTCGCCGGGAGAAAAGCCCCCCGGTCGCTCTACAATGTTAAGCTGGCAACCTTCGAAGCAGAGAACGTATACAATCAGAAAGATGCCGAGGGGTTCATCAAACTGAATGCCCTCAGGCTGAAGGCGAACAGGTCCCTCAGGGGCAGATAGTGTCCGACATCAGGTACTGGATCGGCCTTTCCCTTGTCCCTGATATCGGGCCGGTAACAGCGCGGCAACTCATTTCCCATGCGGGAAGCCCCGAACATATCTTCAGACTCGGCATGCACGGGCTCCTTTCCGTGGAGGGAATGACCCGAACGCGTGCCGAGAACATTGCGAAGTTTTCGGGTTGGGATAATGTAGAAAAACAGGTCAAAATGCTTGAACGGCGGGGAATAACCGTTGTCTGTTACGGTGCCCCGGAATATCCCCGCGTGCTCCAGGAGATCCCGGATGCCCCGGTTGTTATCTATATGCGGGGATCATATCAGCCTGATGACCGTTTTGCAATTGCCGTAGTCGGTTCGCGGAAGTATTCTCCCTATGGTGAGGCGGTAACGCAGAAGATCTCAGGAGAGCTTGCGGTAGCAGGATTTACGGTCATCAGCGGTATGGCACGCGGCATCGATACCTTTGCTCACCGGAGCGCCATGGCATCAGGGGGCAGGACCATCGCAGTTCTCGGTTCGGGTATCGATGTGTGCTATCCTTCGGAAAACAGGGGGCTCATGGAAAAGATCGCCGCCTCGGGTTGTGTGGTGAGCGAGTTTGGACCCGGCACCCCGCCGAACCGGGAGAACTTCCCGCGCAGAAACAGACTCATCAGCGGGCTTTCCATGGGAGTCCTGGTCGTCGAGGCTGCGGAGGGGAGCGGCTCGCTCATTACCGCGGCGACCGCGCTCGAACAGAACAGGGAGGTCTTTGCCGTTCCCGGCAATATCACGGCAAAGACGTCTGCGGGCACGAATCTGTTGATACGACAGGGGGCGAAGATCGTGTTGCAGACCGGGGATATCATCGAAGAACTCGCCCCTGTGCTGAAGGGATTCATCAGGAAAGAGACACGGCAGAACAATGAACTTTCCCGCGAAGAGCAGGAGCTTTGTGCCTTTCTGACTGGCGAGCCGAAGCATATTGATCTGCTCGCCCGCGAGATCGGGTTGCCAGTTCACCGGATTCTTGATATACTCCTTTCCCTGGAGTTAAAGGGGGTTNNCTCCGGATTCTGCGGATGATATCCACGGACGTGGATGACATCGAGATCGATTCGGAGCGGCTGCTGGAGGGCGTTGGCTACGAGGAGGAAGACCTCACCGAGATCTGGGAAGAGCTTGAGGAGATCGAAGTATCGGAGCAGCTTGACGAGGTTGAACTTGACATTTTGAAATCACTTCTTGTTTATATACTGATACGGGACAGCGCCTACGAGAAAGAGGACATCTTCTCTTTTATCTTCGGCAGCGGCAGAAGGATTGTATGGAATTAAGGTACCTTTCTGCATCTATTCGGAGGAACGCATGAAATCGCTTGTTATTGTGGAATCGCCGGCAAAGGCCAAGACTATCAGCAAGATCCTGGGCAAGGATTTTACGGTCAAAGCGTCTGTCGGCCATGTCAAAGACCTGCCGGTCAAAGAAATGGGCATAGACATAGATAAGGAATTCTCGCCCCGCTATATGGTTATTCCGGGCAAAGAGACCGTGATCAGGGAGCTGAAGAAGGCTGCAAAAGAGGCTGATGCCGTCTACCTTGCTCCTGACCCTGACCGGGAGGGGGAGGCGATTGCCTGGCATATTGCAGAGGAGATCAAGAGCAAGGCAAAAGAGGTTTATCGTATCACATTCAACGAAATAACCAAGAGCGCGGTGCGGGAGGCGATCAAGCATCCGGGAGAGATTGACATCAAGAAAGTTGATGCGCAGCAGGCGCGCAGAGTGCTCGACCGGCTCGTCGGCTATGAGCTCAGCCCGCTTCTCTGGAGGAAGGTGAGACGGGGACTGAGCGCCGGAAGAGTGCAGTCCGTTGCCGTCAGACTCATCGTTGATCGTGAACGGGAGATCGGGGCGTTCAGGCAGGAAGAATACTGGTCGGTAAATGCAGAGTTTGAAGGGTCGAACAAACCGGCCTTCTGGGCAAAGCTGGCAAAATACCGTAATGGCAAGGTCGAGATAAAAAATGCCGAAAGTGCAGAGGCTGCTGTTGCCGATATCCGGGGAAGCAGGTTCATCCTTTCGCGCATCGAGCGGAAGAAGAAGAAGAGAAACCCTGCTCCCCCGTTCATTACCAGCACGCTTCAGCAGGAGGCATCGCGGAAGCTGAGGTTCACGGCCAAGAAGACGATGGTGGTAGCACAGCAGCTCTATGAAGGTATTGAACTGGGTGAGGAGGGTGCAGTAGGTCTTATCACCTACATGCGGACCGACTCTCTCCGTGTGGCTGCTGAAGCCCAGCAGGCAGCCCGTGAATACATTGCAGCAACCTACGGAAAGGATTTTGTCCCGGAAAAGCCGCCAATATTCAAGAGCAAGGCATCTGCGCAGGATGCGCATGAAGCGGTTCGACCGACCTATATGAGCTACAGCCCTGAAACGATAAAGCACCATCTCCACAAGGATCAGCTTGCCCTGTACCGGCTCATATGGAACCGTTTCGTCGCGAGTCAGATGGCCCCTGCCGAACTTGAGCAGACGACCTTCGAGATCTCCTGTGACACGGATCAATGCAGGGGGGAGACCCTGTTCCGGGCTTCGGGAAGTGTCGTGAAGTTCCCGGGGTTCATGGCGCTCTATACGGAAAGTACCGACGAGGTGATCGATGAAGGAGAGGCGATTCTGCCCCTGCTTACGGAGGGGGAAGAACTTGCGCTCCTGAATCTCCAGCCGAAGCAGCATTTTACCCAGCCTCCGCCCCGGTATACAGAGGCGTCGCTCGTGAAGGCGCTTGAAGAAAAGGGGATCGGAAGACCGAGTACCTATGCAGCCATCCTTTCGACCATACAGGACCGGAAGTATGTGCAGAAAACAGAAGGCAAATTCTCGCCAACCGAACTCGGCATGGTCGTGAACGATTTTCTTGTCGAACGTTTCCGCGAACTGATGGACATTAGCTTTACGGCGAGCATGGAAGAGGACCTTGACCGCATAGAAGACGGCAAAAAAAAGTGGGTGAAGATCGTGAAAGACTTTTACCTGCCGTTCCATGAGAAACTTGCCGAAGCGTCTGCGGTGAAAGGCAAGGTCAAGCCCGAGGACATCCCCACCGAGGAGACCTGTGAGAACTGCGGAAAGCCCATGGTGATCCGATGGGGAAGACACGGACGGTTCATGGCGTGCACAGGATTTCCGGAATGCAAGACAACAAAGCCGCTTGAGGGGGAAGGGCAGCCAAAGGAGCCGGAAACAACGGAAGAAAAATGCCCGGCATGCGGCTCTCCCATGGTCATCAGATCAGGCAGGTTCGGCAAGTTCNNAAATTCTGGGGGTGCAGCAATTATCCCAAATGCACTTTTGTCTCCTGGTACAAGCCTGTTCCGGAGCCCTGCCCGAGATGTGCTGCGCCCTTTCTTGTTGAAAAGTGGGACAAGGCAGGAAATGTTACCCGTATCTGCCTGAACAAGGAGTGTGGGCACAAGGCAGCGGTTGAAAAAGAGGAAGCTGCAGCCGGCTGATGCAGGACCGCCTGTCCGGGATTCGTGCAGCGGCGCCATCCATGGAATGAACAGGCCATTGCTCATTGGAATCGGCGCATCGCACAGCGGAGCAGGCAAGACCACACTGGCATCATATATCCTTCGTCATTTTGCCCTTTACCCTTCTCCTGTCATTTCTCGCCTGTCCCCGAGATGGGGTGCCATAAAATATACCCGGACAACATCCTCTCCGGAGATCATCACCGACCGGACCATCCTTAGGGAAAAAGGAAAGGATACCTGCAGGTTGCTTGCAGCGGGGGCAGTGGATGTGGTATGGGTGAGATCAGGCACGTTTGGTCTGGCTGGGGCACTCTCTAGGGCAGCGGCACGGTTTTCCCATCTTGATCTGGTCCTCGTAGAAGGGAACAGCGCAATTGAGTTTTTAAACCCCGATATAGTAATATTTATATTCGGTAAGGAAAGAGCGCACTGGAAGCCTCACATTGACGGGCTCGCAGCCAGGGCTGATATCATAATTGCTGATGACGACGTTCAGCTCCGTGCAGACCTTCAGGCCAAGCAGCGGTTTCCGAGAGGCCTTTCAGACGACATAGCGAAGGGGTTTGTTACCGCCCTGGCGAGGATGGTACATGAAAGACGAGCTGAGACAAGAGATGCTGAAGAAGGCGGTTGAGGGAAAACTTTCCTGTGAAACCGCCAGAAAAATCGCTGAGGACCTGAAGCTTCCCTATCCCGAGGTAGGGAAAGCCGCGAATGAGCTTGGCATCCGGATCAAGAGCTGCCAGCTCGGGTGTTTCTGATGGAAACGATGCTGTTCGAACTTGCGCTCACCTGTTACTTTGCCGCAACGATCGTCTGTCTGCTTGAGCTGTTCAAGGGATCGAAGGCCACCTCACGGATCATGGTCGGTCTCGTGATCGCGGGGTTTGCGCTCCATACAGCCAATATCGCCGCACGGTATGTCATCTCAGGGCATATGCCGACGGCCAGCCTCCACGAAGCGACCTCTTTTTTCTCATGGTGCATCGTGCTGCTCTTTTTCTTCCTTGAGTACCGCTACAGAATCGGTCTGCTCGGTTCGTTCATCATGCCGGTGGTCTTTATCCTTATGCTTACCTCGTCCATCCTGCCGAGAAAGATCGAAAATCTGAGCCCGCTTCTCCAGAGTTCATGGCTCTTCATCCATACCGCATTCGCATTTATCGGGGATGCCGCCTTTGCCATGGCCTTCGGTGTCGGCATCATGTACCTGATCCAGGAGCATTACGTGAAGTCCAAACATCTCGGCGGTCTTTTCAAAAAGCTTCCAAGCCTTCAGATCCTCGATGAGATGAACTACCGGCTGATTACCATCGGGTTTCCCTTTCTCTCGCTGGCGATCATAAGCGGCTCCCTCTGGGCGGAAAGCAGTCTTGGCACGTTCTGGCGCTGGGACCCGAAGGAAGTCTGGTCACTGATCACCTGGTTCATCTATGCCCTTGTCCTCCACGTTCGACTGACACAGGGATGGAGAGGGAAGCGGGCGGCGATCCTTTCGATCATCGGCTTTAGTGCCGTACTCTTCACCTTCTTCGGCGTGAACCTGCTGCTGAAGGGGTACCATTCGTTCAAATGAAGATAGCTGTTGTTGGATTGAACCATAAAACAGCGGATGTTGAGCTCAGGGAGAAGCTTGCCTTCAACGGACCGAAGCTCGAAGAGGGCCTTCAGAAGATACGGGAGATCCCGGGTATCCGGGAGACGGTCATTATATCTACCTGCAACCGCGTTGAGATCTATCTGCAGGTGCAGGATGTGGAAAAGGCATACGCGGACATGAAGGATTTTTTCGTGCTGTTCTTTGATGTCAGGCGCGATTCCCTTGACACCGCACTCTATCTCCACAAAGACATGGCCGCGGTAAAACATATCTTCCGCGTTGCATCGAGTCTCGACTCCATGGTTGTCGGTGAACCGCAGATCCTCGGGCAGCTGAAGGATGCCTTTGATTTTGCCCTGGAGAAGAAGGCCACGGGCGTTCTCCTGAACCGGCTGCTCAAGAAGTCCATCTCAGTTGCCAAACGGGTGAGGACGGAGACGCGGATTGCGGAAAACGCCGTTTCGATCAGCTTTGCCGCGGTCGAACTGGCGAAAAAGATATTCACCGACCTTGCGGGTAAATCCTTTATGCTCCTTGGCGCAGGCGAGATGGCTGAGCTGGCGGCAAAACATATGATGAACAATGGCGTACAGGATATCATTGTGGCGAACAGGACGTACGAGCGCGGCTGCGAGCTATCACGTGAGTTCAACGGCCGGGCGATCAGGTTTGAGGATTTTCCTGCGGAGCTCGTGCATACGGACATTGTGATTTGCTCGACCGGGGCCTCCACGTTTGTTCTGCACAAAGAGCACATGCAGAAAGTGATGAAGGAACGGAAGCAGAAACCGGTATTCATTATTGATATCTCCGTGCCGAGGAATGTCGATCCCGGGATAAACGATATGGACAATGTCTACCTCTACGATGTTGATGATCTTCAGGGCGTTGTTGAATCGAACATCTCCGAGCGGCAGAAAGAGGCAGCAAAGGCCGAGGCGATCGTTGAGGATGAGATCGAGACATTCCGCAGATGGATGATGACCCTCAATTCGGTCCCCACGGTGATCGCACTTCGCGAACGGGCTGAGACCATCAGAAAGGATGAGCTTGAGCGGTTCTTTAACCGCTTCCCATCCCTCGGAGAGAAGGAGCGCAAGGCGATCGAGGGCATGGCGGGTGCGATCATAAACAAGCTGATACATGCGCCGACGGTCGCACTGAAGAACGATGCCGAGGACAAAGACGTGCTGATAGCGTTGATCAAGAGACTTTATGACCTGAACGGAGAAGATCATGAAAAAGGATAAGGTGGTTATCGGTACGCGGGGTTCAAAACTTGCCCTCTGGCAGGCGGAATGGGTCAAGGCGGAGCTTCAGCGGATGAACCCCGAACTTAAGATCGAACTGAACAAAATAAAGACGACAGGAGACAAGATCCTTGATGTGCCGCTTGCCAAGGTGGGTGGCAAGGGGCTTTTCGTCAAGGAGATCGAAGAGGCGCTGCTGCGGAATGAGGCTGACCTTGCCGTGCACAGTATGAAGGATGTCCCTACGGAATTTCCGGCAGAACTTCACCTTGCGGTCATCTGCAAGAGAGAGGACCCCCGGGATGCCTTTATCGCCAGAAGCACTGCACCAGCGGCGAAGAGCTTCAGGGAGCTGCCCCCGGGTGCAACGGTCGGGACGAGCAGCCTGAGACGGGCTTGCCAGCTGCTGAGCATCCGGCCTGACCTCAGGATCAAGCAGCTCAGGGGCAACCTTGAAACACGCTTCAGAAAACTGGATGAAGGCCAGTTCGACGCCATCATACTTGCGGCTGCAGGCGTTAAACGGCTTGGCTGGGAACAGCGGATAACCGGGGTGATCGGTCCCGAGACCAGTCTTCCGGCGATCGGACAGGGAGCGATCGGCATTGAATGCAGGATAACCGACAAATTCATCAACGACCTGATCGCCCCGCTGAACCATGCCGAGACCGCACTCTGCGTCAGGGCGGAACGGGCGCTTCTCAAGAGGCTTCAGGGCGGCTGCCAGGTCCCGATCGCTGCTTACGCTGTCATAGCCGGCGGCAGACTTCTCATGGACGGACTAGTAGGGAGTGTCACCGGGGACAGGATTATTCGGGAGCATCTTGAAGGAAAGCCTGAGGATGGGGAGAGCGTTGGAAAGATGCTTGCCGAGACACTTCTTTCAAAGGGAGCAGACAAGATACTGTCCGAGGTCTACGGCAGCAGCATCGAATAAGCTGCTGCCTTCGCATCAGATTGCGGTTACCTGCTCCATCTTTTCCATCTTTTCCTTGTTTTCCTTGCAGTCGATACAGAGGGATGCCGTCGGTATGACATTGAGCCGTTTTTGACTGATTTCCTCGCCGCATTCCTCGCAGATGCCATAGGTGCCTTCCTGGATCTTTCTCAGACACTCGTCGATATCAAGAAGGAGCTGTCTGTGCGCGGCGAGCCTGCGCAGGCTCAGGTCCTCCGAAATATCCACAACAGCCCAGTCCCCTTCATCAATAGCCGTGTCGACAAGCTGACGGTTGTCGCCGCTCATATACTTGGCGATCTCATCCTTGGCCTCTTTCAGTATGCCTTCACGCTTTGCGATCAGCATACCTTTTAAGCCCCGGATACGGTCAGTGACCGGAGTGAGGCCGGCGGCGCTCTCCTTTGCTCTTGCGGGCCTCTTCCGTGCGGAGACCTTTTTTACAGTCTTCTTTCCTGCGGTCTTTTTCGGGGCAACGGATTTTTTCCTTGCAGCCGCCGGGAGGGCTCTCGCTGTTTTCCCTGCAGCTGTCCTTGGTGTCAGGATTTTTTTACCTGGGATCTTCTTCTGCGCACCAGGTTTTTTGCCCTTTTCCGCGGTGACAGCCTTCTTGGGCGCAGCGGCTTTCTTCGCAGCAATCTTCTTTCTCGCGGGTTTCGGCTGAGCAGAGCGCGATACTACCTTGGCTGCCGGTCTGGCAGTTCCTTTGAGGCCGGTTTTCTTCTTTGCCGCAGGCCGTGCCGCTTTCCTCGCTGCCGGTGATTTTTTCCCTGGCTTTGCCGGTATTCTCTTCTTTGCCACGGCCATTACTGCGTCTCTTCCTTCTTGATTTCTTCCTTGAAGACTTCAATAATGCTCCGGACCTTGATCCCCGCCTGCTGAAGGGCTTTCTGGACGTCCGGGAGTTTTGCATCTTCTACCTTGACCATAAAATTGCTGTTCAAGCTACACCTCCATGATCTCTTTTTCTTTGTGTTCAAGCAGCTCTTCGATCTTCTTGATAAAGGAATCGGTGATCTTCTGCACCTCGTCGTGTTCCTTCTTGATCTGATCTTCGCTGATATGTTCTTCCTTCTCAAGCTTTTTCAGCTCTTCGTTTATTTCCCTTCGGATGTTTCTGACCGCCACCTTTGCATCCTCTGCCTCTTTCTTAACCACCTTCACCAGCTGTTTTCTTCGTTCTTCCGTAAGTGCTGGGATATTGATCCTGATGACCTTCCCATCATTCATAGGGGTGAGACCGAGATCTGACTTCATAATCGCTTTTTCTATCTCCGGGATGATCTTCTGCTCCCAGGGCTGGATGAGGATCTGCCGGCTGTCAGGGATGCTCAGGCTTGCGACCTGTTGGATCGCCGTTATCGTGCCGTAATAGTCCACGGCGAGGCCNNATCTTCCGGATATTGTCCTTGCCCTTCAGGCTGAAGACCACGATAGGCAGGGCATTATCCATGCAGAGAGATATGGCAGTGGAATCCATGACGCCGAGCCCCTTCTTGAGGACATCGATGTAGGTCAGCTCGGTGAACTTCTTTGCCTTCGGGTCCTTTACCGGGTCGGCGGAATAGACACCGTCGACCTTGGTGCCCTTCATAATGACATCGGCATTGATCTCCATTGCCCGGAGCGCCGCAGCGGTGTCAGTCGTGAAATAGGGGTTGCCGGTGCCTGCGGCGAATATCACGACCCTGCCTTTTTCCAGGTGCCGGATCGCCCTGCGTCTGATATAGGGCTCGCAGAGTTCCACCATTTCTATCGCTGACTGCACCCGCGTCGGGATACCATGTTTTTCCAGCGCGTTCTGAAGGGCAAGCGCGTTGATCACCGTTGCGAGCATGCCCATGTAATCCGCGGATGCCCGCTCCATTCCTTCCAGGCTTGCCTGCACGCCTCTGAATATATTGCCGCCGCCGATAACCACGGATATCTGCACGCCCATGGACACGACACCTTTGATCTCCCGGGCCATAAAGTCCACGGTATGGGCATCTATGCCGTAGCCCTTGTCGCCCATAAGCGCCTCGCCGCTTATCTTGAGCAGTATCCTGTTGTACAAGCGGGGCATCCGGTCCTCCTCAGCAGCTCTTCGGTTCAGCCGGTTGTGTCTCGCCGAGCTGGAAGCGTGCAAATCTCCGTATCACGATATTCTCGCCGAGCTTTGCCACCTTCTCGGTGACGATGTCCTTGATCTTCTTCTTGCCGTCAGGGTCCTTGACAAATATCTGATCAAGGAGGCAGGTGTCCGAATAAAATTTCTCGAGCTTGCCTTCAACGATCTTGTCAACGACCTGCGCCGGCTTGCCGGTCACCTGGGCCTTATAGATCTCCTTTTCTCTGTCGATGACGTCCTGGGGCACATCCTCCCGCGAGAGATAGGATGGGCTTGCCGCCGCAATGTGCATTGCCACGTCCTTCACCAGGCCCTGGAAATCGTCGGTGCGTGCGACAAAGTCAGTCTCGCAGTTGACCTCGATCATGACGCCGATCTTGTCCATATGTATGTATGAGCCGATCAGGCCCTGAGAGGCCGAGCGGGCTGATTTCTTTGCTGCTGATGCAAGCCCCTTCTGCCTGAGGAGGTCTATTGCCTTTTCAACATCGCCGGAGGCATCCGTGAGTGCCTTCTTGCACTCCATCATGCCTGCGCCGGTCTTTTCCCTGAGGTCTTTCACGACCGATGCCGAGATCTCTGTCATTCTGTTACCTCCGCAGCAGCTGCCTCAGCGCTCTCTTCGATCTTTGCCTGTTCCTCCGCCTGCACCGTGTCCTTGGTGAAGGCGGCCCTGCCCTCGAGCACGGCGTCAGCAACCTTCGAGGCCATGAGCTTGATGGCGCGGATCGCGTCGTCATTGCCCGGGATGACATGGTCGATCTCGTCCGGGTCGCAGTTCGTATCCACGACCGCTACAAGGGGGATCGAGAGCTTTTTTGCTTCGGCAACGGCGATCCTTTCCTTTTTAGGGTCGATGATGAAGATTACCCCCGGCAGTTCCTTCATCTCCTTGATGCCGGCAAGGTTCTTCTCCAGCTTCTGACGCTCTTTTTCGAGCTGTGCAGCCTCTTTCTTGGTGAGCAGGCCGAAGGTGCCGTCCTCCTTCATGGCCTCAAGCTTTTTCAGGCGCTCGATGCTTTTCTTGATCGTTGAAAAGTTGGTGAGCATGCCGCCGAGCCATCTCTGGTTCACGCAGTAGGCGGATGCACGCATCGCCTCTTCCATGACCGCGTCCTGCGCCTGCTTCTTCGTGCCGACGAACAGAACATTGCTTCCGGCAGCTGCGGCATCCCTGATGAAATGGTAGGCATCCTCAAGACCCCTGAGGGTCTTCTGCAGATCGATAATGTAGATGCCGTTTCTTTCCCCGAAGATATACTTCTTCATCTTGGGGTTCCAGCGCTTTACCTGATGGCCGAAGT
This sequence comes from Nitrospiraceae bacterium UBA6898, assembly GCA_002448975.1. Taxonomy (GTDB): domain Bacteria; phylum Nitrospirota; class Thermodesulfovibrionia; order Thermodesulfovibrionales; family UBA6898; genus UBA6898. The sequence continues at coordinate 11,535 of DKBO01000175.1, forward strand.
GGACTCCCGCCTCAAGCAACTCCTTCATTGAAACTACCATGGTACTCCTCCTCTGGTTTTTTCCTCCGCCTGTCCTGCCCACCCTTTCGGGACCATAGGCGAGGACGTAGCCGGCGTGTGAATTATTATGCCTGCTATGCAGGCAATCGGGTTAGGAAGATTACCATAGGAAATCCTTTTTTTTCAAGGCTTCTGGTATGATACTGCATATCATGTTTGTCATAGGATGAGCGGTGACCATCAGGGAAAAATCTTGCATCGGTATTATGGTGGCCGTGCCGGCGGAGTGCAGTATCCTTACGAGGAGGCTGAGGAAGGCCACAGAGGCAAACCTCCTGTATTATAAGGGAAATCTTTCCGGCAGACCCGTTGTTGTCGTTGTTTCGGGGATAGGGAAGGTCAACGCATCCCACGCTGCGACACGACTTATCCGTGAGCATAAGCCGGACCTTGTCATGAATATCGGCGTCGGCGGAGCCTATGCTTCAGCCGGTCTGGCAATCGGCGATATCGCGATTGCCGAGAAAGAGATTTACGGTGACGAAGGGGTCTTGCTGAGCGACGGACTGCATGACCTGACCACTATCGGACTTCCGCTGCTGCAGAAGGGGCGGAAAAAATACTTCAATGAATTTTCCCTTGACCGGGAGCTCATCCGGAGGGCTCTGAGATCAATCGATGCGGACGGAGTATCCTTTGCTTTCCGGACAGGCCCTTTTGTGACGGTCTCGGCATGCACCGGCACCACGAAAAGAGCCCGGGAGATCGAAAAGAGGTTCCACGCAATCTGCGAGAACATGGAAGGCGCTGCCATTGCTCATGTCTGCGCCCGCTACGGTATCCCGCTGGTCGAAATGCGCGGCATCAGCAATCTGGTCAGGGACCGTGACCTGTCGGGATGGAACATCGGCCTCGCGGCAGAGAACTGCCAGACAGCGGCCCGGAAACTCATCAGCGCGGTCTGATCCCTTGAGAACGATTACCCTCGGCTATTCGCCCTGCCCGAACGACACGTTCATCTTCTATGCCCTGGTGCATGGCAGGATCGAGACGGGCGGGCTCACCTTTCGCGAAGTGCTGGATGACGTTGAGACGCTGAACCAGATGGCCCGGCAGACCAGGCTTGACGTGACCAAAGTATCATTCCATGCATTTGCCCATCTGCGCGATGCCTATTGCCTTCTCCGCTCCGGCGGTGCGCTCGGCAGGGGGTGCGGCCCGCTCGTGGTTGCCCGGGATGCATATGACATGAAAGACCTCAGGGGCAGGACGATCGCGATACCCGGCGAGCTTACCACCGCGTTTCTGCTCCTTCAGGTCTTTGATCCCGCATTGAAAGAGCGGGTGAGGATCATGCCCTTCCACCGGATCATCGATGCGGTGAAGCGGGGAGAGACCGATGCAGGCCTGATCATCCATGAGAGCCGCTTCACGTACCAGCGGGAGGGCCTCACGCAGGTGGTTGATCTCGGTGCATGGTGGGAGCAGGAGACCCGGCTCCCGATACCGCTGGGGTGCATCATTGCCCAAAGATCGCTCGGCAGAGTCCTTGTGCAGCAGGCGGATACCCTGATACGGGAAAGCGTTGCCTACGGGTTCAGCAACCGCCAGGAGACAAAGGCGTATATCAGGAGCCACTCCCAGGAGATCGAAGACAGCGTCATCGACCAGCACATCGGACTTTATGTGAACGATTTTTCTCTTGATATTGGTGAAAACGGTATACGAGCAGTTGAAGAACTTTTTAAAAGAGCTGCTGTTCAGGGCATTATTGCCAAATCTTCAAAGCCGCTTTTCTTTGAATGACGGGAAACGCTAAAAGGTGGAAGTGAGGATAAAATGAGGCGGGTTTGTAAAAAGTGCTGGAGGCAAGGCGCGCAAGAAGCGAGAAACGAGGCGTACGTGCAGGTACGTCGCAGTGACGCGTTTCGAAGCGCAACGAAACAAACGGACTTTTTACGGAGCCGATAATCATGAAGAAGTATTTTCTCCACCGGGAGCCCCGCACCTTTGTCGTTGATTATGAAAAGGAGCTCAATCCGGAACAGCATGCCGCGGTCATGCATGGCACCGGCCCGGCCCTTGTTCTTGCAGGCGCGGGCACGGGGAAGACCCGGGTCGTTACCTACCGTGTTGCCCGGCTGATCGAGGCAGGCACCCCCGCGGAGAACATCCTGCTGCTCACGTTTACGAACAAGGCGGCACGGGAGATGCTGAGAAGGGTGGAGCTCCTGATCGGCATGAACATAGCGGGGCTCTTCGGCGGAACGTTCCATCATGTCGCAAATCTGCTCCTCAGGCAGCATGCGCTCCTCATCGGCTACCGGCAGGGCTTTTCGATCCTCGACCGGGAGGACGCCAAAGAACTCTTCGACGCCTGCATAGCGGATGTATATAAAAAAGAGACCATACTGCCGAAGGGAGGCGTGCTGGCGGAGATAACCAGCCTGTCACGGAATACCGCGGTAACGGTGGAAGATGTGGTACTCCGGCGGTTCCCGCATTTTGCCCATGTCGTTGAGGAGATCATAAAGATCACCGCGCTCTACCATGCCAAGAAAGTCCAGCTGAATCTCCTCGACTTCGATGATCTGCTTCATGGATGGAAGCGGCTCTTTGATGAGCAGCCGAAGATCCGCGAATACTATTCGATTAAATTCAGATATGTCCTGGTAGACGAATACCAGGACACGAACAGACTGCAGGCGGAGATCATTGACCTGACAACCGGTACTGCCGGCAACCTCATGGTGGTGGGGGATGACGCGCAGTCGATCTATTCGTTCCGGGGAGCGGACTTTGAAAATATCCTGAAGTTCCCGGAAAAACATGCCGGGACCGCGATGTACCGGCTGACCACGAACTACCGGTCCACACCGCAGGTCCTGCACCTTGCCAACAGCAGCATTGCCCACAATCGCAGGCAGTTCCACAAGGACCTTCATGCGGTTTCCGGAGCAGGGGAACTGCCCAACGTTGTTGCGCTGAAGGATGTGTTCGAGCAGGCAGAGTTCGTCTCGTCCGTGGTCATCGATCTGAATGCCGACGGCAGGTCATTTGACGAGCTCGCGGTGCTGTACCGCTCCCATTTCCAGTCCATGGAGCTCCAGATGGAATTTCAGAGAAAGGGCATCCCCTTTGAGGTGCGGTCAGGCCTCACCTTCTTCGAGCAGGCGCATATCAAGGACGTGCTCTCGTTCCTGAAGATCATTGCCAACCCGCAGGATGAGATAAGCTGGAAGCGTGTGCTGAAGCTGATCCCCGGTATCGGCAATATCACGGCAGGCAAGATATGGAACTTCATCCAGGGCCGGGAGACTCCTGTGGAGGCGGTTTTTGACGCATATACGATCGTGCCGAAAAAGGCCGTGTCCGCATTCAACCGCTTCCTGGAGATGCTCAGCATACTGAAGCAGGAGCGCTATCTGGGCATGCCGTCCGCGGCCATCGATCATGTCATGCATCATGGCTATGAGGAGTACCTGTACGCAACGTATCCGAACGCCGAAATGAGGATCGAGGATGTGACCCAGATGATGAAGTTCGCCCAGCGGTATGATCTGCTCGAGACGTTCCTGAGCGAAATGACGCTCCAGGGCCTTTCCGAGGCTGTGGAAGGAGCAGACGCACCGGAAGGCAGGGTAATACTCTCTACCGTTCATCAGGCGAAGGGGCTTGAATGGGGAGTTGTTTTCATGATCGGCCTGAATGACGGCAAATTCCCTTCTGCGAAGTCGCTCAAGAACGATGACGAGGAGGAAGAGCGCAGGCTTTTCTACGTCGGCGTTACCCGGACAAGGGAATCCCTCTACCTCTGCTATCCTGTGGCCGTTGATGACTGGCAGACCATGGGGATAGCGCGGCCTTCGCGGTTTATCCGGGAACTGCCGGAGGATTGTTTTGAGGAGATGGCGGTCGAAGATGTATAATAGCTCACCGGCAGGATGCATTGTCGACGTTCGCTTGCTACGGACATCCTCGACGATTCTCGGCTCGTTACGCTGCAGTCGCGAAACTCGCTGCATTCGCACAATCAGGCCTGCGTAACGCTTCATGCCGTGAAGAACCGTGTCCGAACAGGTACTGATGCCGCTCGCAGCACCGAGGGCATTGACATGAGCGCGTATGTGGGAGAAAGAGATGACCTTTGCTGAGGCGATAAGGACGGGGTTCCATACCATAAACAAGCGACTGCAGCTCGTCGGCGTGCAGGCCGTGCTGATGGTCGTCAACTGCATCAGCTTCTTTGTTGTCGTCGGCATTCCCCTCGGCATAGCCTTCGTCATATTCGGACTTGACCTTACCGGCATCAGCAATGCAAAGGACGTGCTCGGCATGCTGGCGAGCCCTTCTGGCCTCATCATGAAATATCTCTGGCTGGTGCTCGTGGTCGTCGTTTTTATCCTCTTCTATATCCTGCTGATCACCACCCTGGGGCTGTATGTATTCAGCGGTTCTGCAGGCGTGGTCGGCAGAAGCATTCTTGAGCCGTCGCTCCCGTTCAGCATGAAACAGTTCTTTGCCGAGGCAAAGCAGTTCTTCTTCCCGGTCATGTGGTATTCCCTTCTGGCAACCGTGGTATTCCTTGTCATTGCCTTTCTGCTCGGCCTCTCCGGCGGGGGGATTGCAGCGCTGGTTTCTGCCGCAAAAAGTCAGGATTCAACGCTGGCGCTTTTCCTCGGCATCTTCTTCTCCCTGGTACTGGCGCTGCTGGCCATTGCCGCCATCCTCGTCTTTCTCGCGGTCACCGTCTATGGCATCGCGGCGCTCTATTTCCGGCGCGAAAGCTCATGGGATGCATTCAGGGCAGCCTGCGTGTTTCTCCGGAATCGACCGGATGCCTTCTGGCTCTATGTACTGGTATTCGCCGGGTATGTCAGCGGAAGTTTTGTTGTTATGGTCATCAGCTACCCCTTTCATCTCATCCCCATCATCGGCATGATCATATCGTTCCCCCTGCAGCTGCTGTCCTATATGGTGCAGGGGTACCTCGGTCTTGTGGTGCTTGCCGTGGTCTTCGGGTATTACTATGAGCTGGAGATAAGGAATACCGCGGCCGCTGCCGGCGGATCGGCTGCAGAAATGAAGGCTACCGGCGCAGGTTCCACGACTCCCGGAGGTACTTCTGCTCTTCAAGCTCCCCGGCAAGACGGGACTCCTCCGGAGACGGATGAGAAGTTGGAAGGCTGATACCGAAGACTTCCTCGAACGCGGCAGCAACGGCCCTCTTCAGCGCTGTATCGTCGATATCCGGCATGACGTTCCTGAGCGATGTCATGCCTTCATGCACCCTGGCTGACTCTGCAATGCCGAAAACCTGTTGCATCGTTTCCGTATCATATGCGTAGGGAATGGACCCCTGCTGAAGCAGTCCTTCCTGCCAGCGCTTCTGCGCAGAGCCGACGATTTTCCGGTTTTCGATAAGGATCTCTCCGTACGAGCTTGACTGAAAACAGAGCGGGCTTCCGGTAAGGGTCCTGCCGCGTTCCTTCTGTTTTTTTGCTTCAGCACAGATGCCGAGCTTCCCGAGTCCGCGGATGAAGGCGGTGCTTATGCTGCGGTAGCTTTCAAAAAGTCCTTTCGCGAAAGGGGGAAGATCGGTGCGGACAGAAAAGCTGTAGGTGAGCTCTTCACCGTGAAGGATCGCCCGCCCCCCGGTCGGTCTTCTTACCACGGGGATGCCCTTCGTTCTGCAGAAGGCGAGGTTGAGACCGGCTGATCTTTGAAAAGCTCCGAGGCTCAGCGAAGCTCTGTTCCACCCGTAAAACCGGAGTGTCGGCGGGGAGAGCTGTCTTCTGACGGACAGCGCGATCGCCTCATCCAGGGCCATGTTATACGCTGCGCGGCACGGCCCCGAATCGATCAATCGCCATTGCCGGATCATCAGGAGTTTCTCTCGTGGGGAGGTTACTTCTTCTCCAGTATGATCTTGTGGCGGAGGAGCGAGACCTCCCGGATTTCCCCTTCAAAGATTTTCTGTTCGCCGAAGAGGTTTTTCATGAAGATCTTTCCTTCCTCGGGCCTCATGACGTCAACGTTTTCGAGATACAGCTCCTCTTTGCCGTCTTTATAGATGTATGCATTTGCTTCACACATGACCGCTCTCCTTTATCCTTGAAATGATGTGTTCTATCAGATGGGGCAGGGGGTCCCTGGTGTTGCCCGCGATCTCGATCCCCTCCTGGTTCAGGGGAAGGAGAAGTTTCTGCGCAGGAGATGAGATGACTGCTGTCGCCATTTTGCCGGTGACTTCTCCCAGCATGGCGTTCGGAAATGCTATGCTCAGCGGGCCGATAAGCAGGTCCACCTTGTCGGCGTTCCAGACGATGGCGTTCTCGCCGGTCGCCCCCTTGTTGGCGCGGGACTTCATCATGGCGGTTGTTGCCGCGGCATTTGTGCCGAGTGCGATCACTTCAACCGTATCAGCAAATTCTTCTTTCAGGCGCTTTACCACAAGGCTGCCGATGCCGCCTCCCTGGCCGTCTATCACCGCGATCTTCATCATGACTGAACCATGTATGGAAGCCGTTTCGTCCGCGTCATTTTTTTTCAAATTTCCTCAGGACAGCAGTATAAAAATCTTCCACGTCCCTGAGATGACCGGTCAATATTGACTTCAGAATCTCCAGGTTCATCGACTGGTAATCATGGACGGCAATATTTCTGAACCCGACCATAGCTTCCATCTTCTTGAAGAGAAGTTCATCAATTATGCCCGCTTCGTTCAGAAATCTGAAATTGTCCTTGATCGAGGAGGCAAGGCCTAACCCTTCCGAGGCTGCTACATGCGCTGCGATATCGATGGCGGATTCTATTGCCCGCTGGAGATTAAGGACAACAATGTCCTGTTTATCAATGTCGTTAAGACTTTCGGGGTTGAGGCCGGTGGTCTCCTTGATGCGTCTGAGACATCTCTGGATATTGCCTGTTTTTGCAAGAAGGATATCCCTATCAGGCATAGGTTCTTCCCCGTAATATATTTTCTTCCGCCTCTTTTCGTATATGCTTCAGATCATCATATTCCTTCACGGTCTTTACAAAAAAATTGCCGTATATGGCGTTCTTTGCGCCTTTGATCAGCTTCCCGTCCCTGAGGACCTGCATCCTGATCACCGGCGAGGCATCATTCAGGACAACCAGGTCAATTTCCCTGTCTGTTGCGCCTGCAGCCTCATTCCTAATCTTCAGGACATCTGAAGCATCGGGCCTGTTGCTGAACAGGACAGCGATGTCGAGGTCGCTTTGCCGCGTGAACCGGCTGCTGACAGCAGAACCGAAGATAAACACAAGAAGAATATCATCCTTGTCTCTGAAGTATTCTCCGAGCGGTCCGGTAATGTCCTCTGACACGGAATTATTCAATGCAATGCCTCCCAGCAGGCTGCGCTGCTGTTATCAAGTATATCACAACCACATAGCCTTCTTTTTCACTGCTGGAAGACGACTGTCTAATTATATCTCCGAATCGTATGGCTCTGGCGCATGGCGCAGGTATTCTTTGCCTCCGGTATGATTTCTGCGAAACGCCCTTTACGCATCCCAGTGGCAGGTGTCTGGAAGCTGAGGTATTGGCCTCATGGAGCGGCAGATCACCTGCGCTGCCACATGTCGCCTGAATACGATGGTTCTCTGCTCGTCAGTTTTTAGGGATGATGTCAGCAAAGGCAAAGCCATTTCGCTGCACAATCTCCCCAACGGCGACCTCAATGCGTTTCTCAAACATCGGCCCGCCGACAACGATGGTATGAAACTCACCGTTCTCTCCACACGGGTCAACTCCAGCGGGAAGTTCTTCCAGGAGGCCCCGCGACCATCGGCGGCCCACGAAGCTCGCCGGCAGCTTCTTGAGGTCCACGCTGCTGATGTATGCTTCCAGACCCGCGGTGAGCATTTCCTCGGCCAGCTTGACCGTGGGGATCTGCCACAGCGGAAAGAGCGGCTCGATCCCTGTGCTCTTCAACTGCTCCTCGCGGTACTGCCGAATGTCTTTAAGAAAAAGATCCCCGAAGGCAATGCACTCGATCCCCCTGGCCGTGAGCCCGGCCACAAACCCGCCCATGATCGCATCGCTTTTCTCCTGTGTGCAGGGGTCTGGCAGTTTGATCGTATCGATCGCCAGTCCGGCAGCTTCTGCCTGCCGCTGCAGCAGCGCTTCACGTGTGGCATGCATGGACACGCGGTTTGCCTGTTCGTTCATGACACTGAAAAGACCCACCACCTCGATTGCCGGGTCCTGGCGCAGTAGGTACAGTGACCACGCACTGTCCTTTCCGCTGCTCCAACTCAATAAGGTTAGCTTTCTCATGAGTCTATTTTAGAATGCGGCAGTTAAGCCGCCGGGCCACAGACCAGGAACTGAAAACAAAAAGCGGTTATTCCCGGTCAAGTGGAGCCTGGTGTTAGCTGCCGTATTTCACATTATTCTTTATCATTGAGTTGTTCAATATAGAGAACTCCATATTCTTTATCAGGAAGATGCTTGACCCTTTCAATGCCGTAGACGCGAACAAGGGTACCAGCTTGAGGCGACTGAGCAAAATAGCTCTCTAAATATTTCACTTCTTTCTTGTTTTTTATTCTGCCGTTACCTTTTTCCCATTTTGTCACTTGCAATGAAAACACACTCATCGGCTTATCTTTGGGATAAGACAACAAATGAATATCCTTTATAGAACCAATTGCAATCCATCCTGCTTTTTTATCGCATTTGTCTTTATCGAATATTCCATTTGTCATGCATTCCGATGCAGGCCAGTCGTCCACAGCGGTAACGGAAAGCGGATAAATGATATTGAGGGCAAGTAAGATTGAGATTATTAATTTCATTTTCATTATTATTTCTCCTCAGCTAATGCGGCAGTTAAGCCGCCGCGCAGCGGTCGGTCTTGAACTCCTGGTTCTCCCGCAGCGGAGCGAGGGGAACCAGAGTTCACGGCTTAACTGCCGCATTCCCCCTGAGCGAAGCGAAGGGGGAACGCCTGAACTAAGACGCGCGCTTCTGCGCGTCGGGCTTGAGTGATTTGTTAGGCTGCGTCCAGTAATCAATTAAGTATCCGATCATAAATACAATACTGCTAATAAGGAGCCACGAAAGAACCATGCCTGCTATGTCACCATACCAACTGTTGCTTAATGCAGGCAGACGCGGAATAAAATAAGCTAAAAAACTGAGTAAGCAACCACATCCAAGGGCAATAAGGTTTGGACGTGCTCTGGATATAATTTTAGTTATTCTTGTTGTAAGCAAAAGTATTAATACAGCCGCTACACCGGAAACTACCGCTGCAAGTCCCCATATTGCTGCAACGAATATGACACCACCTTCAGCTCCAAATTTTGAATCTGGGTCATCAAGAAGATATGTTTTTATGGTCGTCCATAATACCCAAGGCAGCCAAACAGCCAGCACTGATATGGCGAAAGTTTTGAATGTCTTCTTAATCATATTTTTAGCCTAATGCGGCAGTTAAGCCGCCGCGCAGCGGTCGGTCTTGAACTCCTGGTTCTCCCGCAGCGGAGCGAGGGGAACCAGAGTTCACGGCTTAACTGCCGCATTCCCCCTGAGCGAAGCGAAGGGGGAACGCTAAACTCAGCGGACCCGGCCAATGAACTTGCCGGTAACGCCGCCGACGTTCACCGGGTCCGCTGTAGTGTTTTGTTATGTGATTTTTTCATCTTTTTCATTACCGAAAAAACCAAAATCGAAATAATGTCTTTTGTCTTTTGCTAGGCATATACCGATATTCCCTTCAGCACATTGGCGTAGTGGTATTTGCCTTTTACCATTCAACTCGTCCAATGAGCCCCAATATATAGAATATGTAAATTGGTCGAATTGAATTGCCATCCAGTATGGTTCAGCGCAATATTCCTTTTCTGCTATTGCCGCTTTCTTGTAAGCTTCACTGCCGAGATTATAATAAGCGTTTAGTTTATGATTTTTTTGGTATTTGTTTCTGGCTTTAACGCTGAAAATGAACCTATTTCCTTCCTTTTCTGCATATAAGTCAGCGAAAGGAAAATTCTTTTTTTATCATTCAGGTTAACTATTTTTTCAAAGTGATTATCTACAAGTGCTTTAATGGCAAAAAGTTCACCAAGTTCGCCAAGTGATTTTTTTCTAGAGGCTTCCTTCTTATTTATTAGGTTTTGTGTATGTTTACAGGCCATTTTTTATTGCTTGTTTAATTATTGGTGCGACTGATTCCGAGGTAATGCCACGCTCTTTGCAGTATTTTGACTCAAGCCAAACAGAAAGTGGTTTTTGACTTTTACTTGCATTGCAACCGCAGCAACAGAGGGCGATGTTTTCTCTGGTTATTATTTTTGCATCATTGATTATATGCTCCCAGCTTGCAGCTGTTTTTTTAGATACTTTAGCTGGAGTGAACTCAGCAGCACAATACACACACGCCTTATCTCTTTCCCTGACTTCTTTCTCTAGCCAGGCAGGTATGTTCCAGTTATTTGCCATTTATCCGTTTCTTGATTTACACATAACGATTCACATAAGCGGCGGACGGGCGAATCAGCGGAAAATATCAGGGACTTGAGATACTCCAAAATCGCGCCACTTACCCTGAGGCGGGTACTCACCCGCCCGTCCGCTTCATGTAGGGTTGGGCGGCATGTAAAAGCTCAAACTCGACCAAACCGCCACTGCCAGATTAAGTCCGATAAAACAACTTTATTTCCCGACAGAAGTAAGAATAAAATCGCTTCACCTTCGTTGGAATGATCTTCATAGTGTATCAGGTTACTACTTGATCTGACACTGTCCGTAAGATTAAGTAGCAACCCATTTCAGACATTCCACTGCCGTAATATAAAACTAGCTGGGCAATGGCTTTGATTTCCTTTTTACCAGAAACCACCAACCTGAGATCAAACCGATCAATGCACCTAAAATAAAGCCGATTTGACCTGTAGCTTCGTAACCTTGTACGTTATTGAATACAAATTGCGTAGCATAATTGCCGCCAAGTTGTGCGCCGATTACTAAGCCGATTACCCCGAAAACCAATCCGATGACGATAACAGCAAAAATAGTGATTACTCTTTTTGGCATTAGAACTTACTCCTTTATGCCGCCCAACGCTGAATTAACCCGTGCAGCGAAGCGGAATCGGGTTGAATGATTTGTTATCACTTTTTTAAATTTATTCTTGAAAGGAGAACGAACATGAAGACTGAAACAGAAAAGCAACCATGTAAAAACAGCACAGGCAATATTTGTCCTGATTTCGATGAATATTGTTTTGACGAAAATCGGGCCGGTTGTGAAGACGGAATAACATTACCACTGCTGGGAATATGCCCTTTCTTGGTGGATTGATAACAATTACTATACCCCGCAGGCATTTTCTGAGCCCTTGAGCCGAATAATAGCATATCAGCCCCAGCCTGTGAATATGAAAATGAATTAAATCAAGGGGCGTTAACTTCTTCAAATGGTATTTCCTGATATTACAGACCAAAAGCCATTGTGGTAAAACATGAAAAAATTGACACTGTCGATCTCCAAGAGTTCGGCGAAGACGATAAGACCGTCTCCGCCGCGAAAGCTGCACCACTTGGTCAGATCTTCAGACACAAGAGTTCAGGAAGGAAGTGTTTTTTTAACTGTGCGTTTCTCAGCGAGCATCTTTTGCTTTTATTGCCATGCTCCACAATAAGTTGGTTGCACCAGCTGTCAATAAACTCACTGCCATGCTTATCGGGAAGCTAATCGTCAGCCACATAATAACTTTTGGCCCGTCAACCATATACCCGACAACATGCCAAATTGTAGTCGCAAGAAAAGGAGTCATGAGCATTGAATAAAAATTAAATCTGCCTTCAGACGGCTTCCATCTGTTTATTAAGATACATAGTGCGATAGAAATAATTATTAAAAGGCCGAAGCCCAGCATCTGTTCTTATCGACTGCCAGTCTATGGTTATTTGCAGGTGTACTCCACGCCATTTTATTATGCCTTTTCTGCGTTGACTTCAGGAAGGAATCCTGCCTCTCAACTCCATCGACAAACAAGCGTTTTCAGACATGCCGAGTTTTTATCACTCACTACTCGTATTTTGGAAACGCTTCTTTGAGAGCCCTGATTACCAACAGAGAAGCTGGGTCACCCCATTGCTCCGAGTGGTTCATGAGATAACTCGTAACGACAGCCATGACTTGTCCTTTTGTCAAACTCGATGGAGTGTTGTATGCGTAAGAAGTTGCATCATATACGCCAATTATATATGCAATATATTTTTCAGCCGTAGCATAAGCCGCCCCACTCGGACCGGCATCGGCCTTGATTAACTCGACAAGATCATTGCCTGAACAGAAATCACCCAAAACTTGTGTCTGGTCCCTCATATCTTTCCTAAATAATATAGAAGCCTCATTATCAAAATATTCTATAGACTTAGGTGGCTTACAAGCCGGGCAGGGTATATATCCCGCCTTTTGCGCCTCTTCTGGACTGTTAAATTTGACAAGATTAGTTGGACTGATTTGCTTGGTCCATTTGCATGTAGGATAATGATACTTGTCTGAGGTCTTCGAGCCCCAAAACTCCGTTGCACTGATTGCGTTCGGAATAATGACAAGCAATAGAAGTACTGCGACCAGAAATCTTTTCATAGCATCCCTAAACGATAAAAGTTTATAAAATGATCGTCACATAAATTGCCAGTTTCAGGAAGACAGACTAAACATCCTCCGTCTGGAGGAAAGCCGTGTCATGTAATCTCGCCTGAATGTCGCTATATTTTACCTTAAAATTCTTGGATGTGCTCTGCCTGCTGCAGCATTCTGTCGCCGCTAAATTAATAAATGAAAGATGACTGCTTCAATGCTGCGGAATACTATATGGACTATAGTGCGATCAGAGGAAATTAGCCATGCAAGATTTCCGGAAGGAGGTGTTGCATCGTCCCGTAAAACCTCAT
>DKBO01000237.1 GCA_002448975.1 Nitrospiraceae bacterium UBA6898
TCCGCAATACCCGGGGGGATTCACTAAGTCGCGCGGTTTACCGCGTAGCCTTCGGCTCTTTGTTAGCAAAGGAGGTCATTAGCCCCCATAAGTAGTGTGCACATCATGTGTAGTCTCCCAATACCGAGCTATGAACGTGCCTTTGTCGAACTCAGAGATGGTACTGTGTACAACACACCTGTCGACGACACACCAATGGACTTGTTTATTCGGGGGCCGATCTGCATGAATGAAACGAGTGCTCATGTGCGAGATGAACCGTTTCATGTAACTGCGTAGCGTCGTACTTGCCGAAATCTTACTCAGCAGTTCAGTGTGGACCGTTTGAAATCCCAGCGATGTTAGAGTATCCACAAGTCCCTTCTCGTTGAAGAATGTACAACTGGTAGAGTCAGGTGCGTAGGGGTTGTCTTCGCCTATGGGGCAAAACAACAGGGCATTATTACGTTCGCCCACCCAAATGGCAGTTTCGATGAGCAGATGGCCGCCGATCTTCAAGACGTCTCTGATCGCTCTTAGGCCCCAAAATGGATATCTGAGATGGTATAGAACACCCGGAAAAATGACCACGTCAAACAGGCCAAAGCTCTCAGGCTTCAGGTCATATAGATTCATTTCATGCATTCGCACCTTGGAATTGAAGAATGGAATCAGAAACTCTGTGGCGGCCTTTGATAGGTCATTGTCTATACCCACCACTTCTGCCGCTCCCATGGACTCCGCCGCAAAAGAAAAAAGGCCGTCGCGACATCCAATATCCAGAACGCGCTTGCCTTTGACATCGACTGATTTTAGATATTTCATGCACAGCTTCTGTGCGGGCACGTATTGAGGATTTCCTGGCGTGGAAATGGTGTCTGTAAGCTGTATGATGTGATAGAAGGCGTAGCGAGCCAGAGCTTGCCGGAGTTCGGTCTCGTCCATTGTAGCTGTCCTTTCCTTTCGCTAATGCGGCAGTTAAGCCGCCGCGCAGCGGTCGGTCTTGAACTCCTGGTTCTCCCGAAGCGGAGCGAGGGGGACCAGAGTTCACGGCTTAATTGCCGCATTCCCCATGAGCGAAGTGAAGGGAGAACCAGTTATTAGATAGTTTCCCGATAATATCAGAAAGCCCTCACTTCACTACTTTCTGCTCACTACTTTCTTATTTCTATATTACAACTCACTGCCGTTACAGCGCCTTGCCTATCCTCTCAACCGCCTCTTTCATGCGGTCAACCGGCACGGTAAGGGCAAAGCGGATATAGCCCTCACCCGGAGCGCCGAAGCCGTTGCCGGGTGTACCGAGTATGCCTGCCTTGTTCAGCAGGTGGGCAACGAATGAGGCTGAGTCAAAGCCTTCGGGGACTTTTGTCCAGAGATAGAAGGTCGCCTTCGGCTTTACAACGTGCATGCCGAGACCTTTCAGTCCGTTATAGAGGACATCCCTTCTTTCCTGATAGGTATTCCGTATATCCGCCAGTACCATATCGTCAGTTTCGAGCGCGGTAATGGACGCCTCCTGGATCGCCTGGAACACCCCGGAATCGAGGTTCGACTTGATCTTGCCGAGCCCGGCAATGACATCCTGGTTGCCGACGGCGAAGCCGATCCTCCATCCGGTCATGTTATAGGTCTTCGACAGGGAATGCATCTCAATGCCGACCTCCCTGGCACCGTCAAGTTCAAGGAAGCTGAGCGGCTTCTCGTTGTCATAGTAGATCTCGCTGTAGGCTGCGTCATGACAGACGATAATATTGTACGTAGCCGCAAGTTCTATGACCTCTTCGTAGAACGATCTCGGGGCGCATGCCGAAGTCGGATTATTGGGATAATTGATATAGATGAGCCTCGTCCTTTTCAGGGTATCCCAAGGGATGGATTTCAGGTCAGGAAGGAAGCCGTTCTTTTCCCAAAGGGGCATGATATAGCTCTCCCCTCCGGCAAACAACGTGCCGACGGGATAGACCGGATACCCAGGTGACGGCACGAGCACAACGTCCCCCGGTTCGATAAAGGCCAGGGGAATATGCCCGATACCTTCCTTTGAACCGATAAGGGAAAGCACTTCCGTCCCGGGAGCGAGGTCAACAGCAAAACGTCGCTTATACCAGTCAGCCACTGCAGTCCGGAAGGAAAGCATTCCTTCGTAAGAGGGATATCGGTGATGCTCGGGTTTCTCTACCGCAGCTTTCATGGCATTGACAATATGCGCCGGCGTCGGGATATCTGGGTCTCCAATGCTGAGGTCAATCAGATCCGTACCTTTTGCCTTGGCCTCCTGCTTCATCTTGTCGATCGTGGCAAAAAGATAGGGTGGAAGATTCTTTACCCGTGATGCAAGCTCAACAGTGATCCTTGGTTTCAATCTGACCTCCCGAATAATAATATCCTTTTTTGCTAGGGATTATAGCAGAAACCGACGAGAAACCGATGAGAAATGAATTGACAAAACAGAGACTATATATTTTAATGATTTCAGATGTGTCAGAAACAAGGTGTTCGCCGGAACTATGGCAAAAGATAACTGGCAGGCATATTTCCAGGCTGTCAGGAAGCAGGACTGGCAATCAGCCAGGGACGTGCTCCTGCAGACAGCCAAAACGGAAAAGAACAACCCTCAGATATTCCTTAAAATCGGCGATATCTGCCAGCGAACAGGCGAAATGGCAGAAGCGATCGCCGCATATGCTCATGCCTCCCAGATCCTCCGCATGCAGGGATTTGTCCAGAAGGCGCTTGCAACGTATAAGATCGCCCTTCGGCTCGAGCCGGACAACCAGGATGTAATCAGCCGCGCAGAGATCCTGATGGATGAGCTTGAGACAGTCAGGGCAAAACCCCATGCGCTTTCGGCCGATCACGGGCATTTGCCGTCGGAAGACAACGAACCACCGATGCATTCTTCTCCACCTGAAACAACCTTTGCTCCTGATTGGCTGGAAACAACGTCTCTTGTTCCGGAAAACGCAGATGCGAAACTCTTGTCCATCGGGACTTCACCATGGCTGGAGCCTCCATTGCTTGAATCAGGAAACAGAACAGGGGAAATACCGGCTGCAGGGATTCCATCCTGGATGGAAACTACGTCCCTGTCTCCTGATCAGCCTGCTGTACCCAGTTCAGAAAAAACCACTCAAGGCGGGATAACCGGAGATTCTGAACCTTCTCCGCCCGCGCCAGCCCCGGTACAAGACGAGCACGACGCCTGGATTGAATCTGCATTTGAAGCGCTCGACACCAGGATGTTCTCATCAGATGCTCAGCAGACAAGAGGTACTACCGTAGATGCCCATGCGTCCATGCATGCAAAGGAGCCCGGGCATCCCGCGGAGAAGAGCTTCGAGGACCTCCTGTTCGCTCAGCACCTGCATGAGGTCTCGCGGAGAACCTATGCCGACACGCAGGTCGTGATCGAAGAAGGTGTTTCCGGAGATTCGCTCTACGTCATCCGTTCCGGCAAGGCAAAGGTTGTTGCCCATCTCCTGGGGAAAAGGGTCGAACTGGCGGTCCTGGGCAAGGGGGATCTCTTCGGAGAAGTGGGCTTCCTGACCGGAAGGCCCAGAACAGCCTCTGTTGTCGCTGTCGGGCCGCTTGAGGTGTACGAGATCACCCGACGGGATATCGAAAAACTGATCGAAGTGACTCCCGATATCATGGCAAAGATCGGGGACTTTTATGAGACGCGCGTCCGTGATACCATCAGCCAGATGAAAAACCCATCGCCTTATTATGATCTTCCATCCGCGGAATAACCGTCCCCGAGTTTAATTTACCGCTTTCTTTCTGGTAATATTCCGTGTGCTCCTCCAGCAGCTGATAAACGGTCTCACGCTCGGCAGCGTATACGCGCTCATTGCCCTCGGCTATACCATGGTTTACGGCATCCTCGAACTCATTAATTTTGCCCATGGTGAGATTTACATGCTCGGTGCCTATCTCGGCATCATCATACTCGGCTTCCTGACCGCTGCCGGACTCACCGCTTACAGTGTGCCGCTTGCACTTGCCCTTACCCTTCTGCTCACAGTCATCTTCTCGGCTTCCTACGGGTTCACCGTCGAGAAGATCGCCTACCGGCCTCTCAGGTCAGCACCCAAGCTCAGCCCGCTCATCAGCGCCATCGGCGTCTCTATCTTCCTCCAGAACTATGTGATGATCACCCAAGGAGCGACGGACAAGGTCTTTCCCTCGCTGGTCGGCAATGCAGGGTTCAGCGTCCTTTCAACACGCATAACCTTTCTCCAGGCGTCCATTATCGTGGTCTCCGGCATCATCATGGCGCTGCTCCATGCATTCATCAGGAAGACCCGTACCGGCAAGGCGATGCGGGCCGTAGCGCAGGACAGGTCAATGGCATCCCTTGTGGGGATCAATACGGACACCATCATATCCGTCACCTTCATCATAGGTTCAGGCCTTGCGGCGGTTGCCGGTCTCATGGTCTCCATGTATTACGGCCTCGTCAATTACTTCATCGGGTATTCTGCAGGCATCAAGGCATTCACGGCTGCCGTACTGGGCGGGATCGGGAACATACCGGGGGCAATGTTCGGCGGCATCCTTCTCGGTCTTATCGAAAGCCTCGGCTCAGCCTATATCTCAAGTGAATACAAGGACGTGTATGCATTTATCATCCTCATCGTCATCCTCCTGGTCAGACCCTCCGGACTCCTTGGCCGGGACGCGGAGGAAAAGATTTGATCACGATTCCGGAAAGCTTCAGCAGGACCCTTCTCCGGTCAGGTATCATCTCCCTTTGGTCTGCGCTCCTCTTTCTTCCCTTCAAGGGCCTGCGGGCATCAGCGCTGCTATTCGGCCTGCTCTTCCTTTCGGTCCTTCTCCTTACCTTTGCAGGATCATGGGTATCCTCCCAGCTGGCAAAGACTGCTGCGGTCAGGGAACGCGTGCGCCGTTCATTGCCCGAAGACCGGCGCTACCTTCTTTTGTTCCTTCTTCCTGCCCTTGCCATACCATTTGCCGCGCAGAATTACCTTATCGACGTGGCGGTACTGGCCGGGATCTATATCATACTTGCCCTGGGATTGAACGTTGTTGTCGGCTATACGGGCTTGCTGAACCTCGGCTTCGTCGCCTACTACGCCATCGGTGCATACAGCTTCGCTCTTCTGAACACCAAGCTCAGCCTCGGATTCTGGTCTGCGATGCCCTTTGCCGTCATTATCACCACCTTGGCCGGCTTCCTTTTCGCTGTCCCGGCATTGAGGCTGAAGGGCGATTACCTCGCCCTGGTAACGCTCGGATTTGGCGAGATCGTGCGGATAACGCTGAACAACTGGGACAGCTTCACGAACGGTCCCAACGGTATCGGTGGCATCACGGCACCGACGCTGGCCGGCATGTCCATCGAAACGCTTTCAGCGTATTATTACCTTGTCCTCTTTTTTGTTCTTGTTTCCATCGTGGTCATAGGAAGGGTACAGCGGTCGAGCATTGGAAGGGCGTGGATCGCCCTCAGGGAGGACGAGATTGCAGCGTCGGCCATGGGAATCCCGAGTACGCTCTATAAACTCTATTCGGTCTCCTTCGGCGCGTTCTGGGCTGGCATCGCAGGCTGCCTGTTCGCCGCGAAGATGCGTTTCATCTCACCGGAAAGCTTTACATTCATGGAGTCTGTGCTCGTCCTCTGCATGGTCATTCTGGGAGGATTGGGGAGCATCGGCGGCGTGATTGTGGGGGCGGTCATCCTTGTCATCCTTCCGGAGATTCTCAGGGAAGTGCAGATGTACCGCATGCTCGCACTGGGGGCCGGGATCGTGCTCCTCATGATCTTCCGTCCGCAGGGACTTTTTGGGGGAAAGGTTGTCTCTTCTCGATATTAGAGGGGTTTCCAAGCACTTCGGCGGCATCCGGGCGATCGAAGACATCAGCTTCTCGCTCAGGAGCGGGACCATCATGAGCATCATCGGTCCGAATGGCGCCGGTAAAACGACCCTGTTCAACTGTCTTACCGGTTTCATCAAGCCGACCAGGGGAACGATTGTCTTCTCCGGCACCGACATATCGGGGTTTCCTGCAGACCGGGTAACACGTCTCGGCATATCGCGCACGTTTCAGAATATCCGGCTTTTCAGCAGCATGACGGTCATTGAAAACGTCATGGTGGCCCAGCATGCCGCCATCCGGTCAGGTCTCTTCAGCATCATCGCCCGAACCGGCCAGTTCAAAGAGAAGGAAAGATCCGTGCGTGAAACTGCCTATGAATATCTCGCGTTCATCGGCCTTGAGTCAGTTGCGGAAAATCCTGCGGGGAGTCTGCCCTATGGAGCCCAGCGCAGGCTGGAGATCGCACGGACCCTGGCGACGGGGGCATCGCTCATTCTCCTGGATGAGCCGACTGCCGGGATGAACCCGCTTGAGACCGAGGCAATGATGCAGATGATCAAGAACATCCGGGAAATGGGCAAAACCGTCATCCTCATCGAGCATGACATGAAGTTCGTCATGGGCATATCAGACCGTATCGTTGTCCTTGACCATGGCGTAAAGATCGCGGAGGGCGTACCCGCGGAAATAAGGAACGATCCTCTGGTGATCGAGGCATATCTCGGCAAGGAGACGCACTGATCCGATGCTCAGAATCGAGGCGATCCACACGTCATACGGACCGATCAGTGCGATCAAAGGCATTGATATGGAGGTCAGGAAAGGTGAGATCGTCTCTCTGATCGGGAGCAACGGAGCAGGAAAGTCGACCTGCCTTATGACGATATCCGGCATCCTGAAACCATCCCAGGGAAGCATCTTTCTCGGCAAGAGAAATATTGCAGGGCTCTCACCCCACAGCATCGTGTCGCAGGGCATCTGTCAGGTCCCTGAAGGCAGGAGAATATTCCCGCGACTTACGGTCCTGGAGAACCTCGAGATGGGTGCTTTTCTTCAGCGCAGTGATTTCACGTCCACTCTTCACCGGGTATTCAAGCTGTTCCCGATTCTCGAAGAACGGATGAAGCAGTACGGGGGGACGCTGAGCGGCGGCGAACAGCAGATG
>DKBO01000151.1 GCA_002448975.1 Nitrospiraceae bacterium UBA6898
GAACTCGTTCATCAGGCAAGAACCATTACGGCGGGTGAAGCAGCAGAAGCACGGGAGATCTCCGGTTTTTCCGGACAGTTCAAGCAGTATGAAGGGCTTGTCTGCAATATGCTGGAATATCTGCTGGGCAACGGGGGGGATATCCTCAGTCCGGTGTCCGGCAAAGCAGCGATCGCAGCGCAGCCGTCGGTGGATGCCGTACGCTTTGTACGGGATTCCATCATAGGGGGAATCGCCCCGAAAGGGGTGCTGACATACCAGGAGCCGGAATCACTTGACCTTTTCCTGCAGGGCAGAGCGGTCTTTCTGCGGAGTTGGCCCTATGCCTGGGAGATAGCGAACAACCCCGCACGTTCTCAGATCGCCGGCAAGGTCGCCCTTGCAAAACTGCCCCATTTCGCGGGCGGGAAAAGCTATGCGACGCTGGGAGGCTGGCAGGTCGGCATCAGCGCTTTTTCGCAGAAAAAAGAGGCGGCCGGGATATTCGCGCGGTTCCTGGGAAGCGAACGAACGCAGAAGATTTTGGCGCTGCGGGCCGGCAGGGCGCCGACCAGAACCGTACTGTACACCGATGCGGAGGTGCTGGCTGCCAACCCGCATTTCTCTGACATGAAGGAGGTCTTCCTGTCGGCCTATCCGCGCCCGCGGTCACCGCTCTATCCGGCGTTGTCGAATATTCTTCAGCGCTATTTCAGCAAGGCGATCTCTGACCGCAATGCGGACATCCAAAGGGAGGCGGAGGAAGCGGCCGGCGAGATCGACCGCCTCCTCTCCCTCACACCGTGAACCTGAGGTGAAGATGCAGCAGGGGCGCAGCATTCCGATCGTGAAGCGCACAGCCAGTCGGTACGGCAACGGGTTGTGAGACTTTCGCTGCTCACACGGGAACGGTTCTTTGCAGCGGCGCTGCTCTCCCCCGGAATGCTGCTGGTCGTTATCTTTGCTTTTTATCCCATCCTCTATTCCTTCTATCTCAGCCTGCACCGTATCATCCTTGGTCTCCCGGGCCTCGGCCAGCCGTTCGTGGGGCTCCGGAACTATGCCGACCTCCTGCATGACCGCATAGCGCTTCATGCCCTGGCCAACACCCTTTTGTTCGTCTTCTCCTCAACGTTGCTGGAGGTAATGTTCGGTCTCTGCATAGCACTGGTCATGAACCGGCATTTCCGGGGCAGGGGTTTTCTGAGAGCTTCGATACTTGTTCCGTGGGCTATCCCGACGGTCGTCTCCTCGCAGATGTGGCGGTTTATCTTTCATGACAAATACGGACTCTTGAACTTCATCCTCTTCGGCTCTGACATTTCCCGCTATCAGGCATGGCTAGCAGACCCGAGCATAGCCTTCACCGCCATCGTTACTGCCGATGTATGGAAAACATCGTCATTCGCCGCGCTGCTGATTCTCGCCGGTCTGCAGACCATACCCGATGACCTCTATGAAGCGGCACGCATTGACGGCGCAAGTGCCTGGCAGCGGTTCAGGAAGATAACGCTCCCCCTGGTACGACCGGCCCTCCTGATCGCGCTGCTCTTCAGGACCATGGACGCATTCAGGGTCTTTGACCTGGTCTTCGTCATGACGCAGGGCGGGCCTGCAGACTCGACGAACGTGCTTCAGTTCTACGGCTACAAGAAGATCTTTGCCGAAGGCCTGATGGGGTATGGTTCGACCATTTCCGTGCTGGTCTTCCTCGTGACCTTCGTCACGGCCATAGTGTATCTGCGATTACTGGGAAAAGGCATGTTCGGGAAACCTGCATGAAAAGAATGCTCTTCTTCTCAGCAGCCTTCCTTATCGTATGGCTGAGCCTGCTGCCGTTCCTCTGGTTTCTGGCGACTTCTCTCAAGACCGAAGTCGAGATCACGGCGATCCCTCCGGTGCTGCTCCCCTCTGCCACCCTGCATTTTTACCGGACCAGCATCGAGCAGTATGACCTGCTGCACTATGCAAAAAACAGTGTTATCGTCGCGGGGTCGACCACCTGCATCACCTTGTCCGTCTCCCTCTTCGCCGGCTATGCGCTTGCCCGTCTTCGTCTCCGCGCCAAGGGTCCTATCCTGGCTTGTCTGCTCATGGTATCCATGTTCCCGCAGATTTCCATCGCAGGCCCTGTCTGGAGAATCCTGCAGTCCCTGGGATGGCTGAACTCTTACCAAGGGCTCATCCTGCCCTACGTGACCCTCACCCTCCCCCTCGGGGTCTGGATTACGGCAAGTTTCTTTAGAGAACTGCCGGCAGAACTGGAAGATGCCGCGCGGGTCGACGGCTGCGGACATCTGCAGACGCTCTTCAGGGTCATGCTGCCGCTGGCTGCCCCGGGCATATTCACGGCGGCCATTCTCATATTCATCTATGCATGGAATGAGTTCCTCTTCGCCCTGCTGATCATGACACAGCAGGACTACCAGACCCTGCCCGTCGGCATTGCCCTTTTTCAGGGACAATACACGCTGCCCTGGGGTGAGATAGCTGCTGCCTCCACCATTGCAACAGTCCCCCTCGTGATCCTGGTCTTTTTTTTCCAGAAGCGGATAATCCGCGGACTGTCAGCAGGTGCGATAAAGGGATAAGCATGGCACGGCTCAGGGTCAGAGATCTGAGAAAATCCTTCGGGGACAAGACCGTCATAGACAGCATCTCTTTCGAGGTTTCCGACGGTGAGTTTTGCATTCTCCTGGGGCCGTCGGGATGCGGAAAAAGCACGATTTTGCGACTGATCGCAGGACTTGACCAGAAGGACGGCGGGGCGATCCATATCGATGACCGTGAGGTCAGCGAACTTACGCCGGGCGAGCGCGATGTCGCCATGGTTTTTCAGAGCTATGCGCTCTATCCGCACCTGAGCGTCTATGACAATATGGCCTTCCCGCTGGTTATGCAAAAGATGAAGAGAGAGGAGAGAGACGCTAAAGTGAGAGAAGTAGCAGCCCTGCTCGGGATAGAAGGACTTCTGCAGAGAAAACCGAAGGAGTTGTCAGGCGGGCAGAAGCAGCGTGTCGCCATCGGGCGGGCCATCGTACGAAGACCCAAGATCTTCCTTTTTGATGAGCCGTTGTCCAATCTTGACGCGAAACTACGGGCTGCAATGCGGGTGGAACTGGCCCATCTCCACCGCCAGCTCAGGACAACGACCGTTTACGTGACCCACGATCAGACAGAAGCGATGACCCTCGGACAGAAGATCGTGCTGCTAGACAGCGGTATCATACAGCAAACCGGAACCCCCGATGACCTGTATGCGCGGCCCGCAAACACCATCGTTGCAGGCCAGATAGGTGTTCCCGGGATGAATTTCCTGGAGGGGAAAATCGAAACGGCCGGCGGCGGGCTGATCTTCCGGTCGGACGCATGCACCATTCCGGTAGATCCCAGAAAAGAACTGAGGCCCTACCAGGGAAGGGAAGTGACCATGGGCATACGACCGGAAGCGCTGATCCCGGGCACGGGTGACATATCGGCAACAATAGAGTTTGTGGAACATCTCGGGTCAGAAGCCGTGCTTTACGCACGGGCAGGAAAGGCAAGGATCGTTGCAAAAGTTCCGGCTGATTTCGGCAAGGGCATTGGGGAGAAGGTCTCTTTTGCCCTCCATGACAAGGGCCTGCATTTCTTCTTCAAGGGTTCCCGGATCGAACGCGTGGACTGAATTCTGCATATCGTGATGACGCGCATGCCCATGCTCCTATCGCATCTGCAGGCACAATCTTTCCCCTGCCTAACACCTCAAAAACGAGGTCATGTTCCCCTGTGGGGCATCTCAATCTTCCATAGAAATGAGAACGTGAAGAACCCTGCGGCAGAAACCGCAGTGCGTAATGCGTATATAACCGTTGCGGAGGAAGGATCTCCTTGGTCTCTGGTACGGGATGAAAAATATCCTTCAAAAGAAACGAATGCCCGTCGCAATGCGTCTTCTCAAGTCAACGTGAAGGCTCCTGCCGCAACGTATCCGGAGTACCACCGAATAAGATCAATAACGATTTCCCGTCGCCTTATTTTTTCTGCCTTTCCGGGCAGCGTGGTACTTGAACCTTTCTTTCCGCAACTCAGCCTTCGAACATGATAGAATCGTAGCATGAAGAACGGAGGGGGCTTGTAAGGAATAATAATGGAAATTTATCGTTTTGGATCTTTTCTTGTCGCAAGAGGACTTATCACACATGATGCGGTTATCAGCGCACGGTTACTCCAGAGAAAAAATAACCGCATGCTCGGAGAACTTGCCAAGGACAGAGGGTGGCTGACATATGACGACATGATGATCATACTGAAAATGCAGGAAATGACCTGTGAGAAATTCGGTGAGATCGCGGTCAAAAAAAATTATTTGACCAGAGGCCAGGTAGATGAGCTTCTCAAAGAACAAGGCGATTCTTACCTGCATTTCGGAGAAGCTCTTGTCATGAATGGGGCGATTTCTCCTGAGACGTTAAGGGAACAATTAGAGGAATATCATAAGTCAAGAAAGAACACGTAACAAATTGCCCTGAACTAACGGGTCCTGAACACTAAATGTCTTTACCGTGATTGTAAACGTAAATCTTGACTTGCTACTGAGGAGTACGCCTTAATCCGCATATAGCTGATTGAAATATCGCCTGATGGCAGTTTCTGGAAGCACCTAAGATCTGTTCCTATTCATGGCAACCATTGTATCATTCGCCCCGAAACATGCATAGCGTTGTTCACCCAAGCTCCTACCATTCCGCAGTTATCGGCGGGTGAATCTCTTGCGCCTTTTATCCAGGAACTCTCACAGATGAGGCTGCACTCTACACAACGAGGTCTTCCCTGCAGGTTGTCACGTGCCATTGTTTATTTCTTTATGATATTTGTCAAAGGTAACGGTTTCTTTTAAGATATATTTAGAGGTTCTATGAATAAAATAAAGGCTGTCTTCAATAGCGCTATCGTGCTTTACTTTATCATAGGGCTTGAAATCATGATCATGATCAGCCCCTTTGCGGGGTTTTTCTATTCTGTGTTTAACCCATTTCTTCTTCAGATAGCAAAATACCATTCGACAAAATGGCTTAGCTCCTTTTTTTTGCCTCACATGGTGGTGCCGCCTAATGATATCCTGAAGCTCATTCGTATAATGGGATCAGTACTGTTTGTGACTGGCATAGCGATTTTCTTTTTTTGTGCGATCCAGGTATATGCGTATAAGTTCCTCAAAAAAGGCACTGCCGTAAAAGGACTCTACTCGCTTATCAGGCATCCCCAGTACGTTGGTCTTGGTATCGCTGGCATTGGGCTTTCTATTCTTTGGCCGAGATTTCTGGTTGCTGTTCTCTGGCTTGTGATGATACTGCTCTACTATTTCCTCTCAAAAGACGAGGAGCGGAGAATGCTAAAACAGTATCCGGATACCTACAAGGACTATATGGCGCATACCGGCATGTTCTTGCCGAAGAAGGTTGAAAAGCTGTTTGTCCCATCGAGTACTGCAGGGGGCATAGCTTTTTTTGTGGTAATTGCCGCGCTTACAATTGGCGGTGCTTTCTTCCTGAGAGACTACACTGTAAGGCATCTCCCGCTCTGGTCAGATTCAAACGTTGCCGCTCTTGCCATTATGCCGGCCGATATGGGAAGGATGGAGCACAGGATGCCGGATATCCTCAATATGGCAGAAGTGAAATCAAGGATGAAAGGCAATGGACACTATCTTGTCTATTTTTTGCCTCCTAATTACATCATGCAGGGCCTTATTGCCGACACAGGAGGCGATTGGAAGCTCTATAAGCAACATCACACCTTCAGCATGATTACTGACTGGATATTTCACCCTTTCAGACACCTGACGGAGGGGCATCATGCAATGCATAGGGCGTCAGGAAATGGGGGGCATGATATGCATGCAGGTATTGTCAGGAGACTGGTCTTCCTGAAAATCGATGACGTATTCATCAATAAACCATATGATCTGTTCTCGATAAACGCAAAGAGAGTGCCACAATTTATGGTGGATGTGGAAATACACAACTTGATCCTTCTGGACCTTAGAGATTTACCCCAGGATACGGCCTGGGGAACAGTGCCAACGCCTGTTTTTTAGGTAATCTTCTAACTCTGAAATGGTTTCGATTACACGAAGCTATTGAGTCCGACCCGCTGGTCTCTCTGATGTGCGTATTACGACATGAAGTCCTCAGTTATTGATTATTGAGACTGCCGTTTGTTTCAGGAAGAAGGTAAGAAATGTGTTGAGAGGTGTTGCACACGCACATCCTGGCTTTCGAGCTGACATGTAAACGCACCTCTTGACTCGGGCATATTACGCTGCCGCAGATTTCACCGACTACTGCACAGGTTTACGCAGTGCCAGATGGTTGATATTTACCGGTGAAAATGCGAATAGAGACCTGAGGCGGATTATTCCTTAAAACAGCTAAGACAAAAGGCAAGGCCATTTC
>DKBO01000184.1 GCA_002448975.1 Nitrospiraceae bacterium UBA6898
ATCTCGAGATAAAAACCGCCGATCCTCTCCTGCAGGAGAGGAGACAGGGAGGCGAAATCGGTTTCCAGAAAGGAAAGCGGACAGATCGGAAGTTCCCGGGATTCCGGACCGCCGGAGAGGACCCGTTCAAAAAAGCGGCTCAAAACGTCGAGAGTGAAGGTCCAGGCATTGCCCTGGTTCGGGACGAACCCCTGGAGCTGGCCGATACAGATCTGATGACCGCTCTGCGGCCGGTATTCGATCTCGCCGGCAAACCGGGGAACATGGGTGAAATCGGTCTCTTCGGCAAAGAACCGCATGATCTCCGCGTCGGGGTGCACGCCCTCTTCGAGATGCCGGTAGAGCTTAAAGATGAGATCAGTTCCATAGAGGAGTGAAGTATTGCTCTGCTCCGCCCTCAGGACCTGCGATTTAGCGGCAGCTGCATCCCGCAGCAGTGAAGGCTTCAGGCTCTTTCCGGGTCTGCCGGACAGACCTTTTATACTGCTCCGGCGTGCGATCATCTCGATGACCGACCGTCTGAAAGCTTCACTGTAGACCGCGTCGTGGAGGATACCGTCAGTCTCGCCTATCCGCAGGGCGGCCAGGATTGCATGCGGCGCCTCCTCGATTACGCGGTCAGCATCCTCACCGGACGAGAATGCAAGCGGGAGGAGATAGATGTCCGAGGCCCCTTCGAGATACCGCACTTTAATGAAGAGAAGACGTCCGGTGGAGCTGTTCGCGCCGAGGGCAACATCCTCCTGGATCAGAACCTCG
The DNA here is from genome assembly GCA_002448975.1 of Nitrospiraceae bacterium UBA6898. Taxonomy (GTDB): domain Bacteria; phylum Nitrospirota; class Thermodesulfovibrionia; order Thermodesulfovibrionales; family UBA6898; genus UBA6898. Next base: position 760 of record DKBO01000184.1, read on the forward strand.
CGAATCTTTCTTCCCTTTGCGCCGAACCAGCGGCAGCCGGCCAGGAACGATGGCAGGATATCTGTCTCCAGGCGGGACTTTATCTTCTCGTCGAAGACCTGCTCCCAGCGGCCGACCGCTTTCAGCTGCGGTATGAGCCGCATCACGTTACCGGTATCGATCAATTCTTCTTCTTTCTTCAGGAAGAACCAGAAATAGTCATAGAAACCGAGTGTCAGGACATACGGCGTCTCCCGGATCGGAGGAAATACGTTCTGGCCGAATATCTCCTCCGGCACGTAGCCCCGGTACTTCGCAAGGTCGAGTTCGACAACCTGGGAGAACCGGGACAGATTGATCACCACAAGTATTGTCTCGTCCTCAGAGGTGCGCGTGAAGGCAAGAACCTTCGCGTTGTCCGTTGGGACAAATTCGATATCACCGCTGCCGAAGGCCCTGAACCGCCTGCGCATGGCGATGACGCGTTTCATCCACCAGAGCAGAGAGGAGGGGTTGCTGTCCTGGTTCTCGACGTTCAGCGCCTCAAAATGGTACTCCGGGTCGATGATCACCGGCAGATAGAGCTTCTGCGGGTTGGTCTGCGAGAATCCGGCATTGCGGTCCGAGCTCCACTGCATCGGCGTCCGGACGCCATTGCGGTCGCCGAGATAGTAGTTGTCGCCCATGCCGATTTCGTCACCGTAATAGATAACCGGCGTACCGGGCAGCGAGAAAAGGATGATATTCAGCAGTTCGATCTTCCGCCGGCTGTTTCCGACCAGCGGTGCGAGCCGGCGACGAATGCCGAGGTTGATCCTCGCCTTGGGATCACGGGCGTATACCTTGTACATGTAGTCCCGCTCCTCGTCGGTCACCATCTCGAGCGTCAGTTCGTCATGGTTCCGCAGGAACATGGCCCATTGACAGGAGCCGTGTATCTTGGGCGTTTGTCCGAGAATATCTACGATGGGAAAGCGGTCTTCCATCTGCAGGCCCATATAGATCCTCGGCATGACCGGGAAATGAAAGGCCATGTGGCACTCGTTCCCGTCCCCAAAATAGGCGACAGCGTCTTCCGGCCACTGGTTCGCCTCGCCGAGCAACATGCGGTCGCCGTATTTCTCGTCNNTGTCGCTCCAGACGTAGAAGTCCCTCCAGGGCGAACCCGGTTTGGCCTTGCGCGCCCTCTGGAACCAGGGGTGCTGGTCTGAGGTATGGTTCATGACGAGTTCCGTGATCACCCGGATGTTGCGCCTGTGCGCTTCCCGCAGAAAGGTCTTGAAGTCCTTTAGCGTGCCATAATCGGGATTGATGCTGCGGTAGTCGGCAATATCGTACCCGTCGTCCTTGAGAGGAGACGGATAGAACGGGAGCAGCCAGACAGCAGTGATGCCCAGGTCGGCCAGGTAGTCCAGCTTCCGGATCAGGCCGGGAAAATCGCCGATACCGTCTGCATTGCCGTCAAGAAAGGTCTTTACATGCAGCTGATAGATGACCGCGTCTTTATACCACTGGGGGTCAGCCGGCGCGTATTCTTTCTTCTGCGGCATGTTCCGTCTCCTTACATGAAGTAATCGAAGTCCGTCTCGCGTTTCAGCTGCTTCCGGACCCGGAAGATATTGGCAGGAAGAACCCTCGGATCAAGTTCAACATAGTTTCGCTCTCCCTGCCAGATGAATTTATCATCGCTCAGCAGGTCGTGCACCATATAGGGCTGACTCGGCGCGATGCCGAGTTCTTCAATCGGTACGGTTACCCATCCGGAATGCGTATGCGCGGGGTCGAGGTTGATCACGACAAGGAGAACGTTCGAGAGGTCAGAGGCGGCCTTGACGTAGAACAGAAGGTTTTCGTTGTCAACATCGCAGAATCGCAGGTTCCAGAGGTCCTGGAGGGCGATGTTCTCCCTCCGGATCTTATTCACCCGTGCAATGAAATCCTTTAGGTTCCCCGGCGCGTCCCAGTCCCATGTCTTCAGTTCATATTTCTCCGAATGAAGATACTCTTCTTTTCCCGACAGCGCTTCGTTGACGCAGAGTTCAAACGCCGGACCATAAATCCCATAGCTCGGTGAAAGTGTTGCTGCAAGCGCAAGCCGCATCATGAAGGCAGGTCGCCCTCCATACTGCAGGTGCTCCGGCAGTATGTCCGGTGTATTGGGCCAGAAGTTAGGACGGAAGAACTCCCGCACGTCGCTCCGCGTCAGCTCGGTAAGATACTCGCGGAACTCGCGCTGCGTATAGCGCCAGGTGAAGTACGTGTAGGACTGGGAAAAACCGATCTTGCCGAGGCGATACATGATCTTCGGCCGCGTGAAGGCTTCCGACAGGAAAATGACCTCCGGGTGATCTCTGCGCACCCCGGCGATCAGCCACTCCCAGAAGCGAAAGGATTTCGTGTGTGGATTGTCTACCCGGAAAATCGTGATGCCGCGTTCAATCCAGAACAGTACGACAGCCCGGAGCTCTTCCCAGAGCCCCTCCCAGTCGTCGCTCTCAAAGTTCAGCGGGAAGATATCTTCATATTTTTTCGGTGGGTTCTCGGCATACTGGACACTGCCGTCCGGCCGCTGCCGGAACCATTCCGGATGTTCCTTGACATAGGGATGGTCGGGCGAGCACTGGAATGCGAGGTCCATGGCGATAGAAATGCCGTACTCCCTGGCCCGGGAGATGAGCGAAGAAAAAGCCTCCAGTGAACCGAGGAGAGGATGGACCGCCGTATGTCCACCCTCTTCTCCGCCGATTGCCCAAGGGCTTCCCACGTCGTCCGGCGCTGCTGACGGCGTATTGTTTTTTCCCTTCCGTTTGGTCATCCCAATCGGGTGAATGGGTGGGAAGTACAGTACATCGAAGCCCATACGGGAGATCTCCGGCAGTACCTTCTCGCAGTCGGTAAAGGTTCCGTGCTCCCCGCTGCGTCCGGGGCAGGACCGCGGGAAGAGTTCGTACCAGGTGCCGAAAAGCGCCCGGCGGGGCTCCACCACAATGGAGAGTTCACGGTCATACATCACTGCGTAGCGCATGTCAGGAAATGCTTTCATGAGGGTGGTGACCTCATCCCCAGTGGCTATGGCGACTGCAGCAGTCATATCCGTTTCTGCGGCAGCAGTGAGCGAGTCAAGCAGCCGGCCGAGTTCTTTACCTGATTTCTTTGAGGCCCTGCCGAGAGCATCCGAGATGAATGCCATTCCGATCCTGATGTCAGTGCTCAGGTCCTGCCCGGCCTCGAATTTCTTCATGATGTCCCTCTGCCAGGTACGTAAATGGTCTACCCATCCCTGCAACGTGTAGCGGTAGATGCCGATCTCATCCGCAATGAACTCACCGTGCCACCGGTCATTGTTCGCATGGCGCATAGGGGCTGGTTTCCAGGACCGATCCCGGGGGCTTTTGAACAGGAGAGAGGCAGCAATCGAATCATGGCCGTCGGCAAAGATGTCTGCTTCGACCCTGACCTCCTGACCGAGGACGCGTTTTGCGGGATACCTGCCCCCTTCGACCTCCGGAGTGACCCGCTCGATGATGATCCGAGCCCTGCCTTCCATTATATTCCCCCTTCCGCTGAATCGTTGTTGCCGGTAATTCCATTATGTCACATCAGGAATGTCCTGGAGCGAATATCGACTGCCCGTCTTGAAGGAAAAACCAAGAAACTGCGCTGCTCCGTGACGAAAATGCTAATCTCGGGCTCAGTTCATCGTAAGTTTGCATAATGTGACTATATAGTCTTTAAAATGTGGTTACATTATATATTAAAAGTAGCTACTTGTCAACGCAATGCCGGGTGCTTTCGGTGTGAAAAACCTAGCAATGGAAGGTGTTGCAGGATTACAATATTGCATGACGCAAGACACGTTAAGAACTCTGCGCGATGCCGTCCTGACTGAGTGTTATGAACGTTCGGTCAGGCTTCTGAAAGAAAACTCTCGCGCCTCTGGCATTATTGCCTGTGCGCAGAGCGAAAAGGCCGTTGGCAGGAATTATGCGAGCATTTTTGGCCGGGACGCGGCAATATGCGCTCTCGGCATGATAGCATCAGGGGATCGCCAGCTCGTCGGAGCAGCCAGAAAGGGGCTCGTGACGCTTGCACGCTATCAGGCGCCGAACGGCCAGATCCCCAAATATGTGAAGCCCGAAAGCAGGGAAACGGATTTCTGGTATTACGGCTGCATCGACGCAACACTCTGGTGGTTGATTGCGGTAAAGCTCTTCGACCGTTATGTGCCGGGGCAGTCGCTGGAACGCAACCTCCATACGGAGGTGAAACTCGCCATGCACTGGCTCCTCTGCCAGGAACACCAGGGCTTGTTCCTGCTGCAGCAGAACGAGGCGAGCGACTGGGCTGATATCATGCCGCGCTCAGGATTCGTGCTCTATACAAATGCCTTATGGTATTTTGTCAAGAAGCTCTTTAGCATGGAGGCAGCGCGGGAGACCCGCTACTATTTCAACAGGATATTCTACCCCTTCGACAAGGTCATTCCGGAACAGCGGCGGGCCCGTGTACTGGCGCATTATGTCCGGAACCTGGCCCGGGATCAGGGGGTATATCTGAGCTTTGTGAATTTCTCCTTCGGCGGACCGGAAATAGATGTCTTCGGCAATATCCTTGCATTGTTGTTCGGTCTGACTGAGAAATCTCGGGCGACGCGCATGACGGACACGCTGCTCCGGTTTAAGGTCAACCTGCCCTATCCCGTGCGGGTCGTCCACCGGCCGATCGGCAGAAAGAGCCGTCTCTGGCGGCAGTATATGCAGCGACATCTCCAGAATTTACCTTATCAGTATCATAACGGCGGTATCTGGCCGTTCGCCGGCGGCTTCTGGGTCATGCTGCTTTCTTCGTTGGCCCGCCAGGAACTTGCCTGGAGCGAGCTTGAACGACTTGCATTCCTGAACAGGATCAATGACTGGGAGTTCAATGAGTGGTTTCATGGCAGGGCCGGCGAGCCGATGGGCATGGCCGGACAGTCGTGGAATGCCGCAGCCTTCCTGCTTGCCTTTCATGTCCTTACAGGATCCTTTCGTCTGGAGCGGCTGTCCGCCCCCCGCAGTGCATGAAGCTGATGCCGGAAGGATAGATGCTTGCAGAAGCCAGCGGATGAAGAATCCTTTTCCTTGACAGATCTTCATCACTACTGGTACTGTTAACTATTACAATAACTGCAGTACCCGGATGAAAACTACGTCATTGTACGTCCCTCAAAAGATCCAAGACTTTTTTCCCCCGAATGCAGAAAAAGGAGTTTTATGGAATTTCAGAGATTCAATCTTCACCCCCATGTAGCGGCCGGAGTCAAGGCGGCTGGCTATAGCAAGCCCACGCCCATTCAGAAGCAGGCAATACCACCGGTCCTGCAGGGACAGGATGTCCTCGGTCTTGCACAGACCGGAACCGGAAAAACAGCAGCCTTTGTGCTGCCGATCCTGGAGCGTTTGCTTCAGGGCCCGCGTGGCCGTGTCCGGGCGCTCATCGTGGCACCTACCCGTGAACTTGCGGAGCAGATCCACGAGTCCATCACCACCTTGGGACGACAGACCCGGCTCAGAAGCATGACGGTCTACGGCGGCGTCGGCTTCAATCCCCAGGCCGACAAACTGAAACGCGGTTATGAAATCGTCGTCGCCTGCCCAGGCCGTCTGCTCGACCATATCGATCAGAGAACGATCAATCTGTCACATCTGGAGACGCTCGTGCTCGACGAGGCTGACCGGATGTTCGACATGGGCTTTTTGCCCGACATCAGGAAGATCATCAGGCATATACCGGCAAAGCGCCAGACATTGCTCTTTTCTGCTACCATGCCCGATGATATCCGGCGTCTTGCACATGACATATTGCATACCCCGATCACCGTGCAGGTCGACCATGCGGCACCTGCCAACACAGTCAGCCATGCCCTTTATCCGGTCGAACAGCATCTGAAGACTGCTCTGCTTTTGGAATTGCTTCGTCATACCGACACAGAGTCTGTCCTGATATTCACCCGCACCAAGCACCGCGCCAAGCGTATCGGCCAGCAGCTGGAAAAGGCTGGCTACCGGGCAGCATCCCTGCAGGGGAACCTCTCCCAGAACCGCCGTCAGGAAGCACTCGACGGATTCCGCAGCGGCAGATACCAGATTCTTGTCGCAACCGATATCGCTGCCCGCGGGATAGATGTTTCCAGCATATCCCACGTGATCAATTACGACATGCCCGATACTGCTGATGCATATACGCACCGCATAGGCCGTACCGGCAGGGCGGCAAAGACCGGTGATGCCTTCACGTTCATTACCCGCGAAGACCAGGATATGGTACGCAGCATCGAGCGCTTGCTCGGCTATGCAATAGAACGCCGCGCACTGAAGGACTTCGATTACAAGAAGTCAGCCCCGGTACGTGACGCTGAATTTGCCCGGCCGCCCCGCCAGTATACACAGCGCCGCAAAACAGAGACTGGAGCAAGAAAGCCCTTCGCACCGAAAGCTGGAGGGACAGGCGGACGCAGGGCAAGCGCAACGCGCAGCAGGAAGACCACCTAAGCACGAAGAAATTCCAGCCACTCGCCTTGATATGCACACTATGCGTACTTCCGAACGTGCGCATGTCAGGGCGCAAATATTTTTGCGGCGTGATGTATAATGGAGCATGAGCTTCTGGGGCTTTCTCACCGGGCTTATCATCGGCCTCGTGCCAATGATGGTCTTCTTCCGTTACGTCAGGGGCAAGTTCCTCTTTTTTACGAACCCCTACCTCAAGGGCGTGGTGGCAGGGTTCCTGCTCTGGATGATCATCAATATCTTCTTCTGGGCAGAGGCACAGGTCAATATGTTCGGTCTGCTGCGGGGAGAAGAAGGCTACAGCACCATGTATATCATCACCACATCATTGCAGGGATTTCTCACAGCCGGACTTCTGGCAGCCTTTGCTGCGAACAAGCTCTGGGGAAATAAGACCCCGAAGACGTAATTGCCGTCAGACTGAGCATCAGCAGCAGGCAGCAAAGACCTCATCTCTTCAAACACTTCCGTATGCCCCGCCTATGACAACAGATTGCATCTTGCTTCCTTCCGGCGTTCCTGATCGCACGTTCGGTCTTCCGGTGTTCCGGGAATGCAGCAGCATGAGGGGATGGGGATGAACTATTTCTTCTCTTCCGAGCTTGACCGGAACTTACGGTATCGTTTCATGTAATCTTCCGCCACCTTCTGGTGGTCGAGAGAAAGATGGCGGGCGTACTCAATGACATAACCCCGCAGATACACTTCCGCGGGAATCCAGGTAAACTGCTCGGCTTCGATCTCTTCCAGATACCGCTTCTGCACCTTCGTCGCGATGGCCATACTTCCCAGGTCGATCCCCATCTTCTCCCGGATTTCCTTGAGAATAGGTCCGGAGAAGGCGGCAATGCCGTCCAGATAATCTCTCATCGATTCGCGAACGGTCACATCGGGGCTTTGCAGGGGCTGCTGCACCGGCTCTTCCCTGCCCAGGATATCCTTCAGTCTGTCGTAGGCGTCCTGCAGCTCTGCAAGAATGCCCTGTCTTCGGTGATAGGGCGCGTCCCCGTTCAAAGCCGCCAGCTCCATAGAATCGCCCATATAGAACGCATTGAGATAGAGGTATTTTTTCCTCACCTCGGCAAAAGGGGCGTCCGGAGGAAGTTCGAGAACTTCGTAATATCTCCTAGTATCTTCCGTGCTCATAACTTCTCGCTGAAAAAATAGCTGTCTTTCCGGACATAATATGTTCCGTGATGTCCTCTATTTCCCTTATTACCGGCGAAAGGCGGCAGTGAATCATAAAAGGTTCTTTTCTGTTTATGTATTTCTGCACCTCTTCATCATAGTCGGCGTATCCCGCATAGACAGCTGTCAGTCCGAGCAGCTTCAGGCAGACACTCTTCAGGTTCTCACCTACGAGGATATCCGTACTTTTTCTTACCTGGTTCAGGATGATATACACCACAAATGTTGACATTTCCTTTTCAAAAGCGACGTGAACGTCCGGTGAGCTTTTCTTTACATGGTCAAGAAGATTCGCGAAGTTTCGGATGCCGTAAGCGGCCTTGTTTTTCCACGCGTCCTGCAGCATATCTTTCAGTCCGAAAGATCCCAGGAAGAACTTCAGTTTCCTGAAGTAAACGCTTTTTATGAACTGATACAGATTTTCAATAGCAGTTACCTCGGGCACCGTAACAACGATCATTTTGTCCGCCAGGAGAAAGGTGTCAAGGGTATTGATATGGGAACCTGCACCCAGATCAATAAGAATATAGTCGGCCTCAAGGCTCCTTATCTGCCTGAAAAGTTTCTGCTTCTGCGTATAACTGATGCTCTCGGAGTCAAGAGAACCCAACGCCCCGGTGATAAGTCCCATATTGGATATGCCGGAATGCACGATAATCTGGCTCAGCGGTATTCTTTCTTCAAAGAATTCCGAGAGTGAGTGTTTCGGTCTGCTGATACCAAAGAAGCTGTGAAGGTTGGCACCGCCGAAATCCGCGTCGATGATAACCAGTCTGCGGCCCTTCAGTGCGAGCTGCGTGGCTATGCTGCTGGTAATAAAGCTTTTCCCGGTACCGCCCTTGCCTCCGGCGACGGCCCAGATCTCACATGATTTATCAGTATGATACATAGGTAAGGTAATACTATCATAAAACATTTATGCGGAAATGTCCCTTTCAGCAAACAATCAGCCGCAGTTTTGAAAAACAACAAGAGAAGCTGGGAAGACCTGCTTTGGGCATGTTCCAACATTTTGTACGGGGGGAGCACTCAGTGCCTTTTGAGCATTCACTGCGCTTGCTGATGTCGGAGAAGGTCTCCCCGTCGGCCCCTGCGAGACCCAAAGCGGATAGATTGCATGCCCCGATCATCTCATCGCATGTACTGCAGGATGTCCCGCCGAAACGAAGAATGTGAGGAATTGTCTTCTCACCCGGCCCCCCTGGTTCGCATCACGGGGCACAATCTGCTATGATACAGAAAACCGCCCGGCACGCCTGTCGCACTGCAGACATATGAATCGTCACGAGGCACGTAATGATCATCGTTTCATCAGGCATGCGGGGCAGATACGGGAGGATTTGCATGCCGCATAGATTGTTTGGCAAAGCGTTACCTTTCTTTGGAGCGCTCCTCGCTCTGCTCATCGCCCTGCCCCAATCCCTTTCATTTTACATAGACTGGCTTTGGTTTCAGGATCTCGGGTTCGAAAAAATCTTCACCACAAGACTCAATGCCCAGCTCATCTCTGCCCTTGCAGGCGGCCTTGTCGCATTCCTTTTCGCCTATATAAATCTCTGGATCGTGGTAACCGCGACCAGGGGAAGGTCCGTTATCCTGCCCATGCATATTCAGGGCATGCCTCAGCTGAATATCTTGAAGCATATCGACAAGGTAAAGATCATTGTTCCTGCCCTGCTCGGCCTTTTTACTGCTCTTGTCTTCTCTGGCAACTGGCTGACGCTGCTCACATATCTGCACGCTGCTGAATTCACCTACGTCGACCCTATTTTCAACAAGAATGCTTCCTTTTATGTCTTTACGCTGCCGCTGCTGGAGGTATTCTCGGGTTCGGCGATGCTGGTTCTCGCCGTATCACTCATCTCGGCTGCGCTCTTGTATCTCGTGAAAGGCGCGATCTTCATCCACTCAAAGGGGATTGGCGCAGAGCGGTCGGCACAGGTCCATCTCTCTGTCCTTGGGGGGATGATCTTCCTCGTACTGTCGCTCAATGCCTACATCAGCATGCATGCTATCCTTTCCTCGTCAACAGGGCTTATCGCCGGGGCAACTTATACGGACATCCATGCGACGATTCCGTTCCTCAAGGCGCAAATGATACTGGCAGTGGTCATTGCGGGGCTGCTCATCCTCAATGTCGTTCTGAAGCGCAGCATTCTGCTCATCGGAGGTATCGGCCTTTTCATTGCGGTATCGTTCATCGGGAGTTCGATCTACCCCTCTGCCATTCATAAGTTCGTCGTAGCGCCCAATGAGCTCGTCAAAGAGACACCCTACATCAGGAACAATATCGCAGCAACGAGAAAAGCGTACAATATTGACGGAGTTGAAGAGCGTGACATTTCCGGGGGCACATCCCTCTCCAAGGCCGACATCAAGACCAACAGCGCGACCGTCGAGAATATCAGGCTATGGGACCATAAGCCCCTCCTCGACACCTTCAGCCAGGTCCAGGAGATCCGGACCTACTACGATTTCACCTCCGTCGACAATGACCGCTATATGATCGACGGCAAGTATCGTCAGACCATGCTTTCGGCAAGAGAGCTTTCATCAGAAAGCATACCGACAAGGAACTGGATCAATGAAACGCTCACCTTTACCCATGGATACGGACTGACCCTGGGCCCGGTCAACCAGGTGACGCCCGAGGGGCTTCCGGTCCTGTTCGTCAAGGACATACCTCCGGTTTCGTCCGCAAAGAACCTTGCGATCTCCCGTCCCGAGATCTATTTCGGAGAATTGTCGAGCAGTCATGTCATCGTCAATACGAATTCGAAGGAGTTCGACTATCCGTCCGGTGAAAAGAATGTCTTTACGAGCTATGCAGGTTCACGAGGCGTGAAGATCGACTCATTGTTCAGGAAGCTGCTGTTCTCAGTACATTTCGGCTCGCTGAAACTCTTTCTGTCAAATGACATAACCCGGGACAGCCGGATACTCTTCGAAAGAAAGATATCCGACCGGGTCAGGAAGGTAATGCCCTTCCTCCTCCTTGACCGCGATCCCTATATGGTAATAACGGAAAAAGGCGAGCTTTTCTGGATCTATGACGCGTATACTGCCAGCAACCGTTTCCCCTACGCTCAGCATCTGGGCAGAAAAAACAGCATCAACTATATCCGGAATTCCGTCAAAATTACGATCAACGCCTATGACGGTTCCGTGGTGTTCTACATTGCTGATGATAAAGACCCGATTGTTGGAACATACGACCGGACTTTCCCCGGAATGCTACGCCCGCTCACAGAGATGCCTGCAGCCCTGAAAAGCCATCTCCGCTATCCGGAGGACGTCTTTAATATCCAGACAGCGATCTATTCGACATATCATATGGAGGACCCTCAGATATTCTATAACCGTGAGGACCAGTGGGAGGTCCCGTCAATGGGTTCTGATTCCCAGTCAGAGGTCATGGAGCCCTACTACACGGTCATGAGACTTCCCGGGGAGAAGAAGGAAGAGTTCATCCTCATGCTTCCCTATACGCCAAAGAATAAACAGAACCTGGCAGCCTGGATGGTGGCGCGGAGCGACGGTGATGACTATGGAAAGCTGCTGGTCTACCGTTTCCCCAAGGACAGACTCGTTTACGGCCCAAAGCAGATCGTCGCACGGATCAACCAGGACACCGAAATTTCACGCCAGATATCCCTCTGGGACCAACGCGGGTCGCAGGTCATGCAGGGGACCCTGCTTGTCATCCCTATCGAGGGATCGCTCATATATGTCCAGCCGCTGTATCTCAGGGCTGAATCCGGCAAGATCCCGGAACTGAAGAGGGTCATCGTAGCCTATGAAAACCGGATTGCCATGGAAGAAACCCTTGAACAGGCGCTGGCGAGGATCTTCGGAGACATCGGGATGCCGTCGAGTGAAAAATCTTCTGCTTCCGTCACCGTCACGGCTGAACAGCCGGAAGGCAATGTCGCTGCAACCGCGAAAGAGCATTTTGACCGTGCCATGAAGGCGCAGCGTGAAGGCGACTGGGCACGCTACGGCGAAGAGATCCGGAAACTCGGGGATATCATCAGCAAGATGCAGAAGGGGAAATGATGTCGCCTTGGTGAGTAAGGATTTCTGCCGAAGGGCTCACATACCGCCAAACGACGCCCCGTCCTCAGAACTGATAGGATATACTGAGTGAGCCGAAGTTGTCAGGGCTCTCCTGCCCCCTGAACTCTTTTGTGCGCAGGATCTGCGTGTAGGCCAGACGAAAACTGTGCAACTGGATCGCCGCACCAGCCTGCAGGTCGCCGACCCAAATATTCCGGTCCACGGAACGGCTGTCAGCAAAGGTATTGCCGTCCAAAAAGATATTATGCAGCACAGCCCTGCCCTCTACGCCCGCAAAGATATACCAGACAATACTGTGGGCATGCATGAAATATCCGGCACCGGGCAGGCTCGGCCGGATGCGCGGCGGCCCGAAATCCTTTTCGAGGGCCGGCCCCATCCTCACCGTAAACCCTGCGGCAGCGTAGGTGAAGACATTGCCGAGCGCCCCGCCCAGGTGCGGGATCACGTCAACGTCCAGACCTAACAGTATGTCATCGCTGCTGAAGCGTCGCGCCTGTTCATAAAAGATCACGACAGCAGCCTCGTTCTTCAGCTGATGGTCCCATCCTTGGGGCATGCGCAGACCAAACAGGGAGTGCCAGCCGCGCTGGACTTCACGGGCCATCGCTGCGGGACCCACCACACCGATATTGAGTTCGACCTTATCGTACCGTTCACTGCCCTGGTTCGCCACGAGACCGAAGCCAAGATATAGCCAGCCTGCATACGGTCGATCGTTTCTGATAACCTCTTTCGCGGTGATATCTTCCGGCGTATAGATGTTCTGTCCAAGCGAGAGGCTTGCCCGGGCGTGGATCCGGCCGTCCCGCATCGCCTTCACTTCTCCTGCGTCAAACCACGGCAGTCGGGCAGCAGTAGCCGTGATCCAGGGAATCGGCTCTGTAAGGCAGGACAGACGCGTACCATGCGTGAAATGCCGGTCGGTCCCGCCGCCGAAGAAATCGTTTTCTGCCTGCAGACTGCAGACATAGCCATCACCCTCCTCAGCCGCCGCCGAAGATGCGGTCACGAGGCAGATGACCATGAACATGCCCTGCAACGTCCGTATCAGCATCCTATTCATTCACCTTTCAGGCTGTGATTCTATCATAGAAGCGAAGAACGTCAATCAACAAGCCGTCTTCATTGTCAGAGAAATCACATCATGCCGCCACAATAGGATATATCCTCGTGGAGCTGTACCCATTCCGTAATCGCTGTGCGGGCTGAGGCCATGCAGTTCCCTCTCTTGGCCTGAAGAGAAGAAATCGTTATACTAAGGCCATGATCAGACTGGTCGAGGCCATGAACATATCGTCTCCCGCAGTGAACGCGCTGCTTTCCGTCTTCGCCTTCGTGGTCGTGGCCAAGATCGCCGACCTCCTGGTCGATAAGGTACTTCGGAAATTCAGCCGCTTTACGAAGACCGACCTGGATGACCGGATAATCGATGTAGTGCACAGGCCAATATTTTTTACGATCCTGTTCCTGGGCATCATCGCGACGGCCCTGCATTTCGGACCGTCCGAAAATGTGCTATGGTATACATCGGGCAGCCTCTACTCGCTGCTTGCAGTGATCTGGTGTGTTGCTGCGGTACGCATAAGCAACACCGTAATCGAGCATGCGGTCATGAAGGTATCTGATGTGACCGGAATGAGCCGTGACATCATCCCCCTCGTCGAGAACGTTACCCGCATCGTCATCATCGTTGCTGCGGTCATGATCGTGCTCTCGATCTGGAAGATCAACATAACACCGGTCATCGCCTCTGCCGGAATAGCCGGTGCTGCCGTGGCTTTTGCTGCAAAAGATACGATCGCCAATTTCTTCGGCGGCATAAGCGTTTTTGTGGACAAACCCTTCAAGATCGGTGACTACATCGTGCTCGATAAGGGTGAGCGCGGGGAGGTGGTAGCGATCGGGGTGAGAAGCACGAGGATAAAAACGCGGGACGACGTCCAGATAACCATACCCAACTCGATCATCGCAAACACGAAGGTGATCAACGAAAGCGCACCTATCCCGAACTTCCGCGTGCGCATTCCGGTCTCGGTCGCCTACGGAAGCGACATCGACAAGGTCCAGGAGGTGCTCCTTGAGGTGGCCGGACAGAACAAAAATGTGATCCCTGAACCCTCACCCCGCGTCCGCTTTCGCGAGTTCGGCGAGTCGTCCCTGAACTTCGAGCTCCTCTGCTGGACAAAAGAACCTTCCCTGCGGGGACTGACCGTCCATGAGCTGAACTGCGAGATCTACAAAACGTTTGCCGCATCGGGCATCACCATCCCTTTCCCGCAACGGGACGTCCATATCCGTCCGGACTCCTGAGCAGCCTGTGGCAATTGCTGTTCAGTCTATCCAGAGATAACCGGTATGTATCCAGCCGGCCTCCCCCCATTCGTTCTTGACCCGCACCCATGCCCCCTTTCTTTGAAGGACGACGAAGGCGTCATACTGCTCTGCCGGACTCCACTTCGTTCTGTTGTAACGCTTTCCGGGGCCCTTTCGTGCATTTACCACCGCCCGCTTTACCACGGCACACCGGTTCCGCGTCGTCACGAGACCGCTATGGATCCAGTTGACATCACCGTCAACGTCCTGAACCGCATACCAGTCCCCCTCAGTTGAGGCACCGACCTTCCTGAATGGCATATTACGGTAGACCTCCCAGACTTTCGTATACTGCACACCCGGTCCTGAACGGATGTTCGCCTTAGACGTGCTGACACAGAGCGCCTGAGCGTAAGGCCGTGCGCCGAGCAGAAACGCGACCGCTGCCGCGGTGGAAAGCAGTTTTTTCATACCATGCTCCTCTCACTACTGCAGTCTCCCGCTCTCCGGGTCCGTTGGATCCGGGAAAGCCTGATCCGGTACGTCAGGTCTCTGCCTGCAAGGGGATGGTTCGTGTTCAGCATCACATCGGAGTCGCTGACATCCGACACCGCCAGCACGGCTCTCCTTCCGTTCGCTGTCCTTACACAGAGGTATTTGCCCACCTCAAGGGATATACCGCTCGGGAGTTTTTCTTTGCTCAGCGTCACAAGGTTCTCCTCGCTCTTTCTGCCGTATGCTTTTTCCATAGGAATGGTGACGGTCTTTTCATCCCCTTCGCACATACCGATAACAGCCTCTTCGAATCCCGTGATTACCTGATGCCGGCCGATGGTAAATTCGACCACATCTCCAGATGAACCGGCGCGATAACCGGACGCAGCATGCGAAAGGCATTGATACAAGACTTTTACGTTATCTCCATGGCCCGCAGTCATGATAGATCACCCCTTTCTTTTTTTCCGCTTCAATACGGGTAGACAGGGCAAATTGCCGCGTCAGGACCGAAAAAGAGCGGCAGCAGAAAAATGACATGAAAAACAGTGAGTTACAAGATAATATGAAGCGTTAACGGGGGCTTGAAGGAGGAGAGACGTCAAAACCCCAATACCGCAGGGAGCGGCCGGAGTTGATCTTGAGGAAAATGGTTATCCTATCCATATATATTTTTACACCTTATCCGCTGAAGGTGTCAAGGACGCAGCTGTCATACATGTGCTGTCAAAGGAACGTGCGGCGACGCAGCTGCTACAGTGCCGTGACTATCCCAAGGATGGGCGTGTTCGTGCAAACACTGAGCGCCTGAGGGCATTCGCGACCTTAGTCCGTCGATCAGATCTTCGCCGGTCTGCAGAGGTTCACCTCTTCATGGGCAGCCCGGCCGCATTTTCTGCAAAAAAACCTGGCATCCCGCACAAGCTGCCTGACCACATCCGGGTCCTCCCGCTTTGCTATCTTGCAGAGGTGTGCTTCACTGGAGCAGTCATCCCCGCCTTTACACGGGTGTTCTCGTTCTTTGCTCATGGCGCCCTCCTCATGTCCGCGATTTCGCTTTCATGGTATTATATGAAAAATCGTCACGGAAAGGGGTACTACATGCTTGCACAGAAGATGGAAGACGCACTGAACGAACAGATGAACCGCGAGATGTATTCTGCTTATCTCTATATGGCCATGTCATCCCATTGCGCGAACAAAGGACTCAAGGGCTTTGCCAATTGGTTTATGGTCCAGTATCACGAAGAGATGTTCCATGCCATGAAAATCTATGAGTACGTCAACCTCCAGGGCGGCAAGGCAGTGTTGAAGGCATTGCAGCAGCCGCCGTCGACGTTCGTATCTCCCCTGGAGATGTATACCAAGACGCTCGAACACGAGCAGTTCATCACACGGTCCATCAATGATCTTATGGAACTGGCCATAGCCGAAAAAGACCATGCCAGCCAGATATTCCTTCAGTGGTATGTCACCGAGCAGGTCGAGGAAGAGAGCAACGACAATGAGATCATCTCTCAGCTCGTCATCATCAGGGACGATCCGAACGGCCTGATGATGCTCGACCGGGAGCTCGCTGGAAGAGTCACGACCGTCCCGACTGAGTACAGCAAGGGACTGCAGGCAGCGCTAAAGGGAGCTGCGGCCTGACCGCTGCGCATCTTTCCTTTGCAGCTGAGGCCGGGCACTGCACCGGTCTTTGTAACGTTTTATTTGGTCGTGATGCATAGCGCTGCATGAGCAATCCTGCCGGCAAAGGGTGGTGTGTCTATATCCTGCTCTGCCGCAGCACGCATCTCTATACCGGCATCACCAACGATATCGGGAAAAGGCTGAAGGAGCATGAGCAGGGGACAGGCAGCAGATTTGTGCGTTCACACCTGCCGTTTACCCTGATCCGGACCATACCCTGCAGTTCCGGCAGAGAGGCAAGAAGTCTTGAGTACGGGATAAAGAAACTGTCCCGGAAGAAAAAAATGGGATTTCTGGGTCTTGCGGACGATCAGCTGACGTGAGCAGTCCCCCGGCTGATCACGTCGGGGAACTGCAGGAAACAGGATTATCCGCGCTTCGCAAGAGGAATAATGGTCTTCTTGCCCTTCAGTGATGTGACATAGGAAGGACGAATTATCTTCCCCTGGACAATCTCTTCGATCCTGTGGGCGCACCAGCCGGCAACCCTGGCCATGGCGAATATCGGGGTGAAAAGCTCCATGGGTATCCCCATGCACTGATAGACAAAACCCGAATAGAAGTCAACATTGGTACAGACCACCTTGCCTTTCTTCCCCCTGACAAGACTCGGTGCTACTCTTGCGACCCGCTTGTAGAGTTCGAACTCCTTCTCGCGGTCAGCGGCCTTCGCAAGCTCTCCTGCGCGCTTTTCCAGGAAAACTGCCCGGGGATCAGATACCGTATACACGGCGTGGCCCATGCCGTAGACCTTCCCTTTCTTATCCCCCGCCTTCTTGTCGAGGATCAGTTCAAGATATGCCTCCACTTCTTTGTCGCTGTCCCACTGTTTGACCTTCTGCTTTATGTCGTTCATCATCCTGACAACCGCCTCGTTCGCACCTCCATGCAGGTGGCCTGAAAGCGAGCCGATCCCCGCGCAGAGTGCCATGTAGGTATTGGCCCCGGAAGAGGAAACGCAGCGCGTTGCGAAGGTAGAGTTGTTCCCTCCCCCATGTTCAGCATGAAATATCAGCATGGTATCAAAGAGCTCGGCGGTCGCCCGGTCCGGGGTCTCTCCAGTCAGGAGGTAGAGAAAGTTCTCTGCGATGCTCATGTTCGGATCCGGATCCCGGAACTTGTGCCTGGCCTTCTTTTCCTTTGTCGCGGTCAGATAGTTATAAGCGATGATCGTCGGAAATTTGGCTATGAGATCGATGCACTGTCGCGTCACATCGTTCAGGTCAGTGGAATTCGGGTTCCGGTCGAACAGATGCATAGCCGATACGATGGTGTGCAAAGAGCCCATCTGGTCATCGTGACACGGCCTGTTCCTGATAATCTGGTTCATTTCCTCGGGAAGCGCGCGCCGCTTTCCGAGAAGCTGACTGAATGACTTCTGATCGTTTTTCGTGGGCAGTTCGCCCGTAAGCAGCAGATAGACCGTTTCCTCAAACCCGAACCTGCCGTCCTTCTCTTTTTCCCGGACAAGATCTTCAACGTCATAGCCGCAATAGAACAGCTTGCCCGGGACAGGATTCACTACTTCCGTGCCGTCACCGTGGGCGATCTTTTCATAGCCGATGACCTGTCCCTTGCTTGTGATGCCAATTACCACTCCCGTACCGTCTGCGTTTCTGAGGCCAAGCTTGATATTCCGCTCCTTGACAATACGAGGATCGACCTTGTCATGCAGCAAGGCAAGTTTCTGGACTTTTTTCAGTGTTGCTTCCATATTGCGCTACCCCTTCCGGATTTATTAAGTTTCTATTTAAATATATCTCGGCAAATCTATGCAAATTTCAGTGGGGCATAACTGATATTATGCCACACGGGAACTGTCTCTCTTCTGTTTACCCGGGAAAATGTGGTACGAACAGGATTGAAGCGGCCGGGCTGAAATACCTGCCGAATTACCCTATCGGCCCGGCAGGTTGCTGCGTCATCCGGGCATGGAAGACGACCGTGTTATCCGGAAACCTTCTTTTTTGCTGCCTTCACAGTAGAAGCGATCTTCTTGGCCACTTTCTTCTCGATCGCTTTTGCCTTCTTGACCGTCTTCTTCACGATCTTCTTCTCTGTCTTCACTGCCTTTTTCACGGCTTTTTTCACTGCCTTCTTCACGGTCTTTTTCGTTACCATCGTTCCTCCTTGAATCATCGGCATCATTATGACGCTCAGAAAATGTTATCAGCTATCTGCGACAGAGTCAATTTTTTCTTCCGGTACCTGAATCTTCCGGCGCATTTTCCACAGATCATCTTGTTTGACAATCAGACCCCGATCCCATAAACTCTGATCATGACCGGGGCCATGGTGCTGGCAGCACCGAAAGGCTGTATCATGCGGTCGTTCCCAAAGCGGGAACAGTCCTGAGACCGCTTCGCGGTGCATATTGAAGCAATCACGAGGAGATATTATGACAGAGACTGCTCAACGGATCATGGCGCTCTATCTCGAACACAACACTGTGGAACCCGGCGCGGTTCTGATCATCTCGGAGCTGCGGCGCAGAGCTGCAGAGTGGGGCATGCCGCATACGGCGCGTCTCGATGCGGCCATGGAAGAGCTTCAGGCTCAAGGGTGCGTGACCATAACCGTATCTCACGGCATTGAACTCACTTCACGAGGAGTTTCCTATCTCCTGGATGACTGAACGCGCCGATGATGTACTCCGGCAATCAAGGAAGAGAGCCATCTTGCCTCTTGTATCGCATATCCCCCGGATGACCTGCAATTCGCGGCTTCGCATGATTCCCGCTGAGGCTCAAACTAGTATACTCCTGCGTCCGCCTGATATACTGGAATTACGAGGGGAGGTGCAGGTATGCCGGTACTGGAGAAGCACACAGGCCTTTATACGGACCATTATGAACTGACCATGGCGCAGGGTTACTTCCTGCATCATAAAAAAGATACCCCCGCATGTTTCGATTATTTTTTCAGAAAAAACCCCTTTGAAGGCGGCTATGTTATCTTTGCAGGCCTGCAGGATCTGCTGGAAATCCTGCAGGCCCTGAAATTCGATCAGGAGGACTGTGATTATCTGTCATCCCTCGGCTTTGCGCCCGAATTCGTCAGCTATCTGGAGTCGTTCGGATTCAGGGGAGATCTCTATGCACCTGAGGAAGGCGAAGTTGTCTTCCCCTATGAACCTCTGGTCAGGGTTGAAGGGAATATCATAGAGGCTCAGCTCATTGAGACGGTACTTCTGAATATGCTGAATTTCGAATCGCTCATAGCGACAAAGGCTTCTAGGATACGCCGTGCGGCCGGCACACGGTTGGTCGTAGATTTCGGTCTGCGGAGGGCCCAGGGTCTCGGCGGTGTCCACGCCAGCAGGGCAGCCGTGATCGGCGGAGCAGACAGCACATCGAACGTCTACAGCGCTTTCATGTTCGGTCTCACCTCTGCCGGGACACAGGCACATTCCTGGATACAGGCATACGACGACGAAGTGACCGCTTTCAGGGATTTTGCTGTGGCATATCCGAAACACTGTGTTCTGCTGGTGGACACCTATGACACCCTGAAATCCGGTATCCCGAACGCCATAACTGTCGCCCGGGAGATGGAGCGCCGGGGGGAAAGGCTTTTCGGGGTGCGACTGGACAGCGGGGACCTTGCTTACCTTACGAAGAAGGCGCGGGCACTGCTCGATGCTGCAGGCCTTCCGCATGTCAAAATCATGACTTCAAATCAACTCGATGAATATGTCATCAGCAGCCTCCTGTCGCAGGAAGCGCCGATCGATGCCTTCGGCGTCGGCACCAGTCTCGTCACCGGCCGCAGCGATGCAGCGCTCGACGGCGTATACAAGCTTTCGATGAGCGATAATAAGCCGCGGCTGAAGATATCCGAAACACCGGAAAAGATCATTCTCCCGGGCATCAAGGAAGTATTCCGCTGCATCGACGCCGAAGGCTATTTCCGCGCGGACTGCATCTGCCTCTCGGGAGAGACGGATATTGATATCATCTGTCACCCGCACCGTCCTGACAAGAGCAGTTCCGTGGCAACGTTCAGAAAAGAAGCCCTCTATCGCAAAGTCATGGACAAGGGAAGGATCAACGTCGAGAAAAAAACGCCCGGTGAGATAGCAAAATATGCGCAGCAGCGACTCTCCGCACTGCCGGAGGAGCACAAGCGATTTGAGAACCCTCACGTGTATAAGGTCGGAATCAGCAGAAAACTCAGGGATCAGCGCTTCGCCATCATCGATACGATCAGGGGAAAATTCGGGAAAGAGGGGCAGACACGATGAAAGCACTCCTGATCGTAGATCTGCAAAATGACTTTTGTCCTGGCGGAGCACTTCCAGCTCCCGAAGGAGACATGGTAGTCCCCGTAATAAACAGTCTTATGCATGCCTTCCCTCTCGTCGTGGCCTCAAAGGACTGGCATCCGGATAAGACTGCGCATTTTAGCTCGTGGCCGAAGCATTGCATTCAGGGTAGCTGGGGCGCTGAGCTGCATCCCGGCCTCCGGCAGGACGTCATTCACCAGGTGGCGCTCAAGGGCACCGGGGACAAGGACGAAGGTTATTCCGCTTTCGAGGCCACCAATATCAGCCTCGAACGATACCTGAAAGACCTCAGTGTGGATAGGCTGTATATTACGGGAATCGCCATTGAATACTGCGTGAAGGAATCGGCGCTTGATTCGGTAAAAAAGGGCTTCCGTACATATGTCGTTCGGGATGCAGTCGCGGGAGTAGAACTGCATGAAGGAGATGTGGAGAAAGCATTCCGGGAAATGGAGCATGCCGGGGTCAAGATCGTCACTTCCGTTGAGATCTCTCAGGGATAACCGGGTAGCGCCATGTCAGGACATTGTCCGTGGCAGTCTGCTACGCTTTGCCGGCAGCAGTTTACCTTTCTTTGCCGGCCTTTTGCCGGGACAATATTCCGTCCCCCTGATCACCACGGGAAAGCAGCACGACACGGCCTCTCCTGAACCAAACCGGCAGACATCTCAGTCCACTCCGACCGGGGCTGCCGTCTCCCGTTTGTCTCCCGTTTGTCTGTTGACGAGCCGGTTTCCATGCTGTACACTCTGATGTAATGCAAAAGAGCTCTGCTGCCCCGGGAAACAGAGGATAGGAGATGAACGAACCGCTGAGAGAACAGGGGCTTCCCCTGATACAGGACGCTGATCTGAACGGAAAGATTGTGTTGGTGCGTTTCGACCACAATGTGGTCAAGCGGGGCGAGATCCGCGATCCCTTCCGAATAGACAGGACCATCGGCACTTTGTTCCATATCGTCGAGCGCGGAGGAAGGCCGATCATGATGACCCATGTAGGGAGGCCCCGGGACAAGAAGACCGGGGCTATCATCTGCAGGCCCGAGGAGGCGGTTGAGCCGATCGTGCAATACCTTGAACAGAAGCTGCATACAAAGATCCATATACCTAAATTTCCGGTCGCCGATGCCCGCGGGATCGCGGGCATCGACACCTCGATCAACCTTGCCATCCGGGAACTCCGTGAGCGCAGGCTGGGCGGCATCTATCTTCCGAACATGCGCTGGTTTCAGGGTGAGGAGTCCAAGGAAAAGGCGGCCGAAGATTTTGCCCTGCAGCTTGCCGGCCTGGCTGATATTTATGTAAATGATGCCTTCGGGTCATGGCAGCCGCATGCATCTACCTATAACATCACCCGTTATCTGCCGTCCTATGCCGGATTTCTCATGCAGCAGGAGATCAAGAACCTCTCACGGGTGCTCACCCCTGATCGGCCGTTCCTGGCTGTTGTCGCAGGCTCGAAATACGATACTAAGATCCGGCCGCTCTACGCGATCTATGAGAAGGTTGACCGTCTCATTCTCGGCGGTGTCATCTATAACACCTACCTCTGCGCGAAATACCAGGTGCGCATCAAGGGTGTGCTTGATGAAGACATCCAGCTTGCCCGGGAACTGGTGGAAAAGGACAGGGAGCGGAAAAAGATCATCGAGCTTCCCCATCTCGTGGAATCAGACTACCCGGACAGCAGGGTCGAGGGCGAATTCCGGACCATCTCCGTACAGGACTTTACTCCGGGAAGCTCCTATGGATATATCCTCGATATTGACCCGGCTTCCTTTGAGGACCGTGCGGTTGCAGACACGATTGCCACGGCAAAAACGATCTTCGTCAACGCTGTCATGGGCTTTACCCCCCATTTTACCGCAGGTTCGCAGGCACTTGACCACACCATAGACAGGAACGGTCCTGCCATGAAGATGTATGGGGGAGGAGACACGCTCCAGGAGTTCAAGGACCTCTGCCCCGGACTATCCCTTTCGGTCATGGACAATGCCAACTACTACTTCTTCACCGGCGGGGGGACCGTACTGACCGCCATAGAACAGGCAAGCCCCTACGGCCTGAAGCCGGTCCAGGCTCTTATTGAAGCAAGCAGGTCTTAATCCCATTTTCCGGGTCATGAGCTGGAGCCTCACTTACCTATTGTACTCTTGCCCTGTCATTACCTATGATAGGGTCAACCATGCCGAGTCATAGTTATAGCAATGATTTTCTCTACATCGTTATGCTTCCGGACAGGAAAGCGGAGAAGAACGCCCTGATCTTTTGTGCCGGAGTGAATATAACGCGGTTCACCCTGATCACCAGGGGACTCCACGGACTGAGTTCCAACCCTGCCATACGGGGGCTGCAGCGGGTAAAGCATGGTGTGAGCAGCCTGGCGCTTTCGAAAGGTGCGACCCCCCGTGCTGTTCGCGGAAATGACTGCTCAGGCATCAAACCTGCAGCAGGCACCTGGTACGCGGAGATTCTGCGTATCGAGAATGCTCCCGCTTCACTGCCGGATGAGATCATTTCCTTCGCTGTCATAAGCCTTGTGGAAAAGATCATCACCGGATGCTGCCTGCCGATTTCTCCGCCTGACCGCCTGCTCAGCCCGGAGGACCTCCAGGTGTTTCTTGAGTCACTCTGTCATACTTAGGCAGGCGTTCCCATCGTTCGGGCCTGTACGGAAGCTTTTTTCGGCAGCCTATTGTTCTTTCCGCTCTTTTTTCGTAAGATATCCCCATAGGAGGGCGTCCGCTGACCATGAGACGTAAGCACAGGAGAATATCCCTTAAAGGAGATGACATCCGTGTCGAGACCATAACCGAAACGCGTGCCGAGATAGCGGACCTTGGCATCGACGGCATCGGCATTAAAGCGTCGAAGCGGCTAAAACCCGGCAGCCGGTGCATGGTGACGATCGGCAGTAATGGTTCACTCATGATCGTCCGCGGCATATCAGTATGGGAGCGCTTTGCAGGATGGTCTGTCAGCCCGCGGGGCCATGTAGACCCGCTTTTTTCTGCAGGGATAAGGCTTGAAGAATCACGCGGGGACTTCATGACAAAGACCTGCGGCAGGGACAGCGGCAAAACCCGGGCCGTACGTGTGGCAGCACCGGCATTGACCGCGCTCCTGAGCTTCACCGAATCGCTCACCATCTTAAACCTCAGCTATGGCGGCCTGCTCGCCGAATCATGGAATCCCATAGCATCCGGCACGGAATGCACTGCCCGGCTGTTCCTTCCTGACCGCCCAGAGCCGGTCAAGTGCATGGCAAAGGTCACCTCCTGTGAGACCATAAAGCACGAAACACAAAGAAAGTACCATATCGGCTTCGAATTCCTTGATATGGACCCTAAGCAGACAGAGCGCATCAAAACATTCATCAGGATCCGCTCGGCAATCTAGCAGCCGAATTTCCGCTTTTTCGTTCTTCAGGCTTTTTATGGATTTCCCGCTTTTCTTTAGATCCCCCGCATTTCACGAACTTCGTATTTGCTCCTAATCACCGGTTTGTACTAAATGATCTTTACTCATCCTCTTGATTTTATTGTTTTTTCTTCTCTGGTCTTGTTTTTTTATGCTATAGTCTGCTCAATGAAGCCAATAAACCGGAAGTTCGTAGAGTAATTGTTGGCCCGAATGAATTACGGCAATATTAAGGAGATAATTAATGGCGGTTCCTGACTTTCAGTCCTTCTTCAAACCATTACTGGAAATCGCTGCAGATGGTAAAGAACATTCCATGAAAGAGGCACGAGAATTAGTTGCACGGAACATGAATCTATCGGAAGAAGACATGAAAGAAATGCTGCCCAGCGGTGCACAGACAAAATACGATAATCGTGTTGCTTGGGCTAAGAGTTATTTTGTTCAGGCCAAAGTTCTGGAAGCTCCTCGCCGGGCATATTTCCGCATCACGGAGCGCGGTCTCGACCTTCTCAAAAAAGGCTATGCCCGAATCGACATAAAAATCCTAAATCAATATCCTGAATTTGTCGAATTTCATACAATGAAAACAGCTGCAGCAACTGAAAACACTGAACAAGAAACATTACAGCTTGAAACTCCAGAAGAAACACTTCAAAAGGCTTATCAAAGCATAAGAGGCGACTTAGCAGCGGAAATACTGGATAAAATCAAGAGCAATTCTCCGCAGTTCTTTGAAAGGCTGGTTGTAGACATCATGGTAGCACTTGGCTATGGCGGCTCTCGTCTCGATGCTGGTAGATCCATTGGACAAAGCGGAGATGAAGGCATTGACGGAATAATAAAAGAAGACAGGCTTGGACTGGATGTTATATATCTTCAAGCAAAGAGATGGGACGGAACTGTAGGTCGTCCAGAAATACAAAAATTTGTTGGTGCACTTCACGGCAAAAGAGCAAAGAAAGGCGTTTTCATCACAACCGGTCGCTTTTCCGATGACGCAGTTAAGTACGTAGAAAGCATTGATCCAAAAGTTATACTTATCGATGGTCGCACTCTCTGCGAGTTAATGATCGATTACAACCTCGGAACAGCGACAACGGCAAAATATGAAATCAAAAGAATCGATACAGATTACTTCACGGAAGAATGAACCCACTCTCCGGACTGAAGTCCGGGGTTTCAGGGCTTCTGCATCTCTGGCGCAGACCAATGGCCTCGCCACACGAGGAGAATATAGCCGCCACTTTGCTCCGGGCGGCCATTCATCCCCAGGATTAAAAGCCATAGGATTTTCTGGCCGTTCTTATAAATAACCCGTTTAAGGGGGGTGAAAATGCCAAAGGTTTTTCATAGGCAGGACCTGACATTTAAGAAGAGAAAATCGCGTGCCCCTGCCTTTGAGTGGCATATGAGTCCCAGACTGGGGAAACTCGTGAATTCCAAATACCTAGAATTTTATATTGTCTCATTGGATCCAGGCAAATACTCATTCCCCTATCATTTTCATCGCGCTTCCGAGGAATTATTTATGATCATTTCAGGGGAAGCTACACTACGATCTCCGGAGGGATTCGAAAAAGTTGTCAAAGGAGACATCATATTTTTTGAAGAAGGCCCATCCAGCGCTCATCAACTTTACAACCACAGCGATTCACCCTGCGTTTACCTTGATTTAAGGACAATCTTCGGCATAGACGTTTGTGAATATCCTGACTCAGGCAAAATTAATATTCTCCCCTTTATGGAGGTATTCGAGAGTTCCTCAAAGGTGGATTATTATAAAGGCGAACAAAATACGGCAACAAAGTGGCCTAAAAAGAAGCAATTAACGGCAAAGGCAAAGAGAAGTCAAACCATAAAAAGAAAATGAAGGATCGTACGGCTCTGCTGAGGCTATGCTTCATCATTGGGGCAATTACCGATGGATTGGCAATAATTCCCATGCTGCTGCCCCAGCTTGGTGCTGCATTATTTGGTGGCGATTTCTCACGACTCAGTGTCGAATATCGTTATGCAATGGGGATCGGAGCCTCATTGATGGCGGGTTGGACTGCATTACTGATATGGGGTTCGATAAAACCCATAGAAAGACGGGGCATATTGGTCCTTACCATCTTCCCGGTGGTTACGGGTATTATTGGTGCCTCACTATATGGCATACAGAAACAGGTGATCGAATTCCGAAGGACAATCCCGTTACTGATACACCTATCGCTCGTTAGTATCCTCTACGTGTATGCATACCTCAAGACCCGAGAAGACAGCAGGGAACGCATGACCGGGCGTTGTAGCTGATCGGTGACGCTTGCAAGCGGCCTGTCGTGACATGAGCAAAGACAATGCAAGGGTAAAGGTGGCCGCAAGCGCGCCGATCAGGCAGGCTATATGACTTCGTCCGCAGCCTTCCGCCAGAGCTTAGCGTCGCTGCGGTTGTCAGTTTTTCGCATTCGGCTCGAAGTGCTTTCAGGTCCTTGATGTTAATTTTTCTTAGGGTCTTTATATCTAATGACGCTTTTTTTATGATATAGTCTGTTCAAGAACCGAAAAACCATAGGTACCGGTTTACATTGAGGGGGATATGAGCGAACAGGAACAAGTCACTGCATCAATTCTGAAAGCACAGGCTGAGTTGGACCAGGCTCTGCGTGAACTTGAGAAGATGCCTGCATTAGCCCCGGAAACAGTGGCCTATTCAGCGCATGCCCTCAATAATTATCTGACAGTAACCGGCGGCACCGTAGAGCTGCTTCTCCACTCATTGGCAGGCCATCCGAACCCCCAGATCAAGCATTGGCTTGAAGGATTGGGTCATGTGACCGAGTTAATGCGTCACACGGTCAACCAACTGATGACCACCTCCCCACCCAAGGATGCCAAGCTCCGGTTTCTGAAGTGGGATGCGGCCCTGCTTATACAAAGGGCGTGCAATTATTATCAGCGCATCGCTGACCCGAAGAATATATTCATTGTCTATGAATCGAGCGTAAACGTCCCCCCGGTATGGACTGATCCTGTGGCTGTCGGGGCGGTCATGGACAATATCCTCTCCAACGCCGTAAAGTACTCCTTTCCCGGGGGACGGATTTTAGTTAAGGTATGGGATGAAATTACCAGCGTTGTCTGCAGTGTCTGTGACGAAGGACCGGGACTGAGCCAGGAGGATCAGGCGAAACTGTTTCAGCGCGGTGTCCGGCTAAGCGCTCTCCCTACCGGTGGAGAAGCTTCAAATGGCTATGGGTTGGCCGTGGCCAAGGAGCTGGTCGATAAGCTGGGCGGAGACCTCTGGTATGAAAGCGCGCCGGGAGGCGGGTCCTGCTTCCTGTTCCGCCTGCCTGCATATCAGGAACAGCATTAGGGGATCAGTCTTTCATCTCGGGCTCGAAGAAGATCCACCTGACCTGTGGGAACGCGCTCCTGAGTTCCCTTCCTACACCGTTAATATCGTCGATCAGTTTCGCAACCCCTCCCTGCTGCATCTCCCCCTTGACTGCAACCATCAGTTCTGTGCCATGCTGGAAGGTAAGAAGGTTGCATGTCCGCCCTTTCTCACTGTAATGCTGCGTGAGCTGAGGTAAAATGACATTAGAGCTGTCGATGATCTGCCAATGGAAATTTTCCGGCCGAAGACAAGGACTGTGAAGATCAGGGATATTCTTGCACAAAGGGGGAAAGGAGTATCTCTCGAGTTTTTTCCCCCGAAGACTCCAGCCGGCAGGGAAGCCTTCATGAAGCACGTACATGAGCTGAAAGGATATGATCCCCTTTTCGTCTCAGTCACCTGCAGCCCGGGGAGTGTCACCCATGAAAGGACCGTCCACGCCATCTCCTGGATTCGGGAGGAGACAACCCTCTCGCCGATGCCGCATCTTACCTGCATAAACGCGACCGAGGCAGACATTGACCGCGTCCTGAGAGTCTATATCAGCAAGGGAGTTGAAAATGTCCTTGCTCTCCGGGGCGATCCGCCGAGAGACGCGCCGGGAATTGCTTCTGCAAAAGGCGACTTCACCAATGCGCGGGACCTTGTGCTCTTCGCCCAAAAATATCATGTTTTTTCTCTTGGTGTGGCCGTATATCCCGAGGGTCATCAGGAGTCGCTGAGCCTTGAGCAGGATATCGAATACACCAGGATGAAAGTGGATGCAGGAGCTGATTTCGCCATAGCCCAGATGTTCTTCGACAACAGCTATTTCTATGCATACCGGGAAAAAGCCCGGAAGGCGGGTATCACCATCCCTATCCTGCCCGGCATCATGCCTGTAACTGACTGCAGGAAAATAGAAGAGTTCGCGAACTTCTGCAGCGTGACCATACCCGATGCGCTCAGGAAAAAGATGCATCCGTTCCTGGACAAACCGGAGGAGATGGCAAAGCTCGGCGTGGAATACTCGGTGAAACAGTGCGAAGATCTCAGGAAGAACGGGGTAACATTCCTGCATTTTTATACCATGAACAAGCCGGCAATCATCAGCTGGATACTGGAAGCGCTGCAGAATGAATCCGATCCGTTCCGACGGTCCGGTGAGGCGGGTTGAGCAATCTCCTGACAGGCTGAATGTGTTCTGTTGCCGGCCTGCGCCGGCAAAAAAAAGACTGCCTTGTGGGCAGTCTTATCAGATCTTCTGCAGTACGGGAGTTATTTTTTCTTGTGCGTTGCGCAAAAAGCCGACTTCCCCACAGCAGTCTTCTTGCACTTCATCCCCTGCTTCGTCTTACCTGCACACATTGCCTTCTTCGCCGTTGCCATGTCCGCCTCCTTCTTGTTGAATGTACTCACACTATAGCACATCAGAATTTAATTGCAACGTTGCAATCACCGACACTATCCCCTTTGACCTCTTTGCATGTTCCCTCTCCCCCCTGCGTGGTAAAATACCTGCACAGCTTTGACAGCAGCTGGTCAAAAAGCCGGAGCGGGGAGGAACAAGGCTATGACAAAGAAGACGGAATTTTCCTGCGGACTGTGCAGCAATGTCTGGCAGAAGACCGGGACAACGAATTGCTGGAGTGCCGATCCTGCCAGAAGGCCTGACAAGCCCGGTTATTGTCCTACCCAGGATCACGAGGACGTTATCCGGGAATCCTTTGATCTCTACCGCGGCAACACGGAAGACGCGAAGATGGCACAGGTCGCCACAAAGGTAGAGGGGCTCTGCTACCAGCCGGTCCCCGGGAGCGACGCTGTAAATGCCCGCTGGACGCGCGTCGAGGACACGATCGCCTTTGCAAAGCTGATGGGATACCGCAAGATCGGCGTGGCCACGTGTATCGGCCTCCTGGACGAGACGAACCGGCTTGCCGTCATTCTCAGAGCGCAGGGATTTGATCCGCTCAGCGTATGCTGCAAGACCGGCAGCATAGACAAACTGGAACTCGGACTGAACGAGAAGAACAAGGTACGGCCCAACACCTTCGAGCCGGCCTGCAACCCCGTGGCCCAGGCGAAACTCCTGAACCGCGCCGGCACCGATATGAATATTATCGTCGGTCTCTGCGTCGGCCATGACATGCTCTTCTCGAAATACTCTGACGCTCCGGTCACGACGCTCGTGGTCAAGGACAGGGTCACCGGGCATAACCCGGTCAGCGTGCTGTACGGACAGAATTTTTACTATAAGAGGCTCCAGAGCCAGCCTGTGGACGTGGGCGAAGAAAGAGACTGATGCAGGTGATGATGAATAGGCCCGTGCCTCGGGAAGAGATCACAGCGAGGATAGAGAAAATCAGGACAAGGCTCGCTGCCGACGGTCTTGACGGCGCACTTTTCAACTATTCCGTGGACGTCTTTTACTTCACCGGCACCCGCCAGAACTGCGTCCTCTGGATGCCGACCGAGGGAGTGCCGGTCCTTCTGGTGAGAAAGAGCTTCAGTCGAGCGCAGCAGGAGAGTGCCCTAGGGGATGTGAGGCCCTTCCCTGCGAGCAGGGACCTCCCGGAGATCTTCGGGAAAAAGGCTCGGAAGATCGGTCTCACCTTTGATGTGCTGCCGGTGCAGCATTATACATTCTACCGGAACCTTCTCCCGGATTGTGAGTTCGTTGACATCTCCGCTGTCAACCGTGATCTGCGCTCGGTGAAATCCGTCTGGGAGCTGGAGCAGATGCGGATCGGCGGCAAACTGCTTGCAGAGGCCTTCAGCCATATCCCTGAATTCCTCAGGCCCGGCATGCGTGAACTAGACCTAGCTGCCGACTTCGAGCACCACCTGCGTATGGCTGGCATCGGCGGGTATCTGCGCATCAGGGGATTCAACCAGGAGATCACCGGGATAGCGGTCTCCGGCCGTAATGCCGCTCTTGCCGGCTGCTTTGACGGCCGGGTCACCGGCAGGGGACACTGGACTGCTGCGCCCTATGGTCCGTCAACTGATAGGATCAGCGAAGGACAGCCGATCATGGTCGATTATGGCGGCTTTTACAACGGAT
Source organism: Nitrospiraceae bacterium UBA6898 (assembly GCA_002448975.1). Taxonomy (GTDB): domain Bacteria; phylum Nitrospirota; class Thermodesulfovibrionia; order Thermodesulfovibrionales; family UBA6898; genus UBA6898. The sequence continues at coordinate 31,187 of DKBO01000184.1, forward strand.
ACATCGTTGACATGACACGGATCTTTTGCTTCGGTAAACTTGCGCCTGAGCTTGAAAAGGCATTCAGGACATCTCTTGCCATTCTGGCATGGGTCAGGGAAAACCTCATCCCCGGCAGGATCTGCGAAGACCTCTTCACCGGTGCTGCCATGATGGCCGCAGAAGCGGGGCTCGGCGAGAACTTTATGGGACATTCGGGGGAGCTGGCAAAGTTCGTGGGCCACGGCGTCGGCCTCGAACTTGACGAACTGCCGGTCCTCGCGCCAAAGTTCAAGGCTCCCCTTACGGCAGGCCAGACGATTGCAGTCGAGCCGACGTTCCTCTTCCCTGAAAAGGGGGCCGTGGGTATCGAAAACACCTTCGCCGTCACGGAGAGCAAATGCGAAAAGCTGACTGACCTGCCGGATAACATTGTGTATATGTGAGAGGACTATCCGTTTTTCTTTATGTGGGGCAGCACATGTCGAAGGCAATGACGCGGTCAGAGGCAGCAAAACACTCGTACTCCCACGCCATTATTCATTCAGATGTTTGACCATTAAAACCAGGTCTGTTTCATTCCCCTCGAGATCAACAATAAAGCCTTTCAGTACAGCCTCCTGTTTAAAACCGAGTTTCTGACAAAGCAGAAAAGCCTCCTGAAGCTCAGGGGATATCTCGAGGCTGAGCTGTTCAAGCCCCAGCTCTTTAGCGATATCCATAATATCCACTGTCAGCCTCGTGCCCAGGCCCTTGACACGGTAATTGATATCTGTAGTGATTCGGATCTCGCCCTGATGCTTTGTCCATCCGATGGGGCTGAAGTGAAGCGTTGCGTCTCCGACTATCCTGCCTTCAGCAACGGCAACAATAGGAAGGACGCTGTCATAGTCGAGATTCACGATCCAGTTTTCTATTACCTTAGGGTCGGCAACATCCTCTTTCAGACAAACCCTGTCTTTGAGCGGGAGATTGCTGAAAAACTCAGCAAGACTTTTTTCGTCATCCTTGCGAAGAGGCCGGAACATGATCTCGCTCTTATCGTCAAGGAGAACCTTCTTGGGGTACCTCTTGATCAACAGTTCCACAAGCTTATCCACTTCAGTCTCCAAAAAAATAAAAAAATTCAGTAGGCAACCACGCACCTATGCTCCGCATCAGAAGTACCATCCGCGCTCTACAATCATGGCAAATCCCATCCCGCCCCCGACGCAAAGGGCTGCCAGACCCGTCTTGGCATCCCGTTTCTGCATCTCATAGAGAAGCGTAACCAGCACGCGCGAACCGCTGCAACCGATAGGATGTCCCAGTGCAATGGCCCCGCCGTTGACATTCACCTTTTCAGGGTCGATATTAAGCGCTGTAAGGCAGGCGATTGCCTGTGCTGCAAAGGCCTCGTTCAGCTCCACGAGATCAATCTCTTTCCCCAGTTCGGTCTTGACCTTGGCGATAGCGCTCTGGACAGCCAGGATAGGACCTATTCCCATGAGTTCGGGTTCACAACCCCTTGCATCGTAAGATACAATTTTAGCCAGCGGCTTTATTCCGAGTTTGTACGCCTTAGCAGCCGACATCACCAGCAGGGCGGCAGCTCCGTCATTTACCCCGGAGGAGTTGCCGGCAGTTATGGTCCCTTTCTTGTCAAAGGCAGGTTTCAGCTTAGCCAGTTTTTCAGGGGTCGTCCCAAACTTGGGGTACTCGTCTGTATCAAAAATAATCGGGTCACCCTTCTTCTGGGGCACAGTAACTGCTATGATCTCATCCTTGAAACGGCCTGATGCAATCGCCTTCTCCGCTTTGGCCTGGCTCATGGCAGAGTAAGTGTCCAGGACCTCACGGGTGAGATTGAACTTCTTCGCCACGTTCTCCGCCGTAACGCCCATATGAGTATCACTGAATGAACACCACAGACCGTCGTTGATCATGACATCGATCATCTGGCTGTGGCCCATCCGCTGACCCCACCGTGATTGGGTCAGGACGTAGGGGGCCTGACTCATATTTTCCATGCCCCCGGCCACGACTACCTCCGCATCACCAGCCTTTATCTTCTGGGCAGCCATGATAACCGCCTCCAGGCCGGAGCCGCAGACTGCATTCACGGTCACTGCTGGAATATACTGTGATATCCCACCGCTTATTGCCGCCTGGCGAGCAGGGTTCTGTCCAAGCCCAGCCTGAAGCACATTCCCCATTACTACCAGATCAACCTTGTCGGCACTTATTCTCGCCCTCCTGACAGCCTCCTGAATGACAATTCCACCGAGGTCAACCGCAGGCATATCCTTTAAGGTCCCGCCGAAACTGCCTATGGGAGTACGAACACCGCTTGCAATTACCACTTCACGCATGACGCCACCTTTATGATCCCTCTGTTCTGGGGGAAGCTAATTCCTTAACCATAATCGCAATGTCTGCATAATTCTGGTTGATGTCCTTGACGTAGTTCCTTAGCACCGCTATGGGTTCAAACCCGGAACTTTCGAAGGCTTTGATGGCATCTACCCTGGCGGTTATGATCCTTGCAACCAGTTTTTTAAGTCCGCCTGCAGCAGCAATATGGCATATCTCATCAGAAAGGATCCCGCCCAGGCCGCGGCCCTGAAAGTCGGAATGTATCACTATTCTGACCTCTCCGACATGGCGTCCCCACCCAAATGTCTTTCGATGCAGGGTAGCGTTTGCTACAATCCTTCCTTCATATTCCGCGATGATCGGAAGGGTCTTTTCATAATTAAGCTCCCGCATCCAGCCCGTGAGAATCTTTCTGTCAACCACATCGTTTCTCAGGAACTGCCTGGTCGCTTCGGAAAGTGAATTGAAGAACAGGTAGACACCATGCTCATCATCTCTCGTCATCGGCCTCAGGGTTACGAAGATCCCGTCTTTAAGTTTTACTTTCTTGGGATAGTCCTCAAGCATCTTCAATTTCCCCGTATAAATAGCATTGTCAACCCATCAACAGGTTTTTCGCTTCCCATCACAAATCACGTATCTAATTAAAAGCTATCAGGACAATATGTCCTTGTCAACATAACATTATGTTCAGCAAACAACCATGTATCCATATTTTTAGTATTGTCCAGAGAAATACGTTATTGATGCTCACCATCCCCTTTCAAAAGAGAAAATGGCAGTAACGGCATAGAGGGTTAAGGCAGTTTCTTTTTCTTTGCAGGCCCCAAAACGTGAAACTTCCCGTAATCAGATGAGGCTCTTGGGTTAAAAATTATCTGACACGCTCCACGATCATGGCGATACCCTGTCCTCCGCCGATGCAGAGCGAAGCAAGACCCAGATTCACATCCCTTCGCAGCATTTCATGAAGGAGTGTAACAAGAATCCTTGTTCCGCTCGCTCCGACCGGATGCCCGAGTGCAATAGCACCGCCCAGTACGTTCACCCTGTTTAAATCCCATCTCATTTCACGGTGGACCTGGATCGACTGTGAAGCAAATGCCTCATTAATCTCTATGAGATCAAGATCCCGAACCGAGCAATGCGACTTTTCAATGAGCTGTTTGCACGCATTTATGGGGCCGAGCCCCATGAACGCAGGGTCCAGGGCCGCAGACGATGAGCCCTTAATCCTGAAAGCCCAGGCCGGACGAAGGTCCTTCATTTTTTCTTTCGACACAACCAACACCGCAGCAGCCCCATCATTGATTCCTGAGGCATTTCCCGCTGTCACCGTGCCCTCCTTCTTGAAAGCCGGCTGCAGTTTCGCCAGACTTTCAACGGTGGTCCCGAAGCGGGGATGTTCGTCGGTGTCAAAAACTTTGTCCTCACCTTTATGTTGCTTGAGCTTCAACGGAACAATCTCTTCCTTGAACTTCCCTTCTTTTATGGACTGTTCTGTTTTCTTTTGGGATACTGCCGCAAATTCATCCTGCGCTTCCCGGGTAATCCCATACTTTTCTGCCACGTTCTCGGCGGTCTGCCCCATATGACATTCATAAAACATGTCCCACAGGGCATCGTTGATGAGCGTGTCGATCATCTCGGCGTTTCCGAGGCGCTGACCCCACCGGGCTGACTTCACGACATAAGGGGCACTGGTCATATGCTCCATACCGCCGGCAATAATGGCATTCGCTTCGCCTGAAGCAATAGCCTGACCTGCAAGCCCGACAGACTTCAATCCCGAGCCGCATACCTTGTTCACCGTAAACGCAGGAATGTTTTCCGGAAGGCCTGCCATGATGGCCGCCTGCCGCGCAGGATTCTGTCCCAATCCAGCCTGGAGAACATTCCCCATAATTGCTTCATCGACTTCGTTTCCCTTTATTGAAGTTCTTCTCATGACCTCCCTGATCACTTCCGCTCCGAGGTCAATAGTAGTAAACGGCGTCAGTGAACCATTAAATCTCCCGATGGCTGTTCTTACGCCACCCACGATATACGCTTCCATACCTCCTCCTCTTCCATGGGTTCCCATAGGATTGAGAACACCACAATAAATCCGCGCGGCACGCAGACAAAATCAGATTCTCATCCCGCCGTCTACTTCCATGACCCTCCCGGTGAAGAAATCATTTTTTACGATAAACTGAACGGCCTGAGAAATTTCCTCCATCTCTCCCAATCTCCCTATCGGAATGTTCTGAACGACCTTTTCGAGCACATCGGGTCTGATCTTGGCAACCATCTCGGTATTGATATAGCCGGGTGCTATGGCCCCCACACGGATGCCGTACTTCGAAAGTTCCTTAGCCCACGTTACGGTCATTGAATCTACCGCCGCTTTCGTAGCTGAATAATTGGTCTGTCCGAGGTTGCCGGCACGGCTGATGGACGAGATATTGATAATCACACCTTTGACCTTGTGCTTCACCATGTGGTACGCAGCTTCCCGTGCACAGAGGAATACGCCGGTCAGATTGATATTGATCACTTTTTCCCAGTTCGCGAAAGGGAATTTGGTTACCTCTTCTCCTTTTTGCTTGATGAAAAGTGCATCAGCAGTGATCCCCGCATTGTTAATCAACGCGTCAGGCGCGCCGTTTGCCGAGACATAGCTTTCAAAAAAAGCTTCGACGCTCTTCTCGTTGCTCACATCCACGACCTGCCCGGCTATGCCGGTCTCATTCTTGAGCGCGTCGAGGTTCTCCTGAATCACATCCAATACAAAGGGCTGGGCACCGAGATGCTTCAAGTCTGACGCGAACCTCTTTCCCATTCCTCTTGCACCGCCCGTTACGATCACCTTCTTGCCGCTAAATTCCATAAAGAATACCTCCCTGTATTACGATTCTGGATTGGAACGTCGTCTTCTCCCTTCTACTTCGTCTTGTTCAGCCTTTTGTCCTTAGTGCTCTGCTTTCTTTCAGGTGTTGTCCGTCCGGTCTTTTCAGCCCTGGTCTTCTCCGGAGTTGCGGAGGCCTTTGTCTGACCTTCGCCGTCCCGCTCGTGGAGCCAGGCGGCAATGGCTGGTGCGAGTTCCTTCTGGGACTTCGAGCCGACAAAAACGCCGATGTGCCCGCCCTTGAACTCGTACAGCGTCTTGTCCATCGTGCCGACAACATCATTCAGAGGCCGTGTCGCCGCGGGAGGCACCAGATGGTCTGCAGATGCGTAGATATTAAGTAGGGGCATCGTTACGTTCCCGAGATCAACCAGACGGTCGCCGATTCTGAGTTCCCCCTTGATTAGCTTGTTACCCTGATAGCAGTCCTTGATGAACTGTCTCAGGCATTCTCCTGCCTGACCCGGGCTGTCGAATATCCACTTTTCCATCCGGAGGAAATTGAGGAGCTTTTCCTTGTCTTCTACCACATCGAGCATGTCCACATACTTTCGGATGTTGAGGGTGAAGGGCATCAGCATGAGAAAACCGGAATTCAGAAAATCGCCGGGGATGACCCGATAGGTATCGACGAGAGCATCGACATTCATGTTTTTTGCCCAGTTGAACAGTAAGCCGTCATTCGTCGAAAAATCAAAGGGCGCCACGAGGGTGATGAGATTCTTCACCTTCTCAGGGTAGAGTGCAGAGTATATCCCGCAAAAGGTCCCTCCCTGACAAATGCCCATAAGATTTATCCTGTTCTTCCCAACTCTCTTCCTGATAGCATCGACACAGTTGTCCAGATATCCGGTAATATAATCATCGAGGGTGAGATACATATCCGACTTTCTCGGATACCCCCAATCAATAATATACAGGTCCATGCCGTGCTGCAGCAGATTCCGTACAATGCTCCTGTCCGGCTGGAGATCAAGCATGTACTGCCGGTTCACCAATGCGTAAACGATCAGTACCGGCACCCCACAGGTTACCTTGCCTTCCTGCTTGTAGTGGTAGAGCTTGAGCTTGTCTTCTTCGTAGACGAGTTCCTTTGGTGCTGTCCCTACGTCTATTTCTTCTATCCCGGCAAGGTTTTCTGTTCCCTTGATGAGTTTGGTGTTGACTTCGCCGAGTTCCTTGATAAAATTCCTTATGTCGAAATTTTCCACTGCAGATTTCATGCGTGTGCCTCCACGATCTGTTTTTCGAGGCTCTTCACTTTCTTCTTCAGGTCATAGATCGTCTTGTACAGATCATCCATTTCCGATCGGAGTGCGATAGGAAAATCATAGAGATAGAGTTCCATCAACTTAAAAAAGTGCTGCCGCACATTCACCGATGCTTCAAGCAGTTCCCCCTGTTTCTTCGAAAAATCCTCTGCCTGAAAAAGGGCATAGTATGCCTTCTCGCTCACATCCAACCAGAGGTTGAAGAATTCGTCATATTTCTTGAGCTCCTCTCCCTTGCTGACCTTGCCCGCAACCGTGGCAATAACTTTTTCATATGCCCTGATACCTGTGACGTACATCATATGCTCGTATTCTGTCTTTCTGGCGAGGTAAACAGAGAGGTCATCGAGGCTCCTGAGGAGAAGTTCGATCTTCTCCCTGTCCTTCCCCACTGCCGGGACATGAAACGCCCGCCCTATTGTGCTGTCAAAGGCACTGAATAACGTATGGAATATCTTCATAACCTCTTCGGGATGGCCTTCCATCAGGCCGGGAAGGGATTTAAGGGTTTTTCCGGAAGCGTCCATCCAGGGCTTTGTAAAACCCTGCGATGACCCTGCAAGGGTTTCAAGGAGCCTTGAGACCTGCTCGGTGATCCTCGAAGCTGAGGTGGGATCAAAACCGAAGATGCGGTCAAGCATCTCTTTGTATTTCGCCGGATCAGTCAGGTCCTTGTAGGAATCGGGACTTGCAGCCTTTTCCTGTATTGCTTTAAGGAGCGGGAGCCATATTTCATAGAGCTTCAGGTAGGCATTGGATCCGGTCAGGGTTTTGGAAATGGTCTCCCTCAGAAGGTTTATGTCGGCGGAGCCTGTGCCCTGCAGGGCATTCAATACCGACGTCGTCCAGGAGGCATACACATCCTCGAAACCGGCAAAGCCCGGCATCCCTCCTGCATTGCCCCCGAGGCCCTGGAGAGCCTGCTGGAACTTCTTTGTCATCTCATTCAGGTTGCCAAAGACCTGTTCCTGTGATTTGAGCCAGGCATCAAAATAATTCTTCGTGCTTTCCATGGAATATCTCCTCTCTTGCCGCGATGGACTTACTTCTTGCCTGTCTGCTCGAACAGCTCCGACATTTTTTTCACGATCTCCCTGCTCATTTCCATCTGTTTCTCAACCGCACTTTTCCAGGTCTCCTGAACTTTTTCAAGCTCCTGGGCATAATTCTTTGAGGAATTAACCATCGTCGTCAGCCAGGAATTGTAAAGGGTCATCATTTCTTTTGCCGGACCTTCCTGAGAACTGCTCATGGACGCAAGGGATGCCTGGAATTTTTTTGTCGCCTCACTCCAGTTCCCCATCATGTCTTTCTGGGATTGTGCCCACTTATCCATGAAATCCTTCTGGGACTTCATCCATGCATCAACATATTCCATCATCTTTTCCATACTCTTCACCTCATACGTATATTGCATTATCAGTAAAATACTGATCTGAAACCGAAAGTCTGCGGGAGCAGCCTATTCGCTGCTCACCTTTAACATTCTGAAGAGCTCAAAGAAATTCTTTGCGATCTCCTTGTTTACTTCGAGTTGCTTATCAATGCTTTTATGCCAGATCTGCTGGGCCGTCTCTCCACCTTCGGTGAAGAGGTTGATCTGAAGTTCCCGAATGGTGTCCCTGAGGAACTTGTTTTCATCTTTCAGGCTCTTATTCTCGCTGAGGACTTGGTCATACTTTGTTCTTGGCACAAAACCAAGGATGATATAGAAGTCGGCCATCCGTTCGTACGTATCGAGGACATTCGGGAAAAGACCGTTTTTTTCCGAATAGGCCATCCAATACTTTCTAGCCGCATCTATCCCTTCCTGCTGCATTTTCAGGAAGAAATCAAAAAATCCAATTTTGAAGAGAGGATTGGTAAAAAGGTCATTCATTTTTGTTTTATAGTCGTCATTAAACATAGCGTCTCCTTTTTATTATGGGAAGTCTGGTTGTCACATCTCCCGGGAATTAGTCCTGCTGTCTGCTCCGGTCACTTTTTCCATCTTTTTTCTGCACAGAATCTTCAGTTGTATCCGCTGGTTTTTGAGGGGCTGCCCCCGGCATATTCCACAATGCCCATGGATTCATTACTTTTGAAAACATTTCGGCATCAGTCATAGACCCGAAGTTTTTAAGCCAGGAACCGAGCAATCCAAGATAGTTTTTCAGGTCCACACCTGTCTTTACCATAAAAGGCATTGCCCTATTGAGATCCCGGATATATGATCTCAGTACAAAAGCCACATTAATATCGGGATCGCCGAATTCATCCAGGTATTTCTTCAATCTTTCGTATTCTTCCACATCAAGTCTCAGCGTAATGGGTTTCAGTGCCATAGAGCCTCATACCCCCTGTCGTTATTATGTTTTAATGGTAATACAAAAGTAATACTTTTGTCAATATGAGGGGCTGAGAAATGTAGCGGGCACATAAACTGTCCGGTTACGATTGGACGGCAGGGAGGGGCCGTTCATGGAGAGGACGGAACTACTACAGGGGGTACGGAAGATGAGCTTTGAAGGGGCACATGAAAAATGGCAGCGGGGGAGGTTGACGCAGGAAGAGGCCGTAATGCTGCTTGGCATANNGGGCACATTGATCAGCGCATAGGCCGGGTATCACACCGCAGTGATTCTGTTGATGAGATAGTGGCCCTCGCTGATCTGTAACTCGGTACCATGGATTTACCAACTGGTACCGTAGGGCTCACGATGGTCTCAGGAGCTACACATGGGTAAAGAAGACCCTGCAGGCCAAGGGACTTGTGTCAAAGAGTATCCAAAAAACAACGGCCCAGGACTCCCTATATCCGCATGATCCTGCATCAGGACGGTTCCCGGCATGCGTGGGGCTCCATGGCAAGGTATGGGATCTCATCGTAACCATGGATGATGCCACCAGTAACCATCGATGTTCTTTGTCGAAGAGCAAGGGACGCAGAGCTGTTTCCAGGGAATCAAGGATGTCATCGAGGGTCACGGCGTATTTGCACAAATAGGGGCAGTCACTACTGGCATACCCCTGAGGCAAGAGGGCCGCTCTGAGCGGGCCTTTCGCATCCATCAATGACAATTGTGCCAGGTTCGATCGCCTAGTCCTTCAAATCCCTCCTGATCAATATCGCTGCAACTATGTCAGAGTGAAGATTCGGGGCCATAAGTATCCTGATGGCTCTGTTGCTGTTTTTCAGGGAAATAGAAAACTGGCAACGTATAATCCCAAGGGAAAGAAGGTCCTCATCTCGCATAAGAAGGCTGCCTNNACCGGACATTTCTCTTTGTTGACAACAGAGCGAAAGGCCGCGTATTCCCTTACTGTAGTCGCGGTCATATTTATTGGTATCCCTCCACCTCAATAAGAGATACCGCTTTCTGTTGAAGCCTGTTACAATACGTCATGGGTGCGATAAAGCAAAAAGGTCGGCAGAAAAAGGCAAAGATTACTGGCAGCCATGCTGAAAAAAAGGGAACGGAAGAGTACAAACCGATAGCTAGTCCTGGGGACGACTGCCGGTGCAGGGAAGTTTCGGAAAAAACGTTACCCGAAATGTTCAGGCTCATGATCAAAGATCTGTCTTTCTGGAAAAAGGCCAAAAGGGAGAAATAACGGCTTAGGGTTGCCGCACTTTTCAGATGTGTTGCCGGTCTTACCGCCTGCTCCCTGCTGAATCATTGGCCGACGCTGTAATGATGAGTCTTTCGTTGAAGATCATGCCGCATGAGATTGGTTTATGATCCTGCGCACAGCCCGCTCGTGCCCTTTGTTTGCTGTTCGCATACCTATAGCGTCGCAGAGGCGGGCAGCCTTTCAGAAAATCTATTCTCTTCAGTCCGTGAGCGGAGCAGTAGCAACAGCCCTGTATATGACCGTATGCTCTTTGTTCAGCGGCGGCCCCTTATACGCGGGGCGGACATCAGCATAGCCCTCAATGAATTCCCAGTAGGGAAAACCGGCCTTTTCGCAGTAAACCCGGCTTTCTGCTGCAGAAATGACCTCCTGCGGATTACCGCCATCCTTTTCGCAAGCCTTTGAGAATACGGCGGCATAACGCCAGTCAGAGACGATCGAAGGAAGATCAGCTTCATCGCGCGCAAAGACTTCATGCGCGATCATGACCGGACTTTTTCTTGGCATGCTGTTGAAGGTGAGTTGGAGCATGAAAAAACCGTTTCGAAGGCTGTCACATATCCCGGTTGTCGTACCAGGCGAAACTGCCTGGTCAGTCATGCAAGCCTTTCAACTCGCCCTGTCTATCCAGCCGACGACCCTTCTTTTGACATCCCCGCCGGATATCTTTTCTAAGACAGCCTCTCCGTAAGTTTTTTCCGGGTCATCTTTTTCAAGTGTGCTGACAGAAAAATTCCTGGTGGCAGCGGGCAGAGAACCGTTCATGGCGCAGCCGGCTGTCAGAATAAAGAACAGCCCCCATACGGTCAAGGTTCTCACCATCACTACCTCGTTACCAACGTACGTCCGTTATTTGAAAACGTGCTGTTATGCATCATATCCCGTGAACGTCTCGTGCACGCTCTGCCATCCTCAGACCGATAAAAAACTTATTGTGCGTAATTATACCAGATATGCCCAGAGCTTATTTCAAAGCTGTTTATCTTCACCTGTCACTCGCAATATCTCATCACAGCGCAGTGTGGCTATGCGACGGATTTCGTGACATCCTTCCACGAATCTCGGAAGTGTTTTCCGCGATCAACAATATGCTATACTGTACAAATATGATTCGATTACGATATCCTGTTTTTGTCATCTCCTCTCCTTATCTAATCGTTTTTCGCCCCTGTATTAACCCTCTGCGCCGCAGGTAAGGAGTTTATCATGAAGGTTCTTCTCGTATATCCGAAGTATCCGGACACATTCTGGAGTTTTACCTACGCGTTAAAGTTTATCTCGAAAAAAGCTGTCTATCCGCCTTTGGGTCTTCTCACCGTAGCTGCAATGCTCCCTCCTGCCTGGGAGAAAAAGCTTGTGGACATGAATGTACAGTCCCTGAGCGACAAAGATCTCTCCTGGGCAGACTATGTCCTTTTGAGCGCGATGTCGATACAACGGGAATCGGTAAAAACCGTGCTCAACAGATGCCGGGATCTCGGCGTGAGGGTCATAGCCGGAGGACCACTTTTTACCAATGACCCCGACGAGTTTCCGGATGTCGACCATCTTGTGCTCAATGAGGCCGAGATAACGCTGCCGTCTTTTCTCCGTGACCTGCAAACGGGTCAACCCGTACCACTTTATACTTCTGCTACACGGGCAGATGTAACGACCACTCCTATGCCGCTATGGGAACTCATCGAGATGAAACATTACGCATCCATGAATATTCAGTATTCAAGAGGGTGTCCCTTTGACTGCGAATTCTGCAACATCACCTCTCTGTTCGGCCGTATACCCAGAACAAAGGATCCTGACCAGATCATCGCGGAACTGGATAGACTCTTATCCCTGGGATGGAAAGGCGGGGTGTTCTTCGTCGATGACAACTTCATCGGCAACAAGCGCGNNGATGACAACTTCATCGGCAACAAAACAAAGCTGAAGACAGAGATACTGCCCCCGCTCATCGAGTGGATGAAGATACACAAACACCCGTTCTACTTTTCGACCGAGGCTTCCGTTAATCTGGCAGATGACGAGGAACTTATGAAAATGATGGTAGCGGCTGGTTTCATCACCGTCTTTGTCGGCATCGAAACACCGCATGAAGAGAGCCTGCACGAATGCACCAAAATCCCGAACAGGAACCGCAACCTGATAGCCAGTGTGAGGAAGATTCAGGAATTCGGCCTTGAGGTGCAGGCCGGCTTTATCGTAGGTTTTGATAAGGATCCGGCAACGATCTTTGAAAGGATGATCGAGTTCATCCAGGAGAGCAGGATCGCTNNGACCGGATACAAGAAGATCATCGATACCGTCTATTCACCCAAGAATTATTACGCCCGGGTGCGGCAGTTTCTGAAGGATTATCACCCTGAGCAGGAAAAGATGTTCCATATGCAGTGGGGCTATGTAAAGGCCGCGGTTAAATCCGTGTTCGTGCTCGGTCTCCTGAACAAGGAGCGCTTCTATTACTGGAGGCTCTTCTTCTGGTCCCTCTTTAGGCGGCCAGGGCTTTTCCCCCTTGCCATAACATTCTCTATCTACGGCTTCCATTTCNNTTCCCCAAGCTGTCTCACGGGTAAGCAGACATGAATTCCTTGTCCCTGCCGATATAGGATAATACCGTTTGTAAGCGTTCGGATAGAGAGCACGGGTAATTGCAGACAACAAATTACGTCTTCTTTCTGAAGTATCAATACAGGACATTATGCCGAGAGATACGTAACAAGGCACAGATGCGGCTCAAAACTTTGCTAATCTCTTTCTTTTGACTGCAGCACGTAGGAATACAGGTCCTGGCAGAGGCTGAGTCGTTTCAGATAGACCTTTTTTTGCGTCTCTTCAAGCTGATTTATGGTAACTCTGAGTTTGTCGCAACGATCAATGAGGGCTTTCAGTTCCTCCCGGGAAAGCTTCATCGCATTACTGGTCTTTCCGCAGATATCATCGAACTCGTCCTTCCATTCCTGGGCATGAGCTTCCTGAACGACAAGAAAAGACAAGGAAGAATCAACAAAAAATGATGATTGCGAAAATGCCGCGAGTATTATAAGAAAAAGAACCCCTGAAGAAAATTTCATCATTTACGTCTTATCCCGGGATGGCAAGGCTGACAGTTATTCATGGGAAAGGCTACCGTCATATGACATACACCGCAGAATTCTCCATTCAGGATGCGCACCATTTCAAAATGCTCTGTTGTCTTTTTCTTGATGTTAAAAATGTCCGGATGACAATTATTGCAGTCAAGCCACTGAATATGCTGTTTATGGGAAAATACTGCAGGGGGAATGTTCGTCCACCCGGCATCAAGAACCAGCTTCTCCTTATACTCAATGTCTTCCGGCGGCTTGATCGCGATATAATGAACAGGGTTGATCAAACCTTTCTTCATGGCCGCGTCCCAGTCAATATGATTACCAAAAGGAGACCTGGGAAGGCGTGATGCAAGTTCATTGAACTTTTCACTCCCACCAGTCTTATCGCCGCTATGACACTTTTTGCAGTGCGGCTCCTGGTGCCCGAAGGCGGCTTTCCCGTCATGGCAGCTTGCCGCGCCGCAATGCAGTCCGGCCTGGTTCGTCTTCTCGGTAATTTCCGTCGTATTCACTTTCATATTGAATTCAAGCTCAAAATGACATACCCTGCAGGTAAATTTCGTACGATGCAGCCAGTGAGAGAAAATTGCCGGCTTCTGCCCGTTTTTTTCCGAGGTCCTGTTGATGAGCAGATTCCCGTATTCCGGCGCAGGCGCATCAGCAGGAAAGGCCCAAAATTCTCCCGCCTGAGTCACCTGCGATGCAAACAGGAAGAGCGATACTATTATCCAACCTGTTTTGTATGACATCTCTGACAATCAAGCAAGGGAAAAGCTACTGAAACATGGCAAACCCCGCAGTATTTTCCTTGAAATATCTCAACCATCGAATATGTTGTGTTGCCTTTCTTGACACCAACAAAGATCTCAGGATGACAGACTTCACACCCGTTCCAGACAGTATGTTTCTTATGTGAAAAGATGATTTCCGGCATTCCCTTCACCTTCGGTTCCAGCGCAAAGTCCTCCACGACCGCTAAAGAGCTCTTTTTGATGGAAACTCCTTCAATATAATCAATAAGCTTTATCTGGCCGGTTGCTTCAGCCTTTTCCCAGTCTATGCCATTACCAAAACGCTCTTTGGGGAATTTTTCCGTGTATGCGTAAAAATCGTATTGCCTGTTCACGCTCTTACCCTGAGAATGGCAGCGATCGCAGCGCTTGCGCTCATCGACCGTAGAATATGTTTTTGCACACGACTCAAAGACCTTACGGTTTTCAATTGCCATATTTCCGTTATGGCATGTCCCGCAGTAGTAGCCTTTCATATTGTCGGCAGCGCGTATCCCGGTAGAACCGGCCTTCATGCCAAAAGCCAGATCGACATGGCACAGCCTGCAGGTATATTTAGACCGATGGAGCCAGTGATCGAACACGACAGGGGCCATGTTCGCTCTCTCGGAAAAGTTGTTTATGACAACTTTCCCGTAATCATGCGGCAGCGGTCTTTTCTTCTTCACCCCATCCTGCGCGGAAACAAGCGCAACGCCAAGCGCACAGATCACCAATACGCATGCAACAACCATCTTTTTTTTCATAATACCCTCCTAGCAATAGTAATAATACTATCCAAAAGCCGCGTGCTTGTCAAACATCATTTCGTAACGATTCTTATGTGAGGTAACGGGACATCTCAACTCATTCCGTATCAATTACCGCGCATTCAGCTCATGAAAAGTAAGGTAGTTCTGAGGAGTCTCTTCATGACACAGCCCTCACTCACTTCACGTCCGGCTTCCCGGTCTTCAGGAGAATGGCTGCTAATCACGGCCTTCCCCGTGACTGAAACATTAGCAATATCTATGCCGAGCATCCATAATATGTCCCCGACACTGGCAAGAAGTCGGACGAGAAAAAAACCCGTGATGCCCAGGCTTGCGTCGCCGTCATCCTGAAGAGATCGGGATAGAAGAATTGTAAAATACACTTATGAGCTGCGGATATAGCTTTGACAGGCACGTCAGTCCTGAGGCTCTTGAGGCTGCTCACCGGAGTTGTCCTTGAGTGAGCAACCAGCGCCCTATGAGAGCTGCACAGCTTATCTTTCCAGAAGGCTGCGACTTACTGCCCAATGCTTCTGCTAACAGAAGAATTTCCCAACAATAGTAGTTATGCTATCCTTCGGCCTCATCATCATTAAAACAATTTCTTGGGGGACAGTATGTTCTTTGTGGTTTTCCTTCAGGACAGTACAACTTATTGATATGCAAGCTTTTTATTCAGAAAGACCTGCTTGACCTCCAATGTGTATCCAATAGATACAGAGAAAAATTTCTAAAATTATGAATATGTATCCGAATGATACAAGCAATCTTGCTGTATTTTAATATTTATGCCATCAGTTTTAAAATTCAGTTTTACTTCTTGTTTTCAATAGATTAATTGTTCTTTCTTTTCAGTGGCTTCTACTGATTGTTTTCGTGCATCAGTCATCGCATACAATGCATATGCAGTGCCTTTTAGCATATATCCAAAACAAATATGGATTTATCACAGAACATTCAAGCATTATTTCACTAAGCTCCTCAAGGTTTGCAGAGATATAAATGAAATAAAAACAGGCTCTTGCAGTCTATTTCGTCAACCGCGCTGTCCTTCTCTGTCAATTTCTGCGCGTTCGCATCACGTTAATGAGGCCGGTGGCATAAGTCTTGCTCATTCATAAAGTAAGCGCTCTGCGATCCGGTTGTGGTAATTGTTTTGGGGGGCAAATGGAATCCGTACAGATGAAACGAAAAAGTAAAGGGACACTGGAGTTGTTCATGAAGAACGATCTCTTCCAGAGTTTTATCTTTTTTCTGATTTTCATCCTGCTTTTGCTAACCTCATGCGCTGGCTCTGGTACACAGCATGATGCCATTATTTCAAAGTATGATGCACAAATGAAGGATGAAGCCGCCCCGGGAAAAAGCGAAAGATTGAACACTGAACTTGCCCAAAAAGGGCAGGACCTGAAAAAAGCATACTCTTCTGCCGATTACAAAATAGGGCCTGAAGACCTGCTCGAGATTGACGTATTTCAGGTTCCTGAACTTAAGACAACTGCACGCGTCAGCGCCAAGGGTTATATTAAACTTCCCCTGACCGACAGCATCGAGGCTTCGGGACTTTCCGTCGCTGAACTTGAATCCCTGATAGCGAAAAGGTTGGAAAAGTACGTTACCGAACCGGTTGTCGGTGTATTCGTCAAGGATTATAGGAGCCAGCAGATCTCGGTACTGGGTGCTGTGAAGGACCCTAAGGTATATTACGCCACCGGTCAGCGGTATCTGCTCGACATGCTCTCTATGGCTGGTGGCCTGTCTCCGGATGCCGGGAGTATATGCATTGTTCAGCGAGTCACACGAAGCAATACTGTTGAGAATGAAACTTCTACGGAAAAAATCGTTGTAGACCTGAACAAACTGTTGTTAGACGGCAATGCGGACCTAAATATACCGGTACATGGTGGTGACGTCGTACAGGTCCCCAAAAGCGGCATATTCTTTGTAGACGGCGCAGTCAACGGAGCCGGCGAATACAATTTAAAGAACAAGATAACCTTTACCCAAGCTATCAGCATGGCAAAAGGACTCAACGAGTCGGCATCGAAATCTGATATCAGAATTTTCAGAGATACGGGCAAGTCCGAAAAGGAAATAATCACTCTGGATTACGATTCCGTACTTAGCGGGCAGGAGAAAGACGTTGAAATCAAGGATAAAGATATTATAATTGTATCGTCCAGTGCAATTAAAAGATTCTTTTCCAAACTCACAGCCGGCATCGGTATGGGTATGTTCAATATCGGCGGAGCAGGCTTTTAGGGNNCCAGACTGCAAAACAAAAAAAACAGGAACTGCAGCCATATAAAATGGCAGAACTTCCTTCGGCGTATCTCGCTGAACTGCACGGCGGTCGTCATGATGCTGATGCTGTTCACCTAAGAGACTACCTTAATGTTATTCTGCGGAGAAAGAAGATTTTCATCGTATTTTTTGTCTCGGCTATTTTTTTGACCATGGCCATATCGCTGATGATGACCCCGCTTTTCAAGGCTAGCGCTGTACTCAAGATCGATGCGCAGGACCCCAATGTTTTGTCGATTCCCGGCCTACCTTCAAAAGAGGGATCGAACTTTTATCAGACCCAGTATGAAATTCTGAAAAGCCGGAGTCTTGCGGAGAAGGTCATAAGAAGCCTTGGACTTGCCGACAACAAGGATTTTCTTCTGCCCGAAGATCTTTTTTCTCAAATGAAGGGCGCCATTATGACTCCGATCATGGAGGTTTCATCGAGGGTCCTTTCAGCTTTTTCCGCGGACACTGCCGAAGAAAAAAAGACATCGAATGAGGAAGTGCCTGCATATAAGGAAATAATACCGGCATACCTTTCTTACTCGCTCATAAACAGGCTTGAGATAGCCCCGGTGAAGGACTCCCAGCTCGTGAAGGTCAGCTTCACTTCCCACAAACCTGATCTCGCCATGAATGTCACTAATGCGGTAGCCGATAGTTATATTGACTATGACCTTGAAAGCAGGGTCGACTCCAGCAAACAGGCAAGGGTCTTTCTCGAAGATCAGATACAGAAGGCAAAGGAAAAAGTGGAACGTTCGGAAAAAGCTCTTAATGATTATGCATCCCGGAATGCGATCATATTTGTAGATGCGGGTAATCAGAGTCAGAGTACCGCCAACAGGAACTTCTCCGATGTTTCTTCCGCCCTGAGCAATGTGACCACGGAAAGACTCCAGAAAGAGGCATTATACCGGGAAGTGTCCGAGGCGAACACGCAAAACCCGCTGGTCATCAACAACCCTCTTATCCAGGGACTGAAAAGTCAACATGCCAATCTGGAAGCCGAGTATTTCAACCTTTCAAAGACCTTCACGCCGGATTATCCGAAGATGAAGAACCTCAAGGCCCAGATCGATGCGCTTGCGGATCGGATCGAACAGGAGAGAGCGAACATTGTCAAATCTGTGAAGTCAGACTATCAGGCTTCCCTGAAAAAAGAAGAAAATCTCAGGCGGGCTTTTGACGCCCAGCAGAATAAGGTCCTGGACTTTCAAGGCAGAGCTGTCCAATACCAAATCCTGAAACGGGAGGTGGATGTTAACAAGGAATTATTGAACAGTTTGCTGCAGCGGATGAATGAGGTCGGTGTAGCCGCAATGAGCAAGGCATCCAGCATCCAGATTGTCGATAGGGCCATATATCCTAAATCTCCCTTTAAGCCAAATATGATGCTGAACCTTTTCCTCTCAGTTATGTTCGGCCTGATGGGAGGAGTCGGACTTACTTTTATCATGGAATACTTCGATAATACTGTCAAGGATACTGATGAAATCGAGAGAACCTTGCATCTTCCTTCTCTCGGCATGATCCCGTATCAGACGGAGTTGCACGGCGAACGAAGGACGAATTTGATAGCCCTTGATTCCAGCAACCCTGTCGCTGAGGCGTTTCGTTCGATCAGCACATTCCTATTACTCTCTACACCTTCCAGACCACCCAAAATGATACTGGTCACGAGCCCCGGTGAGAAGGAAGGAAAAACAACGGTGAGCATCAATATCGCTTCTGCGCTCGCAGAGTCACTCGGGAACGGGCTCATCATCGACGCAGACATGAGGAGACCGAATATTCATAAGTCTTATGGTCTGGACAACAGGATAGGACTTTCTTCTGTCCTTTCTGGCAACTACCCTTTCAGCCCTGATGACGGCAAATGTATAAAGAATACATCGATAAAAGGCCTCAGCGTCATGACGTCAGGACCTGTTTCTCCAAATCCGTCCGAGCTTCTTTACTCCTCAAGCATGCAGAGTCTGCTCGGCAGCCTTGATGCCATATTCAACTTCATCATCATCGACGCCCCGCCTGTGATGGGAATGCCAGACAGCGTATTGCTCAGCAGCTTTGTTGACGGCACTGTGCTGGTCGTAAAGGCAGGCTCGACGCAGCGAGAAGCCCTTACAGAAACAAACAGGATATTCAAGAACGTCAATACGAAATTGCTCGGCGTCGTCTTAAACGGAGTTAAAAGGGATGACCTCAAATACGGCTATTATTCCCACTATTTTTCTTCTTATTTCAAGGAAGAAGGCCAGCGTCGATAGACGTTCTGGACTTCCCCCGGTATGATAGACACAGATAAAGTTACAAAAAGACGGGCAGAGCGTTTGCGGTTCTGGGATAATGAGTTCCTGTTGAAAATCAGGGAAGTCCTTGAGGCGATGAGAACATTGCTTAAAACACCCACCCCCAGCCCCTTCCCCTCAACAGAGGGGGACTGAAAGATTCCGGAGCAATGCCGGAAGCACCGGCAATATAAACTCCCTTTTCTCGGTTACCGGCAAATTCTGCACCACTGCCTACAACTTATTCTCGTTCGAACTTGTATTCACTCTAAATGGGGGCTACCTCACTCTTTTCATGCTTCTTATCGAATTAAGGTGAAATTGCCGTTATTGTGACCGTAGCATTGCCTGTTGAAATATCAACATAATTAAAGCTTCCTATCACAGATGCCCCATTACCGAAATTGTAGTCCCGCTTATACGCTCGCACTACGTAATCATTGCCGGGAACGAGATCAGTGAAAGTATGGGTGCCGGCAGCATCACTAGTACCTGAACCGACATAATAACCGCCCCCATACAGATCAAGACCCCTGTATAGATAAAAGACAGCTGTTGTAACCGCTGTAATACCATCCGACTCCCTGACATTTACGGTAATGTAACCTGTTGTCGCAGTCTCAGGTGCCATGGTCGTCGCTGAGACTTGGACTGACTGTGCTGACACATTCCCTGCCCCGTCATAAGCCGATACACTGTAGCTGTAGGTAGTAGATGGTGACAACCCCGTGTCTTCATAGCCGGTAAGGCCGACTGACGCTATAAGAGCACCATCCCTGTATAGATTGTACCCTGAGACCCCTATGTTGTCGGTCGAGGCGCTCCAGGAGAGATTGATCCGGCTCGATGATGATGCTGCCGCCGTTACGTTTGCAGGAACTGTAGGGGAACTGCTATCTGAAACTTGAGTGCATACAATCCGTGCACCCGCCCAATCTGCATGGTCGCTATTATTCCCATCCCCTCCATCCGTTACCACCAGCTGAAGCGTATTCTTTCCGCTTATATCAACATTCACCTGTTTTGTCTGGCTGCCGCCGGTCATCACACCACTATCATATAACTGTATCCCATCAGCATATACCTGAAATACGACTGAGCCATTCAACCCCACTTCGTCATCCACTCCTATATCGGCCAGAAGCGTGAAACATTGTCCGGCTATGGTGTAACGGATGTCCGAAGCAGCGTGCACTCCCAGACCCCTTTCATAAGTCAGTCCACTCAGAGTAATAAGTCTGCCGTCTCCGGGAGCCTTATCACCGTTACTCTGATCTCTCTCCACAGGCCCCCAGCCATTCGTCGCAGATATCCAGTCCAGATCGCTCAAATATATGACTGAAACGGCAACTGGTTGCGTCGCTGCAGATACCACCACTGACTGAT
Organism: Nitrospiraceae bacterium UBA6898; assembly: GCA_002448975.1. Lineage (GTDB taxonomy): Bacteria > Nitrospirota > Thermodesulfovibrionia > Thermodesulfovibrionales > UBA6898 > UBA6898. The sequence goes on from DKBO01000184.1 coordinate 51,892, forward strand.
CCGAGTTATTTCCTGCGCCGTCAAAAGCCGATACACTATAACTGTAACTGGCCGATGGTGATAATCCGGCATCGGCATAACTCGCCTTGGTAACCGTTGCCACCAGAGCACCGTTCCGATAGACCCTATATCCTGACACCCCTACATTGTCCGTCGACGCTGTCCATGCGAGATTGATCTGG